>NZ_BAAJAO010000012.1:0-96352 GCF_057554405.1 Rosettibacter sp. KY25 | reverse complement strand
AATTTACAGTGAAAAGCTGAAGAAAAGATATGTCGGATTTACTGATAATGTTGAAAAAAGATTATATGAACACAATCATGCTAAATCTAAATTTACCAAGAGTGGTATTCCTTGGAGACTTCTTTATGTTGAAGAATTTGAAATCAAATCTGATGCAAGAAAAAGAGAATTATTCTTAATTTGTAAGAAAAAATATTTTTAACAAACATTAATTCTTATGGCAACAAGTAAAAAATTATTTTTCTTTTGTTTATTCTCATTTATTTTTTATTGCACATTATGTTCTCAAAATAAAAATGATGAATGGACTCCAGTTGATGTCAATAACAAATTGTTTATTAATTCATCTAACATATTAATTGATAAAGATGATATTTATGTTTGGGTATTAGAGCATCACTCTGAACCTATCAAAATAGAGATGATTGAAAAAGAAATTTATAAAACAAAAACTTATTATCTAATTAATAAGGAATTAAAAAGATACAGCATTCTTCAAATTATTTTTTATGACAAAAATAATAATGTGATAAAAAGTTACTCTTACAATTATAATGCTGATGACATTAATTATAAATACAGCACACCAATTCTTGAGGGTTCAATTGTAGAAAGTATTTTATTAAAATCTCTGGAGCTTTTTAATAACAGATAATTATAAATTATTCTTAATAAAATTAATTCCACCTATTAAATCCATCTGTTCCATTATTTTATTTCTTCTGTATAATAAATAACTACTTGGCTTTAATGGATTTCTTTTTCGCGGATTTGGTAAAATTGAAGCAATTGCAGCCGCTTCTGATTTTGTAAGCTTATCCGGATTTTTTTTAAAATAAATTTTTGATGCACTCTTTATTCCATAGATTCCATCCCCCATCTCTGCAATATTCAAGTATACTTCTATAATTCTTTTCTTCGACCAAAATAATTCAATTAACACTGTGTAATAAGCTTCAACAGCTTTTCTAAAAAAAATTTTTGATGGGAATAAAAACAAATTTTTTGCAACCTGCATAGTTATTGTGCTCGCCCCTCTAATTCTTTTCCTATGCTCATTTTCCCTCATCGCTTTTTCGATTTGTTCAATATCAAAACCAAAATGTGCAAAAAATCTTTGGTCCTCAGAAGCAACAACAGCCAATGGAACAAACATTGACACTTTATTTATACTTACTGGATTATAATTTATATCTTCTTTGCTAAAAAGTGAACTAAAAGAATCTTTTACAGAAGAATACATAAATGCTGATGTAGCAGGATTAATAAATCTAAAAACAATCAACAAAAAAATAATCCACAATGTGAAAACAAGAAAAGTTTTGGCAAGCACTCTAATTATTTTTAACATAATTTTCTATAAAATTTGTTAGAATGAACTAAAAATTATTTTTTTTGTTTGAAAGAGTAATAATTTGTATAATTAACTACAACTAAAAAGAGGTGTATTATGATTTCAAACAAAATGGAAAAAGCATTAAATGAACAATTAAATGCAGAATTATTTTCTTCTTATTTATATTTATCGATGGCTGCTCATTTCGAATCAAATAATTGGAGAGGTTTTGCTCATTGGATGAAAAAACAATCAGAAGAAGAATATGGACATGCAATGAAATTTTTTGGATACATTAATGAAGTTGGAAAGAAAGTAACATTGGATAAAATTGAAAAACCAAAATTAGAATGGAATTCACCTCTTGAAGCTTTTGAAGAAGCACTTAAACATGAGGAATATATAACCAAAAGAATTAACGACCTTGTCAATTTAGCAGCTGAAGAAAAAGATCATGCTACAAACAACTTTTTGCAATGGTTTGTGAAAGAACAGGTAGAAGAAGTTTCCTCAGTTCAAAAAATAGTAGAAACAATAAAATTGATTGGGGACCATACAGGAAGTTTATTTATGCTTGACCATGAACTTGGCAAACGCGAATAATTTTTAATCAAATTTTTTCTTTTGATATAAATTTGTTAAGTTTGCATGCAAAAAAATTAAAAGTGGAAAAATAATGGCTCGAAGATGTCAATTAACAGGTGTTGGTCCAGTAAGTGGTCACAATATTTCCCATGCTCATAATAAAACCAAAAGAAGATTTTTGCCAAATCTTCAGAAAAAAAGAATTTGGGTTAAAGAACTTAATAGATTTGTGACAGTTAAATTAACGACCAGCGCTCTGAGAACACTTGCTAAAAACGGCACAGGAGAATTAGCAAAATTAATCACTGCTAAGAAAATTAAAGTAAGATAAAAAGAAACCCCGTTAACACGGGGTTTCTTTTAGTTGTAAAATTAAATCTCATCTAATTCGTCTACTATTAAAATCTCTTTCTCTTCTTACATCATTCATTTTTCTTTCTGGTTTGGAATTTTCATTTTCTCTATTTCTTAATTCAGGAAAATTTCTATCTCTTTGTTTTTCAAATTGATTTTGTCTTTCATACGTTCGGCTTTGTTCTGGAGTTCTGCCTCTTTCACGATTATAAGTTCTATCTTCAGTTGGATATCTTTTTTCAATTCGAGTATTGCTTTCTTCTAAATTTCTTGATTCAAATTTATTTTCATTTTCATTTCTTCTTATAACTTCTCTTTCTGGCAAATTTAATTTATCTTGTTCAAGTGTAGATTTTCTCTCAGCTCTTCGCAATTCAAAATTTCTATTGCTGCTGATTTGATAATCTCTTTCTCCCAATCTATAAGTATAAATTTTATTTTTATCTCTGTCTCTTATCTTTCCAAATTCTTTATAATCATCAATATTATTTACTTCATATTCCCTAATTCTTAATCGTGCTTTTCGTTCAACTATGGATTTGTCAATCCCGGCATTAATAATTCTACCATCACGATAATAATAATCATTTCTATATTTTGTTCTTTCAAATAATTCCGGGATTCTTCTTGAATCTACAATATAAAAATTAACATTTCGATTGCAAAAATGTTCATATCGTACAAAGTTCCAGTATAAGTAATGTGAATGCCAGTTAATTGTAAAATGAATTCCTATATTAATTCTGAAATATGCATAAGGAGGTAAAGGAGCCCAGCCAATATAAAAATCATCGTAACGCCATTCTACCCAAGCAGGCCCCCATTCATCATCAGGTATCCAAATCCATCCATAGTAATCATCATAGTACCATCTGCCATAATGATAAACAGCCCAACCAAAAGGTTCAAACGAATCCCAATACCAACCGTATTTTGTCCAGCACCATCTGCCAATTAAATAAGGTTTCCAACCGATATGAATTTTTAATGGACGCCATACAACAATGCCATTATCAATTTCAATCCACTCACCATAAGGTTTTAGTGAAAAATAAAACATTTCATATGAATGATGTCTAACTAATGGCTTTGCATTATTGGATGCATAAAATAATCCAATTACAATTATTATGTAAAATATTTTCCGTAACATATAACCTCCAAGGTTTTGAAACTTTATTTCAACTACCATACCATTTACAAAATTAGAAACTTATTCAAAAAATAATATGTTATTCGCTTGAAAGTTTATTAAAAAGGACAATTATTTTATTTTTGAATACAATATTAAAGGAGTAAAAATGGCTCATCAATTCTTTTTAGATAAAAGGCCGCATCAAGGAATGAAATATCAGGAATACATGAATTCATTAAAACAAAAAATTGAGTTAATTAACAATAATAATTTGACTGAATATGAAGGTGTTTCAGCTAATCTTCTTAAGTTGAATTATCAACGTTCAACTCGAATTGAAAAAACTTATGTTATCAACAAAGACTTATGCGAACTGATTAAAAAAATTCAAAAGCCTCAATTATGGTTAATACTTTCTGAACATTGGTGTGGAGACTCTGCCCAAATAGTTCCATACATTTCCAAATTTGCAGAATGCAATAATTTAATTGACCTAAGAATTTTAGAAAGAGATAAAAATCTTGATATAATGGACCTCTATCTTACTAACGGAACAAGAAGTATCCCCAAATTAATTGCATTTGATAATGATGGTAATGAATTATTTCAATGGGGACCAAGACCAAAAGATGCACAAGATTTAGTTAACAAATTAAAAGCAGAAGGAAAAACCAAAGAAGAATTTCTTGAACAACTTCATATCTGGTATGCAAAAGATCAGGGGAAATCAATCGAAAAAGAATTTTATGAAATTATCTCTAATTTGATTAATCATCATAACTGAACGGGAAAATAATTTTAACAACTGCATCAATATCTTTTCCTGATAGTCTTGCAGGATTAAATTTTGTTCGCATTATTGCAGACTCAACGGCATCATCACAGCCATATCCTATTCCTTTGATTACTTTTGTATCTCTTACGATACCAAATTCATCAATTGTTGCTTCTATTATTATTTCACCTTTCAACTTAAGTCTTTTTGCAATAAATGGAATTTCTAAATGGTCATTAATACTTCTTAATCCTCCAACTGGATAAGGACAATCTTCATAATCACAAATTATTTCAGTCTTCTTTCTTATTTCTTTCTCTGTTTGATTTTCCAAAGAAACTTTTGAGTGAATATTTGATTGCAACTGAACATCACTTTTCTCAACTTCAGTTTTTTCATTTTTACCATTATTGAGTACAACTGTTTTATCGAATATTTTGAATTCCACTTTCAATGTTACTCTTGAAGGAACAACTTTACCATCTTTCTTACCGGGAATAAATTTAGTTTTTTTAACTGCATCCTCTGCTGCTTCGTTACAACCTAATCCTAATCCTTTAATAACTTCTGTATTTGTAACATCACCCTTCTCGTCAATTGTTGCAATTAAAATTACCTCCCCTTCCAAGCCATACATTAATGCATGTTCTGGATAAATTAAATTATCCTGAATTGTTTTCATTCCTCCAATAGGAATTGGACAAATATCCACATCACAAATGAGTTCCTGCTTTTTCTTTTTAAGAAGTTCCTGCTGTTTATTTCCTGCAAGATATGCTTCAGGTGGAGCTGTATAATTTGGGTCATATTCAAATTTATTTGTAGAAACAAGTTTACCTTCTTCATAAATATTAATTTCTTTCAATGCTCCATTTTCATAATAAATTCGATGTGTCCCATTTTTAATTCCATCTTTGACATAAAATTCTTCTTTTATTAATCCGCTTTCATAAAATTGACGCACATAACCATTGAGTTTTCCTTTGCTAAATTCTTTCATTGTCTTTAAATTGCCATTTGGATAATACCAATATGAAGTTCCATCAAGAACATCATTCACATAAGAAATTTCATAATATAAATTTCCATCAGGATAATAACTTTTAATAATCCCATTCTGTGGATAAAAAACATTTGCTGAAAAAAACAAAAAAGCAATAACCAGATATTTTTTCATATAATTAAAAAATTTGTTTTTAAAATTAAGCTAATCAAAGATGACAAAATAAATACTGTAAATTGCAGATTTCAATACAAAATGAACTCAATAACTAAGTTAAAATCAAGATTGACTTTTTGATATTTCTTAAGTTTTGCATAATTTTGCAAGCCAATGCGAGAGTGGCGGAATTGGCAGACGCGCTAGACTTAGGATCTAGTACCCAAAAGGTGTGGGGGTTCGAGTCCCCCCTCTCGCACTAAATTATCAATAAATTAAAGAGGTATAATTGGAATACAAGGTAAATCAACTCGAAGATTCAATTCAAGAAATCGAAGTCATGCTGACTTATGATGAAATATTGCCCGATATCGAAAAGGCATACGAAGAAGAAAGAAAAAATATCACCATAGATGGTTTTCGAAAAGGGAAAGCTCCGCTTTCACTTATAAAGAAATTTTATGGTGATGCAATCGAATATGATGCAAGTGAAAAAATTGCCAACAAAAGATTTTGGGAAATTGTAGAAAAGGAAAATATTAATCCTATCAATACACCCACATTAACACATCTTGATTTTGTTAAAGGCGATAAACTTTCTTTCAAAATAAAATACGAAGTTACTCCAAAAATTGAATTGAAGAATTATAAAAATCTTGAAATTGAAAAACCAATTTTCAAAGTAAAAGACGAAGAAATAGAAAAAGAAATAGAATATTATCTTGAATCAAAAGCTCTCTTCGAAGAAGCAGAAAAAATTGAAGACAATAATTACCGCATCACAGTTAATCTACAGCGTGTTGATAATTCTGGATTGCCAATCATTGGACAAAAAACAGAAAATGTTGTCATCGATTTAAGCGATAAAAGAGTTAATCAACAAATTCCTGAAAATGCAATTGGTAAAAAAGTCGGTGATAAATTTCCATTTCATTTTGTAGATGAACACACTCATGGCGATGAAATTCACAGAGAAGAATATCATTATGAAGCTGAAATATTGAAAATAGAAAAGAAAGTTATTCCTGAACCAACTGAAGAATTGATTAAGGGAATCACAAATAACAAAGCATCGAATCTTGATGAATGGAAAGAAATGATTAGAAAAAATCTTGATGAATATTATCAATCACAGTCAGAAGAAATTTTTGTAAATAATCTTTTAAATCAAGTAGTTAAGAATAATGATTTTACTCCCCCGCCGAGTTTAGTAGAATCTTTACTCAAAAATTTTGTTGAGCAGGAAAAAGAAAATGCTAAAAGATACAGACAAACAATCAATGAAGAAGCTGTTAGAGAATATTATAAACCAAGAGCAGAATGGAATGCTAAATGGCAGATTATATTGGATAATATTGCAAAAACAGAAAATATAAAAGTTGATGATTCTGATATTGAAAAACTTGCAAAAGAAGATTCAGAAAAAACTGGAATTAGTGTAGAAAAGTTGGTTAAGTATTATAAAGATTCTTATAGACCATATATGCTACTCGAAGAAAAAGTGATTAACTTCTTGAAAGAAAACACAAAAGTAAAAGAAGTAGATGCTGAAAAATACTTAAAAGAAAAAAAGGAAAATGAAAATGAACAATAACTTCTGGAATTCATATCTTTCTAAAAATTATGAAATATTCAATCAATTAGTCCCTTATGTAATTGAGCAAACAGGACGCGGTGAAAGAGGCATGGATATTTTTTCGCGCTTACTGCGCGAAAGAATTATTTTTCTTGGAACTGCTATAGATGACCATATTGCAAGTCTGGTGATTGCTCAATTATTATTTTTAGAAGCAGAAGATCCTGAAAAAGATATTTTCCTTTACATCAATTCTCCAGGCGGCAGTGTTTCGGCTGGATTGGCAATTTATGATACAATGAGATACATCAGATCTAAAGTATCAACTATATGTGTTGGTTTAGCTGCAAGCATGGCAGCAGTTCTTCTTGCAGGCGGTGAACCAGGAAAACGTTCTGCTCTTCCACATTCGAAAATTTTGATTCATCAACCATGGGTTGGTGGTTTGCAGGGACAAACTACAGATATCGAAATTCATGCAAGAGAAATGATTAAAACACGAGATACTATTTACAAAATTTTATCCGAACATACCGGAAAACCTTATGAACAAATTGCAAAAGATTGCGACCGTGACTATTTTCTAAGTGCAGAAGAAGCAAAAGAATACAATCTAATTGATAATATATTGACTCATCGTGCTGCACCAACTAACGAAAAAGACAAAAAACAATCTTAAGTGTAAATGAAATTCTGTTCAATAAACTTACAAATACATATTAAAGAGGGGTTTTAATAAACCCCTTTTTATTTTTAAAGCGTAATGTTCTTAAAATATTTCAAAAAATCTTCAAAGAGGAACTTATGAGAAAAATTTCATTTCTCTTTTTGCTTTCATTTGTATGGGTAAGTTTTTCATTCCCACAAAATAAACTTCTAACCATTGAAGATATTGTTCTTAATTCTTACACAAAATTATCTCCTGCTAATCTTAAACAAATCAACTGGATTCCTCAAACAAACAATTATGTTTATGTAGATAATACAAATAATGCTTTATTAAAATTTTCAATCAAATCTGATAAGCCTGATACAATTTTAACTTTGGCAAAATTAAATGAACAACTTAAGAGAGAGAACTTAAGTGAAATCAATTATTTCCCTTTAATTAAATGGATTGATAATGTTTCATTTAATTTCTGGATTGATAATAAATTATTCATTTACAATTTAGAAACTAAAAATCTTACATTAATTAATACGGTTGACGATAAAGCCGATAACAAAACTGTAGCACCAAATTCAAAATATGTAGCTTATACAATAGATAATAATCTTTTTGTAAATCTTGAATCATCAAAAACAATTCAGATTACTTTTGAAAAAGATACAAATATTGTATGTGGACAAGCAGTTCACAGAAATGAATTTGGTATTGAAAATGGAATTTTTTGGTCACCTAACTCAAATTACATTGCATTTTATAGAATGGACCAAACTATGGTTACTGATTATCCCATTGTTGATATTTCTTATGTCCCCGCCAGATTAAAAAATATTAAATATCCAATGGCTGGACAAACAAGTCATCAGGTTACCGTTGGAATCTATGATATAAAAACAAATAAAACTATTTTTCTTAAAACAGGTGAACCATTAGATCAATATTTAACTTGTCTAACATGGTCGCCAGATGAAAAATATTTTTATATCGCTCACTTAAACAGAGACCAAAACCATCTTCAATTAAAAAAATATGATGTTGCTACAGGCGAATTAGTAAAAATTTTGTTTGAAGAAAAAAATGATAAATATGTTGAACCTGAAAATCCATTAATCTTTCTTCCCAAAACAAATACTAAATTTTTATGGTTTTCAAGAAGAGATGGTTTCAAACATCTTTATTTATATGACAACGATGGCAACTTAATTCGACAAGTCACCAAAGGAAATTATGAAGTTACAAACTTTATTGGATTTGACAATGATGGTAAAAATATATTTATCACTTCAACTAAAGAAAGTCCGCTTGAAAGACATGTCTACAAAGTTAATTTAGAAACTGGTGAAATAAAAAAATTAACAAATGAACCTGGAATTCATACCATTATTCCAAATTATAATCAAAATTACTTCATAGATTCTTATACAAAATTAGAAACACCAAGAACAATTAACTTACTCAACAAAAAAGGTGAAGTAATTAAAAATCTGCTAATTGCAGATAATCCACTAAAAGAATACAAAATTGGCAAAACAAAAATTTTCTCTATAAAAAATGATGAGGGTGTAGAACTATATTGCAGAATGATTTTACCACCCGATTTTGATGAATCAAAAAAATATCCTGTGATAGTTTATGTTTATGGCGGTCCTCATGCACAAGAAATTACAAATAGTTTTGGTTATGGAAGATACTTTTTATGGTTTTATATGATGGCACAAAAAGGTTATATAATTTTTACACTCGACAATAGAGGCTCAGCAAACAGAGGCTTAGAATTTGAACAAGCAACTTTCAGAAGATTGGGTACCATCGAAATTAAAGACCAGATGAGCGGAGTTAAATATTTAAAAACTTTACCTTACATCGATACAACAAGATTTGGTGTATTCGGATGGAGTTATGGTGGATTTATGACAACTTCATTAATGCTAAGAACAAACAATACATTTAAAGTAGGAGTTGGCGGCGGTGCTGTTATCGATTGGAAATTTTACGAAGTAATGTATACAGAAAGATATATGGATACTCCTCAAACAAATCCAGAAGGTTATAAAGAAGCATCATTATTAAATTATGTGCAAAATTTAAATGGCAAATTATTGTTAGTACATGGAACAGCTGACCCAGTTGTTGTTTGGCAAAATACATTAACCTTTGTTAAGAAAGCTACTGAATTAAATAAACCTTTAGATTATTTCCCTTACATTGGACATGGTCATGGAGTTACAGGAAAAGATGCATTACATCTTTACACTAAAATTACAAATTATTTCATCGATAATTTATAAGGAATAAATTCAGTATTTTTCTAAAAAAGTTATAGATATAATTTTAACTAAAAATCTGTTTTCATATTTTTAAATCAAAATGAAAATTATCTTAAAAAGAGAAAAACATGTATAATGAAATCAATGAATTAATATTAAAAATTTATGAATTAGCTGAATCAGCAAGGCGAAGGGATAAATTTTTTCTTAATGATGTATGCAATTTTCTGGTTAAAGAATTTAACTTCGAATCAGCTGTTCTTTTTAGAATAAATGAAAATAAAACACTCAAATTAGCTGGCAAGTCGAATAATATTAGTAATGAATTTCTTAAGAAAAATAATTTTAACTGCAGCGATTGCAATGTTGTTTTAGAAGAAACGCAATATGTGCTTAATTCCAAAAATGATTGTAATGTAAAAATATCTGAGGGAAATTTTTACGAAGCTTGTGCATTCATTAAAATTTCTGATTCAATTAAGATCTTGCTTAAGATTGCAAGCAAAACCGAAATTGAAAAACATAAAAAAACGATAATCGAAAATACTCTTCCATTAATTGGATTATTTATTCAATATTGGTATAATCGTCAACCTGATTCAATGAATTACTTCCCAAATCTTGTATATCATACTGCGCAGGAATTAAAAGCAAATGCATCTTCAATAATAAATTCATATAATGTTATTTCAGAAAGTAAAGATGCTGATTTAACACAACAGCTTTCATTAATAAAAAAGAATTCTCAAAGTATTTTATTGAACATTAATGATTTGAGTGAGCTTTCAAAATATGAAGCAAATAATTTATCGTTGAATAAAAGTCAAATTAATTTTAATAAATTCATAAATGATATTGTAAATCTTTTTAGAAACCGTGCAGGCAAAAAAATAAATTTTGAAGTTGATATTTCACCAGAATTAAATAGACCGTTAGAAAAAGATGAACAAAAGTTGAAGTACATTATCAGTACTTTAATTTATGTTACTACTTTATTGACAGATGAAGGTAAGATTTTTATAAAAGCAGCACTTAATCGAAATAAAAAATTAGAATTCGTAATCTCAAATGAAGGTAAAAATCTTGATACAGATATAATCAATAACTTTTTTGAACCTTTCAAGCTGCAAAGCTTAAATGAGTTTAAGAATTCTAATCTTACAGGACTAAGTTTAACTTTAGTTCAAAAATATATTAATTTTATTGGTGGAAATATCACAATTAAAAATAATTCACCAAAAGGAATTATATTTAATTTTACAATTAATGGAGAAAAGATGTCAGAATTAGAATCTACAATATCAAAACTCCCACAGCCTTCAACTAAAAACAAAGTTCTTGTAATTGAAGATGATTATGCGACATCAAAACTACTTAGCAACTATTTAACTAAGTGGGGCTATGTTCCGGCAATTGTAAGCACAGAAGAGCAAGCATTCAATATCATTAATTCTGAACCGTTGCTTGCAATAATACTTGATATTGAATTAGCCAATACAAATGGATTAGAATTGTTGAAAAAAATTCATGATAATCCAAATGCTAAAAATGTTCCTGTCATTGTCTGCTCGATAGAACCTGAACAGCAAAAAGCATTTTTAATGGGTGCTGTGGAATATTTTATAAAACCAATAAATTATAATTATCTTGTAGAAGTTCTAACAAATTATAAGCTAAGAAAAAATTCAACTATACTATGTGTTGATGATGATGTCCCTACATTGAATTTAGTAAAACAAGCAATTGAAAGTGTTGGATTTAATGCTATTGCTGAAAGTGTATCTGCAAATGTCATGGATTTAATTAAAGATAAAGATATCGACCTTGCAATAATTGACTTAGATATGCCTCATCCAAATGGATTTGAATTAATAAAAATGATTAAATCTGAAAAACGATTTACACATTTACCAATTATAATTTATACTGGAAAAGAAAATTACAAAGAAGACCTTTACAAAATTGAAGGCTTATTTGATGAGTTACTTGAGAAGCGGTCAACAAATATTGAAGACCTTGCTGATGTAATTAATTCAATGATAAATAGATATGAAGTGCCCCCGCCTGCAGAAGAAGTTCTTTCCAAAAAAGGTGTAAAGAAAATATTACTTGCAGAAGACTACAAACATTCCCAAATAATTGTTACACGATTATTAAAGAAAAATAATTTCGAAGACATAGTTGTTGTTGAAAATGGAGAAGATGCTGTCAAGATGGCTCAAAAGGAAAAATTTGATTTGATACTTATGGATATGTAAATGCCAATAATGAATGGATTTGAAGCAACAGAAAAAATTCGTCAAATGCCTGAATATAAAGATGTTCCGATTATTGCATTAACAGCTTTTGCAATGAAAGGCGACAGAGAAAAATGTCTTGAAGTAGGTGCAACAGATTATATTCCAAAGCCAATTGACAGCAAAGAATTTATCGACAAAATTAAATATTATACCAATACATAATAGTTCTCATAGAATAAATTTTTTACTATAGCAAGTTAGTTCAAGAATAAATTATAATTTATTCAGTTCTGCATCTTTTTTCAGAACTTCATTTTCCATTGACTTTTTATATTCAATCA
Organism: Rosettibacter sp. KY25; assembly: GCF_057554405.1. Lineage (NCBI taxonomy): Bacteria > Pseudomonadati > Ignavibacteriota > Ignavibacteria > Ignavibacteriales > Melioribacteraceae > Rosettibacter > Rosettibacter sp. KY25. Next base: position 83,917 of record NZ_BAAJAO010000012.1, on the reverse strand, counting down.
GCTTTTTTGCAAGATTATCATCAACTGTAGAAAGAATTTGAACTGCTAATAATCCTGCATTCTTAGCTCCATCTATAGCTACAGTAGCGACAGGAACACCACCAGGCATCTGAACAATTGATAATAACGAATCCAATCCATTTAATGCACCACTTTTCAATGGAACCCCAATAACAGGAAGATGAGTGTATGATGCAACTACACCAGGTAGATGTGCTGCTAAACCTGCACCTGCAATAACTACTTTCACTCCCTTATCAGCTAAACTCGTAACATAATCTTTAACATGATTTGGAACTCGATGAGCAGAAAGTATTCTCATTTCATATTTAACTTGAAATTCTTCTAATACTTCTGCAGCTTTTTTCATAACAGGAAGGTCTGAATCACTTCCCATAATAATACTTACTAAAGATTTATTCTCCATATAAATATCCCTGATTAATTTTAGTTCCGAGTACAAATATAAAAAACAAAAAAGCAGAGCTCAAAATTTACTCTGCTTTTTTGCTAAAGAGTTGTCATGCATCGAATTATCTTCTTTTTATTGAACCTATGCCAGATACATTTGTTTTAGTTTCGGCTGGATTTCCATAATAATCAATTGAACCAATACCAGAAACCGAAGCATTAAGATAATTTGAAGAATAAACTTCTGCATTGCCTGCCCCACTTACAGAGACATAAACATCTTCAGCCTTTAATTCCTTAGCATCTAAATTGCCAGCTCCAGATATTCTTGCATTTAATTTTTCTGTTACTCCAGATAATTTAATATTTCCAGCACCGCTTAAGTTAACTGTGAATTCATCTGTATCAATATCTTTAACTTTTATCGAATTGGCACCAGAGCAGTTTAATTCTTTCAAATCATTCACAGTAATTTCTATCACTATTTCTCTGCGTGGTGAAATATTTTTCTTTGTATCAATTCTCAATGTTTTTCCATAAACTTTGGTTCTTATGTAAGGCAGTAAATTTTCTTCTGCAGTAATTTTTAATGAAGGTTCCTGGTTACATTTAACATTAATTAAATATGCACCTGCAGCTTCTATATTAGAAAAATCTGAAATATTACGATTTTCTGTTTTTAATTTTCCATTTCCCCTTACACCCCAAAATGCACACGAGCAGCCACCTGCAATTAATGCAAATATTAAAACGATGGAAATCATTTTCCTTTTCATAATTACCTCCAAACTTTGCCTCGTTAGACGATAATAACATGTAGAAAGTTCTAAATTTTCTTTTAGGGATTTATCTTTTATAGTAAATACTCAATACTTTTTTTATTTTCTATAGTGAAATAAAATTTTTTCATTAAAGATGACAAACGAAGAACTAAATAATCTTCAAGCAGAAGCTTACGAACATCTATGGAATGGAAGATACAGATTAGCATTATCAACTGCAGAAAAAGTATATGAATATAGACCTGATGACAGTGAGGCTGCAATTTGTCTTGCATGGGCATACCTCGAAAATGGAAATCCATCTAAAGCACTTGAGTTTGCAAATTTAGCTGTTGAATTAAAGGGAGAATCTTCCCGAACAAGATTTTTCAGAGCTTATCTGCTTTCACGCTTAAGCATTTTTGAAGGTGCTGTTGCAGATATAGAAAAATCTCTCAATCAAGAAAAAGATTTATTGAGCTGGACTTATTTAACACTTGCCCGTTCTTATGCTGGCTTAGGAAAATTTGATGAAGCCTTAGAAACTTTTAAAATTGGTTATTTAATTGATGAGAGCAAAATTAAAACATGGAATAAGCTAAAAGAATATATCAATAAAGCCAAAATATATTTTAATGAAGATTATAAATTATCATCAATAAAAGTTAAAGAACTTCTTAATGATGCTGAAGAAGCTCTTAAAGATAAAGAATATTGGTTTTCTCTTTATGCTTCAAGAAAATTGTTATCACAAAATCTTAATGAAAAAGAAAAAGATGAAGCTGCTCTGATTGAATTAGAATCAATGTATTATTTATTTCAATACAAACCAGCACTAAAAAAAGCAGAGTTAATTAAAAATAAATTTAGTAATAACAAAAAGTTTAATTTCATCTATAATTCGCTCAAAAAATATTTATTAAGTGATGAGGAAAATGAAGAACCTGTAACAAAAGAAAGAAAAACAAAAATTGAACTTCCTGATTTATCTAAAGTTGACGAGCAAAAAGAAGAATATAAATTTAATGCTGTCTACTATCCAAACGATTATGTTCAAATTGTATCCATAAAAATTTTTGATGCGGAAAGTGAAAGCAAAACTGAGGAAAGACATTATTATAATCAAGTAGATAAAAATATAAATTGGTTAGGAGCCGAAGTTATTTTTAATAATCCATTCTATCAGAAAGAAAATCGTTCATTCGATTGTAGTCTTGTTTGGTATATAGATGATTTCGAAATTGGAAGAAATGATTTTAAGCTTAATATACCTAAAGATTGGGATTCTATAATTTTCACACAAAAAATAGGAGCTGATAAAACCGGTTTTTGGAAAAAGGGACAGGCAAAAGTTGAGGTATACATTAACAATTTTAAAGTTGGCGAGAAATTTTTTGGAATAAGCAGCTTTAGAATTAGTGATGACGAAATTATTCCCCCACCACCTCCTCCTAAGAAAACAAAAGAACAAACAACTTCTATAATCCCTGCATCAGATAGAAGTATCGATGAATTATTAGCAGAATTAGATTCATTCATTGGATTAAACAACATTAAACAAGCGATTCGTGATTTCATATCTTATCTTGAATTTTTAAATGAAAGAAAAAAACATGGTTTGAAAGCAGAAGAGAAAATTGCAATTCACGCAGTATTTCTTGGAAATCCAGGTTCCGGAAAAACTACAATTGCGAGATTACTGGGAAACATTTTTAAAGCAATGGGAATTCTTCCATCTGGTCATGTTATTGAAGTAGACCGAGCTGGTTTGGTTGGCCAATACATTGGCGAAACTGCACAAAAAACAGAAAAAGTTATCAACGATGCAATGGGAGGAATTTTATTTATTGATGAGGCTTATACACTTGTTAAAAAAGGCGGAAGTTCACAGGATTTTGGACAAGAAGCAATTGACATTCTTCTTAAAAGAATGGAAGACCACAAAGGTGAATTCGTTGTTATTGCTGCTGGTTACACTGATGAAATGAATGCATTTCTTAATTCAAATCCTGGACTTAAATCAAGATTTACTCATACTTTTGTTTTCGAAGATTACACACCTGAAGAACTTATTCAAATTTTTCAGCTCTATCTCAAAAAAGAAGAATACAATATCACTCCCGATGCATTAGAATTACTAAAAAAAGAATTTATTAATCTATATCGAAATAGAGATAAAAGTTTTGGTAATGCAAGATTGGTTCGAAAAATTTTTGAAGAAGCTAAAATTAATCTGAGCAAAAGAATAATTAATTTAGATGAATCCAAACGAACAAAAGAAAACTTAAATACTATTACTCTTGAAGACATCCAAAACATTCTAAAAAAAGAAAAAGGAAAAGACTTCAAGTTACCAATCAACGAAGAAGCTCTTCAAGAAGCTCTTAATGAATTAAATAATCTTGTTGGATTAAATTCTGTTAAAAAAGAAATTAATGATTTAGTTAAGCTTGCTAGATTATTTGCGGAGCAAGGAGAAGATTTAAGAGAAAAAATCGCAAATCACTATTTGTTCCTTGGAAATCCAGGAACAGGTAAAACTACAGTAGCAAGAATATTTAGCAAAATCTTTTCTGCGCTGGGAGTTTTATCAAAAGGTCATTTAGTCGAAACAGACAGACAAGGTTTAGTAGCTGGCTATGTGGGACAAACAGCAGAAAAAACAACAAACATGATTGATAAAGCTATAGGAGGAACCCTTTTCATTGATGAAGCATATTCACTAATTAAATCAGAAAGCCAAGGCTCTGATTTTGGTAAAGAAGCAATTGATATTCTACTAAAAAGAATGGAAGATGAACGAGGTAAATTTATTGTTATTGCAGCTGGTTACACAGATGAAATGAAGAAATTTATTGAATCAAATCCTGGAATGGAATCCCGATTTACAAAGTCTCTCCTTTTCGAAGATTATACTCCTGATGAAATGATGGAAATTATAAAACGATATCTTACAAAAGATAAGAAAAAACTAACACCTGATGCAGAAGAATATCTGAACAAATATTTTATCAATATATACAAAACAAGGGATAAGAAATTTGGTAATGCAAGAATTGTGAGAAATATTTACGAACAGTTGAAACAAAAACTATTGCTCCGGATTGCAGATTTGCCACCTTCAGAAAGAACTGAAGAAAAACTTAATACAATTACAATTGAAGATGTAATTGAAGTTACTGGTAAAGGTAGCAAAGCTTCAGAATATCAAGTTAAAGGAGACCCGCTCAAACTCCAAGAATACATGGATGAATTAAATTCACTTGTTGGTTTGGAAAAAGCAAAAGAAAAAATCTATCAATTAATCAGCGGTTCAAAAATTATTCAATTAAAAAAAGAACGCGGCTTGCATGTAATTGAAAAAAATCTGCACTCAATTTTTATAGGAAATGATGGAACTGGAAAAACAACCGTAGCCAGAATTTTAAGCAAAATATTAAAGGAACTTGGAATTCTAAGCAAGGGTCATTTAGTAAAAGTCTGCAGAACCGACCTAATTGTAAATTATCAAGGAAGAACAACAGTTAATACAGATGAAATTATCAAAGAATCACTTGGAGGAATTTTATTTGTTGATGAAGCATATGAACTATTTCAACCAAATGATGAATTTGGTTTAGAAGCTGCTTCTATTATTTTGAAAAGAATGATTGATTACAAAAACAAATTTGTCGTTATATTTTCAGGCATTACTTCTAAAATGAATTTATTACTAAAGACATATCCAGATATTTCAAAAAACTTTTCTAATATAATTGAATTTGATGATTATACTCCAAGACAGTTACTTTCAATTTCATATCTTATTGCAAACAATCATGGCTATACACTTGACGAAGGTGCATTACAAATGCTGCTTGAGATTTTTACACAACTTTATGAAAACAGAAATGAAAATTTCAGGAATGCATTTACAGCAAAAAATATTCTCTACTCTGCTATATCTAAACAGGAACAAAGAATTTTATCTATCATAAATCCAACAGATGAAGATTTAAAAACAATAACATTCGAGGATGTAGCAGCAGTTGAATTCTGATAAGAATTTATATCTGCACTAAAAATGCTAACTCTAAAAAATCTAACAAAAATTTTTAATTCATTTACTGCTGTTGATAATATCAACTTATCAATTCATAAAGGAGAGCTTTTTGGTTTTCTTGGACCAAATGGTGCAGGTAAAACTACAACTATTAAGATGATTGTTGGATTGCTCTCCCCTACTTCAGGAAATATTTTTCTAAATGATATTGATGTTTGGGAAAATCCAATTCAATCAAAAATGAAAATTGGCTATATACCAGACCAGCCATTTTTATATGACAAACTCACTGGAAGAGAATTTTTATACTTCAGCGGTGGATTATACAAATTAAGGAAAGAAGCTATCAAAGAAAAAATTAATGAATTGACAGAAACACTCAAAATTGGAAGCTGGATTGATAAAAGAACAGAAGAATATTCTCAAGGTATGAAACAAAGAATTGTAATAGCTTCTGCTTTTCTTCATAATCCTGAATTAATTGTTATTGACGAACCCATGATTGGTTTAGACCCTCAAACTGCATATTTAGTAAAAAGTTTTTTTGTCGAACAGGTTAAAAATGGCAAAACTATTTTTATGTCTACACACAGTTTAAATATCGTTGAAGAAATATGCAGCTCAGTTGGTATTATTAACAAAGGTAAAATTATATTTCATGATTCTATAAAATCTCTTGAAAATATGATTGAGAAAAAGAATAATAATTTTGAAGAACTATTTATTGAACTTACAAATGAATCATGAATCAATTAATACAAATATTGAAATATAAGTTGATAACCTTCATTCGCTTAGATAGAAAACTTAATTTGAGCGAATTTATTAAAAATTTGGGCAGTAGTTTAATTTACATTGGTTTTAGTATTGGCACATTTTATTTCACTAAGTATCTAATCTGGTTTTTATTGATAAAAATAAAAATCGGTCTTTTTCTGCTTCATGAATTTATGTCAATGATTTTATTCATTTTCTTCTTATCGGTTAACATTGGAAATATAATTGTTTCTTATTCTACTCTTTATAAGTCTAACGAGCTGAGCTTTCTGATAATTCGTCCTATAGAACCCTTGAAAATATTCCTTATAAAATTTCTTGATAATTTTTTCTATAGTTCTTCTACTCTAATGCTTATTATTATTTCTGTTTTGCTTGGTTACTCATTTTATTTCAATCTAAGTCTTACATCAACTTTGCTTTTTTTGATATTTAATTTTTTGCCTTACATTTTTTCTGCAGGATGTCTGGGTGTGATAATTTTACTTTTAGTTTTAAAGTTAGCGTCAAAAATAAGCTTAAGAAAATTAATAGTATCAATTTCTTCTGCTTACTTAATCATTGTTTATATTTTCTTCAAAACTCAGTCCCCAATTAATCTTGTAAATTCTATTATGCACTATTATCCTTTCGAAAACAGAGATATGTTTTTGAGTGAAGTTATTCCCCCAGTTTTAAAATACTTACCAAATCACTGGCTATCAGAATCTGCTTACTGGCTTATTAGAAATAATTTTAATGAAGCACTTATTCTAATTTGTTATCAGATTTTTCTCTCTATCTTTCTATTTGCAATCACATTAATTCTCGGGAAATATTTATACTTTGATACTTTATTCAGCACAATTAAATACAAAAAAGAAAATTCTATTTTCAAAAAAATTCAGAGTCTTATATTAAACTTTTCCAAAACTACATTTAAGAATCCTCAAACAGAATCAATTATCAAAAAAGATATATTGCAATTCATCCGCGAACCTAGCCAAGTTATTCATTTTGCTTTGCTATTATTTCTTGTAATTACATTTGCAACAAGTATCAAAAAAATAAAGTATGCAGACTTTGGAAATTATATACTTCAAACATCAATTTATTTATCGATAATGCTATTTAATTTCTTACTTGTTTCAACGTTATCATTGAGATTTATTTTTCCAATTATTAGTCTGGAAGGACAGGCATTCTGGAAAATAAAATCTGCACCAATCAATAGTAATTTATTAGCAGCTAAAAAAGTCCTACCATTATTTTTGATAATATTAACAATTTCACTGTTATTAAACCTCATTAGCAATTATAATTTTGGATTCGTAATAACTCTGTTTACTTCGATTATAACAGCTTTCTCATCAACTGCAATTTTTATGATTAACTTTGGGATGGGTGGAATATTTGTCAATTTTAAAGAAAAAAATCCAATTAGAATTGCTTCGTCAAGAGGAGCTTCTATTTCATTTCTCTTTAATATATTCTTTATATTAATAGTTATAGCATTATTAACAAATCCATTTAATAAATTCTTTTTATCAAGAATTATAAACAAAAGTTTTAATTACTTTTTATTAATATTCCCTTCGGTTATAATTATAGTTATATCAATCTTTTTGTCTATCTTATTCTTAAAAGCTGGATTAAAATCACTGACCAAAGATTTTAATTAATATGAGTATTACTTTTCAGATACAAACTTCTGGCAACTAAACCAGCTAAAGATATCGCAATTCGTCTTGGGATAAATCTTACCAATACACTTACAATTTTATTCTGAATTCCATCAACAACGGAAGGTTTTTTACCAAGTGCCTGCAAAGCTGTTTTAACAACATCCGAAGCTTCTCTGGGAACAGGTCCAACTCCTATTTTTGCTATTCTTTGAAATTCAGTATTTGTCCCACCAGGATTGAGTGCGAGTACATCAATGTTATATTTATTTAATTCCCACCACAATGCTTCGCCGAGAAAAAGATTAAATGCTTTTGTAGCGGAATAAGTAGCCATCATTGGAGTTGGTTGAAATGCAACGGCACTGCCAAGAAAAATTATTGCTCCCCTTCGTCGTTGAATCATATAAGGCAAAAAATAATGTGTTAATATCGTAGGTGCAATGCAATTTACTTTTATCATTTCAATTTCTTTTGCAGTATCACAAGTAACAAATTCACCTGTTGAGCCAAAACCTGCATTGTTTATCAAAATTCCAATTTCTTTATCATTTGTAAGATTTTTTATTTCATCAAGAAAATTTTCTTTGGAAAGGTCAACAGAAATTATGACAGATTCAGTATTGTATTTTTCTTTCAATTTACTTGATAAAGCTAAAAGCCTTTCTTTTCTTCTTGCAATCAGAATTAATTTCATTCCAAGTGCTGCTAATTGTATTGCAAATTCTTCTCCTATTCCCGAAGAGGCTCCGGTAATTAAAGCCCATTCACCATATTTTTCAACAAGATTTATCATTTTTTATCTCCGATTAATATTAGAAAAAACGCTAAATAATTTTTTGAATAAATATTTTCTGAATTAATTTTAAAAATAAAAAAGGAGATTATATGAAGGTAGTTAATATTAAAGATGTTGAAAAGAAAAAAGTAACAATGGAAGGATCACTTAATGCATTCAAACAGATTCCAATTTCCAAAGCTGATGGAACTCCAAACTTCTCTATGAGAATATTTACAATCGAACCTAATGGATATACTCCATATCACAAACACAGTTATGAACAATTAAATTATATTCTTGAAGGTGAAGGAGTATTAATTAATGAACATGGTGAAGAAATATTTTTAAGAACAGGTGATTGTGTTTTGGTTATGCCAGATGAAATGCATCAATATAAAAACAAATCTGAAGATAAAAATTTTGTTTTTATTTGCTGCGTTCCAAAAGAATATGAATAATTAAATCATCTCGTTGAGTAATTCTGGTCTTGGTTTTGGAATTACTACTTTATTTACAAGCAATCCTCTGTCAGAAATAACTTTTGCACCGGCATCAACTGCACTTCGAACTGCGGCAACATCTCCTGTCAAAGTACAAAATGCTTTTCCACCCAATGCCATTGCAAGGCGTATTTCAATAATTTTAACATTTGCTGTTTTAATAGCAGCATCGGCTCCTTCTATCAATGATGCAACAGAAAATGATTCGAGAATCCCAAGTGCTTCTAACATATCAATTTGTGAATGTCCAGACAAAGCTGGAAAAATATCTTTATGAACATTTGGAATAACAAAAGAATCAATTACAGCAAAATCAATTTGATTAATTGCGCTATCAACTGCTGATTGAACTTCAGCTACTTCACCGCCAATCATTACCATATATTTTCCTGAACAGATTGTTCGTGATAAAATTAATTCCACATGAGAAGTTTTTAACATTATATCAGCAGCCTGCATTCCAGCTGCAATACTTGTTAGTTCTACTAAACCAATTGAATTCATTTCCATAATATTCCGACCATTTTTTTAATTAGATGAAATTATTACAAATTCTTGATTGACACTTTGAATTTTTCCAGAAATTGATGCATGAATTTTTGCCCCAAGTTTATTTTCATCAACATTTCCAATTAAATCCCCTTTATTCACAAAATCTCCTTCTTTCACTACTGGTATTGCAGGAGCTCCAGCATGTTGTTTTAATAAGATTTTTACTTGCTTAGGTTTTGGTTTTTCTTTCGTAAAAGGAGTATGATTATAATAATTCAACAAATCGAGTTTTTTCATAAGCATATTAATTGGAACTCTTCTTCCTTCCTTCATAGGATGAACTGAGACAGGTTTTATTTGTTTATATTTAATGCCTGCTTTCCTCATATAGTCTTTTCCCTGATTGCAAGCTTCTCTTGGATATAAATCCTCAGGGCATGCATAAAGTGAACATAAACCGCATGAACAGCACAAATCAGCAAATTGATTCCATACTTCTTTGCCTGTTGTAGTAAATGCAAGTGAACGCATAACTTTATGAGGCTGAACATCATAACCTAATAAATAACGAGGACAAAACTCTGTGCAGTAGCTGCATTGGTCACATGCAGATTTCCCAATTCTATTCATATCATCCATTGGTCTTGACATTCTTTTTATTAAATAGTGCTCTTTGGGTAATACAATGAGACCAGCAGTAGTTTTAGTAACAACATCATCAAGATTGAAAGTAAGACTACCCATTAGTATTCCACTTACAAAAATTCCAAAGTCACTTATAGTTGTTCCTCCTGCAAATTCAATAAGTTCTTTCAATGAAGTTCCAATTGGTACGAAAAAAGTAGAAGGATTTTTCACTGCACCAGTTACACAAACAATTTTTTCTGTAACCGGAATATCATTAATAGCATTGTTGATATTATAAAATGTTTCAACATTATTAACTACACATCCTACATCTAAAGGTAATCCGTGGGGCGGTATTAATCTTTTAGTTGCAGCATATACAAGTTCATATTCATCGCCTGCAGGATAAAAATCACCGAGCAAACATAATTCAATCTTTTTATTAGATAAATTTCTTTTTATTGCTTCTACAGCATGAGTATTTTTTTCTTTAATTCCAAAAAAAGATTTTACCGCAGAAATTTGATTCATCATTATTTCTACGCCGTTTAAAATCTCAGGTGCAAAGTTAAGCATCAATTCATAATCTTTGTGAATCAGAGGTTCACATTCAGCTCCATTGACCAGTAAATATTCAACTTTAGATTTTGCCTTTATATGTGTTGGAAATCCTGCTCCGCCGGCTCCTACTACACCTGCATTAAATATTTTTTCTACAATATTCATTAATCATTCCTCTTTATGACTACAAGTGTTTTATCATCCTGATATTTACTGTCAGATGTTGTAAATTTATTTATATCATCTAAAATAGAATAAACAATTTCTTTTGGTGTAAAATTAGCAGTTTTCTTAATAATTTTTTCCAATCTTTTTTCGTCATAAAATTCATATTTATCATTTGCTGCTTCGACAACACCATCAGAATAAATAACAAGTATATCTCCCTTGTGAAAATTGATGCTGTCTGTTTCATATTTTGAATTTGGTGCGGGTCCCAATAATGGTCCTGTTGGATATAGATATGTAAACGAATTATTTTTTTTGCTGTAAAAGATGGGGGGATTCTGTCCTGCATTTGCATAAAGGAATAAGCCTTTCTTATCAGTTGAAATTTCTCCATAAAAAAGAGAAACAAATTTATCGTCGCTGAAAATTTTATTAACAAGCTGATTTAATCGATACATCATGGGAGAAATTTTAATTTGAAAATTGCTTGCCATTCTAATTGCACCAGAAATGTACATTGCCTCTGCAGCTGCTGCAAGTCCTTTCGATGCAGCATCGCCAACAACAATACCAAGCCGTTCTTCATCATCACCAATTTTTAAATAATCATAAAAATCACCCGCAACATTTTCAGCTGGAATTGTTACGCCAAAAATATCATAGAAATGAAATTTGTATTCGTGTTCAGGCAAAATGCTGCGTTGAAGTTCTTTTGCTTTATCAATATTTTCAATTAAATTCTTTCTTGATAATGTTAAATATCTTTCTCTCAATTTGGAAGTTAGAACTGTGGCAATTACATTTAGAGTGTAACGAAGGTCATCGCCAATCTTATCACTGTTTATTGCAATTAAATATTCATAATATTTCTTCCCGTTGATATTAATTTTCTTACCGACTCCAGACGCAGAATATTTAAAAATTCCTTTTGAGATTAATGTAGCATCTGTTTCATCTGCAAGGATTGTTCTCAGTGATGAAATTTTATCAAATATTACATAGTCCTTAATAAAAAGTTTATAATCTTTAGGAATCTTTTGCACTTTACCTGTTTGAAACAATAATCTATATGCTTGTATCGATGGTTCAAGTTTCCAGACTCTTCCACCCAACACATTAAATTGTTCTTTACTAACAATTTGGTCAATTACATATTTTAACAATTCTTCGTCATCACTGAAGTTACCGGAAGCAATGGTATCAATTGTTTTGAATAATTTTTTCTGGTCCATAATTACTCGGAATAAAAATTAATCAAGTTTTGCAAAACTTTTTTGCACACTTCATTAAATTCATTTGATGAAAATGAATTCATAATGCTGTTTAATGATGGTCTAAAAACACCTTTTGATACATAACCACCGCCTTCAAATACTCCAATTTTATTTTTATACTTATCATCTGCAGGAGTTGGAATAGGAACATCAGTCTCAATTAAATTTTTCCACTTGGATTCAAAATTGACAAGTGTAGTTAAATTTGGCTCCCAAGGTTCTACATCGAGAGGATAAAATTCTTGATAGGTATTATCATCAGCATATTCATCACCTAAGCCTGCAAAGCCATGACCAAATTCATGAATAAAAATTTGTTTTGAGCGTTCGTTATCTGCAGCAGTTATGTTATAAAAATTATAAATTCCTCCGCCGCCATATTTTGAAGTATTAACCAAAATAAAAATCTGGTCATAGGGTGCATTTGCTGCAACATCTCTTACAGAATAATAATCTGTTGTCATCAAATATCTTTCGCTGTCAAAAGTATAAAATCTTGAATTCAATAATGTTGAAACCCAGATTTCTTTTCCTGGAATATCAGTTCCACTTTGAGGTGATGGTGCTTCAACTCCCCAGATATTAATTTTATCTTTATTTTCCGAAAAAGGTGAATACTGAAATAAATAATCAGCAAATCTTTTGCAGTCATTTTTAAATTTTTCCATTTCTTTTTCTGTGTAGCCCTCAGGAATAAAAACAATATCTAATTTTTTAGATGGCTCTCCTGAATAATAAACTTTGAAGTTTTTATATGGTTTTAATTTTTCTTTTATTATAAAATAATTCTCTGGATTAATTACGTATTCAAATTTTTTTTCAAAAACATTTTTTTTATTTCTTCTGAGAATTTCAACTTTAATACTTTTCTTAGGAAATGGCATAATCAGCGAACCTTCAAAAGAACGCCAAACATTTTTTGCTTCTTCAGTTGTTTGCCATTCCTGAAATAATGTAGAAAAACCCCTGGAGTAAACTAATTTATTCCCGAGTTCATCATAAACTCTTAACATGTAATTGCCATAATTAAAAGTATCAATTAAATTTTTTTTAGAACCTGCCCAGAATGGTTCTTTAACAAGTTTTTCAAAAGATATAATCTCGTTATCTTTATTGCCGGTATGATAAAAATCCAGTCTCAACGCTTCATTTGTAAAATAATCTTCAAAATTAATTTGAGAGAATATTATTGTAGAATATAAAAGAAATAGTAAGATTATTTTTTTCATAGCATTTCTTTAGAGGTTAATTTTTCTTGAACCTGGTTTAATAAGAGGGATTTTATTTTCTTTACAAAGAGGACATTCATCAGGCAGATATGAAACAACATCTAATTGCAATGTGCTGAATTGAGGTACTCCAAAATTTACTTTACTATTACTTCTATCTACAATGTAACCAACTCCTGCAACTATTCCTCCATTATTTCTGACTATATCCATAACTTCGAAAACTGAACCACCTGTTGTTACTACATCTTCACAAATTAAATATCTCTTTCCTTCCTCGATGTTAAATCCTCGTCTTAGAGTTAATGCTTTGTCTTCTCTTTCTGCAAAGATAGATTTTTTGTTAAGCTGTCTTGCAACTTCCTGTCCAACTACAATTCCACCAATTGCAGGTGAAATAACAACATCGATATCATAATCTTTGAAGTGATTTGCTATCAATGAACAAATTAATTCATTGTATTCTGGATATTGAAGAACAAGAGCACATTGAAAATATTGATTGCTGTGTCTACCTGATGTTAATAAAAAATGCCCATTTAAAAGGGCATTTGTTTTTAGGAAAATATCGAGAATTTGATTGTTTGTCATTTTACAATTTGTTCTATTTTATGAGCAAGATTAATATCGTTTTCAGTTATTCCATTTGCACTGTGTGTTGACAATATCACTTTAACATTATTCCAACCATAAAGAAACAAATCTGGATGATGGTCTAATTTTTCAGCTTCTATTCCAATCTTTACAATAAATGCAATTGCTTCTGAAAAATTTTTAAGCTTATATTCTTTGATTAATTTATTATTCTCAATTTTCCAATCAGCAACATCATTTAATTTTTCTTTGATTTCTTCAGTCGTTAATAATTTCATACGGTTTTCTTTTCTTCGCTGTCTTGTTCTTCTGGTTCAGCAGCTTTTTCAGAAACAAAGTAAAGTTCATCTGAATTCTTTTTATGCTTAACTATAATCTTATCACCTTCTTTAAAATGACCAAGCAATAATTCTTCAGCAAGCGGGTCTTCAACATATTTTTGAATTGCACGTTTCAAAGGTCTTGCACCAAATTTTGGATCAAATCCTTTTTCTGTTAAGAACTCAACAGCTGATTTATGTAATTCAATACTCATTTTGTTTTCACTAAGATTCTTAATCAAATCTTTCATTTCAATATTGATAATCTTCTTAATATCTTCTTTATCAAGATTTCTGAAGACAATAGCTTCATCAATTCTATTTAAGAATTCAGGATTGAACAAACGACGCATTGCATCTTCAACAGTATTTTTCAAACTTGTGTATTGGTCAGCTTCTGAAGCAGTTCCAAAGCCGAAACCACCTGTTGTTTTTATATCTTTTGTTCCAACATTTGAAGTCATAATTATAATTGTATTTTTGAAATCAACTCTTCTTCCTAAACTGTCTGTCAAAATTCCATCATCAAGTACTTGAAGTAAGATATTGAAGACATCTGGATGAGCTTTTTCAATTTCATCAAACAAAACAACAGAATATGGTTTACGACGAACTCTTTCAGTTAATTGGCCACCTTCATCATATCCAACATATCCTGGAGGAGCACCAACAAGACGAGAAACAGCAAATTTTTCCATGTATTCACTCATATCAATTCTAATCAAAGCATCTTCGCTGTCAAACAAATATCTAGCTAATTCTTTTGCAAGTTCTGTTTTTCCTACTCCAGTTGGTCCTAAGAAAATAAATGTTCCAATTGGTTTATTTGCTCTCTTCAATCCAGCACGAGCACGACGAATAGCTTTGCACAATTTGCTAACTGCTTCATCCTGTCCAACTATTCTTTGCTTAAGAGCTTCTTCCATGTTCATTAATTTTTCAGATTCAGCTTGAACAACTCGAGTGACAGGAATACCAGTCATCATTGAAACAACAGTTGCAATATCATCTTCTGTAACATCATAAACCATATCTTGAGTTTTAGCTTCCCATTCTCTTTTAGCAATTTCAAGGTCAGATTGTAATTGTCTTTCTTTATCTCTTAATCTTGCGGCTTCTTCATAATCCTGTTGTTTTACAACCTGCAGCTTGAGCTGTTTAATTTTTTCAATTTCTTCCTCAAGTTTCAAAATTTCCTCTGAAACAGTAAAGTTGCCCATGTGAACACGAGCACCTGCTTCATCAATAACATCAATTGCTTTATCAGGCAAATATCTATCGGTTATATATCTTTCACTCAAACGAACAGCAGCTTCAATAGCTTCTTTTGAATAACGAACATGATGATGTTCTTCATACTTGAATTTAATGTTCTCAAGAATTTTGATTGTTTCTTCTGGACTTGGAGGATCAATCATAACTTTTTGGAATCGTCTGTCAAGCGCACCATCTGTTTCGATGTATTTACGATATTCATCAAGTGTAGTTGCTCCAATGCATTGTATATCACCACGGGCAAGTGCAGGCTTGAACATATTGGAAGCATCAAGCGAGCCGGAGGCACCACCAGCTCCAACAATTGTATGCAATTCATCTATGAATAAAATTACATCATCAGCTTTTTCAAGTTCATTCATTAAAGCTTTCATTCTCTCTTCAAATTGTCCACGATACTTTGTTCCTGCAACCAAACCAGCCAAATCCAAAGTTACAACTCTTTTATCCTGCAAAATTCTTGGTACTTTTCTTTGAACAATTTTTAAGGCAAGACCTTCTGCAATTGCAGTTTTTCCAACTCCAGGTTCTCCAATCAAAACTGGATTATTCTTTTTTCTTCTGCTTAGAACCTGGGCTACTCTTTCAATTTCTTTTTCACGGCCTATTACAGGGTCTAACTTACCTTCAAGTGCTAATTTGGTTAAATCTCTTCCAAAATTATCAAGCACAGGTGTTTTAGTTTTTTCCACTTTCTTAGCCGTAAATGGTTGTGGTGCAGAACTAAATTTATTTGATTCACGACTTGCCAAAATATTATTCAATTCAGCTCTTGCATTATCATAAGTTACATTAAATTGATGCAGGATTTGAGTAGCAATGTTATCCTCATCTCTTAAAAGTGAAAGTAAAATATGCTCAGTTCCGATAACATCAGATTTATAAATTTTTGATTCTATTTGAGTAATTTTAAGAACTTTTTCAGCCTGCTTTGTAAGCGGAATATTACCAATTGTTAATGTTCCACCAGAAGTTCTTACAGTATCCTCAATTGCTTTTTTTAGTTTAACAAGGTCAACATCAAGATTTCTGAGAATTTTTACAGCAACACCTTGCCCTTCTCGGATTATACCCAAGAGAAGATGTTCAGTGCCAATATAATCGTGACCAAGCCTTAGAGCTTCTTCTCTGCTCAATCTAATAACTTCTTGTACTCTTTCTGAAAAATTGCCTTCCATAATTTTTTCCCTTTGCTAAAATTCTATTGCTTTAACAGAAAATCTACCTAATTAGTTTCTTAAATATAAAGATAGTAAAACCACTTAGCAAGGAAGTAAAATTCACTGATTCTGTAATAAATTTCATGCCAGCATAAATTATTGAAAGACTTTGTCATAAATTTGTTCTTATAAATTTTAGAGTTCATAATTAATATCGAACATAATCAGAAATTCTTTAATCGTAAATCATAATTTGGTAATTGTCATAATTAATTGATATTTTGGTAATTAATTTAATATGGAGTCCAAAATGGAAGCAATCACTGGTGTTTCAATTTTAATAATATTTGCTGCAATTATTTTTTTAATTCTGTTTTTTTACTTTGTGCCAATCGGATTATTTATTACTGCCTATTTCTCTGGAGTAAAAGTCAGAATCTTTAGAGATTTAATTGGAATGAGGTTGCGCAAAGTTTCGCCGCAGGTAATAATTCGAAATTTAATTTCGGCAACAAAAGCAGGAATTGATTTAAATATTTCACTCCTTGAAGCACATTACCTTGCAGGTGGAAATGTAACTAATGTAGTTAATGCTCTAATTTCTGCTAACAAAGCAAATTTAGATTTAGGATTTGAAAAAGCAGCAGCAATTGACCTTGCAGGTAGAGATGTACTCGAAGCCGTTAAAATGTCTGTAAATCCAAAAGTTATTGAAACTCCAATGGTTGCAGCTGTTGCTAAAGATGGAATTCAATTGAAAGCAATTGCAAGAATAACTGTAAGAACAAATTTAGAGCGACTTGTAGGCGGAGCTGGTGAAGCAACAATACTTGCAAGAGTTGGAGAAGGAATTGTATCGACAATAGGTTCAAGTAATTCACATAAAGAAGTTTTGGAAAATCCGGATAGCATTTCTAAAGTTGTGCTTTCAAAAGGTCTGGATGCAGGAACAGCATTTGAAATCCTTTCAATTGATATTGCAGATGTTGATGTTGGAACAAACATTGGAGCAATACTTCAAGCTGATCAGGCAGAAGCAGATTTAAAAGTTGCTCGCGCTAAAGCAGAAGAAAGACGTGCCGCCGCAGTAGCTTTAGAACAAGAGATGAATGCTGAAGTAGCTCGTATGCGTGCTAAAGTTGTTGAAGCTGAAGCTGAAATACCAAAAGCTATTGCCGAAGCTTTTAGAAATGGGAATCTTGGAGTTATGGATTATTATCATCTAAAAAATATTCAAGCAGATACTGAAATGAGAAATGCAATTGCAAAACCAGAAGAAAAGAAAAAAGAAAATCAATAATGGATAATTTGATTGAAATAATAATTACTTTTTTTGTTATTTACTTAATTCTTAATATGATTGCTGGAGTAAAGAAAGAAAAAAGTAAATCAAAATTTCCTGAAGAAGAAGAACACTTAAACTCATCTTCTGAATCTTATCGCTATCGAAAACAAAAAAGTGATGGCGAAATTACAATTGAAGATCTCTTTGGAATAAAAATTCCTGAAACAGAATATGAAAGTTCCGAAACAAAAAGTAAAGAAAATATTTCACTTGAAAATTTAAGCTGGAATCCAGAAAAAGAATTTGAAGAAAAAATCAAACAACGAGAAACACTTGAACATAGAAATATCGAAAAAGAAATTCCTGATATTGATTATGACAAAACTCCATCTTATGAAATTGCAGCAGTAAGGAGAGTTGATAAACAGGATGTTAAAGTTTATGAAGAACAAAAATCTTTTGAGAATCAATTAAAAAACATAAAAACAAAATTAAAGAATCCAGAGACTGTAAGAGAATTATTCATAATTACAGAAATTCTTAATAAACCAAAATCACTCCGCAAATAATGGCAAAAAAATTCATAATCAAAAAAGTAAATCAAATTCAATCTGAACCAAAAATTGATGAATCAAAATTTAAGATAAACTACAGAGAAGCACTCAACGCTTCCCAATATGAAGCAGTGTGTGCAGTTGAAGGAAATTATTTAGTAATTGCAGGCGCAGGAAGTGGAAAAACAAGAACCCTTGTTTATCGAGTTGCAAGATTAACAGAACTTGGTTATGACCCATCTTCAATTTTGCTTCTTACATTTACTCGAAAAGCAGCTAAAGAAATGATGGATAGAGCTGCAATACTGCTCGACAATCGATGTTCAAAAATTAACGGCGGCACCTTTCATTCTTTTGCTAATCTTACTCTGCGTAAATATGCAAAAGCTGTTGGTCTTGATAATGGATTTACTATACTTGACCAAGCAGACAGTGAAGATGTCATTAATCTTATTAGAGGGCAACTAAATTTATCACAGCATAAAAAAAGATTTCCGAACAAACAAACAATTTTCAAAGTCCTGAGCTTGAGTGCAAATACAACAAGACCAATTGAAGATATACTTCAAGAAGAATATCCACATTTTGCAGAGTATACAGATAAATTTCTGGAAATAAAAAAAATTTATGAATCTTATAAAAAGCAAAATCATCTTTTAGACTATGACGATTTACTGATTTACTTAAGAAATTTTTTATTCGACTTAAGTCCAGCTGCAAAATCTTTTCTCAACACAATAAAATTTGTAATGGTTGATGAATATCAGGATACAAACAAATTACAAGCAGAAATTATTCAAGGATTGGGACAGATTAATCAAAACATAATGGTTGTTGGTGATGACTCTCAATCAATTTATGCTTTTAGAGGTGCAAACTTCAAAAACATAATGGAATTTCCTAAGCTATTTAAGAATGTCAAAATAATTACACTCGAAGAAAATTACAGAAGCACTCAGGAAATATTAAATTTTGCAAACTACATAATTGAAAATGCAATTGAAAAATATCCCAAACATCTTTACAGCAGAAAAATTGGTGGAGAACTTCCTGGCATTGTAAGTGCAGCAAATGAAAATATGCAGTCAAGATTTATTGTTGAAAGAATTTTAGAACTTCGTGAAGAAGGTGTTCCTCTAAACGAAATAGCTGTTTTATTCAGGTCCTCATATCATTCATTTGATTTAGAAATTGAATTAAACAAAGCAAATATTCCTTATGTAAAATTTGGAGGTATGAAGTTTATTGAAGCTGCACATGTCAAAGATTTACTTTCTTTTTTAAGAATTGCAGCAAATCCACTCGACTTTGTAAGCTGGTATCGTGTGTTATTATTACATGAAGGAATTGGTCCAAAAAAAGCTCAACAAATAATGGATGAAATTGCAAAAAATAATTTATCAATTAAAAGAGAACCTGAAACAACTATCAGCAAAAAGTATAACGACAAAATTTTCAATTTATTTTCACTTCTGCATGAAATTCATACAAAAAATCAACTGCCTGCAGATAAAGCAGAACTGGCATTAAAATATTACGAGCCACTCTTTGTAGAAAGATATGATGACTGGAACAAACGCAAAAAAGACTTGGACATTTTTATAAACATTGCAGAAAATTATAGAAGTCTCGAAAGCTTTTTAGCCGACATGGCACTTGAACCTCCTCAAGATTCTGTAATTGATGTTGAAGCAACAGATAAAGAAAAAGAATTTGTAACGCTTTCAACAATTCATTCAGCTAAAGGATTAGAATGGCATACAGTTTTTATTATTCATGCAATTGATGGTTTCTTCCCTTCAAGCCAATCATTTGAAAAATTAGAAACTCTTGAAGAAGAAAGAAGATTGATGTATGTAGCAGCAACAAGAGCCAAACAAAATTTATACGTCTGTTATCCAATGAATATTTTTGACCGATACAATGGAACAACTTATGCAAAACCTTCACGTTTCATACAAGGAATTACAGAAGATAAAGCTGACTACTGGCTAATCGAAGAAGAATAATTTTTCAAAAATATTTTTTTGATAATCATCTTATGTTTCAATCAAGAATAAGACAATCATCTTTAATATATTTCGTGACAAAAAATTTTAGAGGTTGAAATTTGGAAAATATAAGAGTTCGATTTGCCCCAAGTCCAACTGGCTATTTACACGTAGGTGGACTCAGAACAGCACTTTATAATTATTTATTTGCAAGAAAAAATAATGGTAAATTCATTTTGAGAATAGAAGATACTGACAGAAGTAGATATGTTGAAGGAGCAGTTGAAAATTTAATTGAATCATTAAAATGGTGTGGACTTAATTATGATGAAGGTCCAGATATTGGAGGGGATTATGGACCTTACATGCAATCACAGCGGCTTGAAATTTATCAGAAATATGCACAGGAATTAATTTCAAAAGGTCATGCTTATTATTGTTTTTGCACACCTGAAAGACTCGAAGCATTGAGAAAAGAACAACAACTACTAAAACTTCCTCAAGCAAAATATGATAAGCATTGTCTTCATCTTTCAAAATCTGAAATTGAAGAGAAATTGAATTCTCAAATTCCATTTGTAATTCGACTTAATGTTGAACCAAATCAAAAAATAATTTTTGAAGATGTTATCAGAGGCACAGTTGAATTCGACAGCAACAATATTGACGACCAAATTTTAATCAAGAGTGATGGTTATCCTACTTATCACATGGCAAATGTTGTTGATGACCATCTAATGAAAATAACTCATGTTATTCGTGGAGAAGAATGGCTCTCCTCTACTCCAAAACATATTCTATTATATGATTATTTCAATTGGGAAAAACCAATATTTGCTCATTTGCCTCTCCTGCTAAATCCCGATAGGTCTAAATTGAGCAAAAGACAAGGTGATGTTGCAGTTGAAGACTATCGTGCAAAAGGATATTTGAAAGAAGCATTAATAAATTTTGTTGCATTGCTTGGATGGAATGCAGGTGATGATAAAGAATTTTATTACATGGATGAACTAATAGAAAAATTTTCACTTGAAAGAGTTAACAAATCAGGGGCAGTTTTTGATATCGATAAATTAAACTGGCTAAATGCAGAACATTTAAGAAAAAAACCCGATGAAGAAATTTTATCAATGTTGAAAGATTATATCAAAACAACAGAATATGCTGATAAAAATTTTTCTGATTCATTTTTATTAAATATCATCCATGCAATGAAGGAAAGAGTTTCTTTTGTTCATGAATTTGTAACTAATTGTAAATACTTTTATGAAGCCCCAACTGAATATGAGCAAAAAGCAATTGAAAAAAATTGGAAAGCCGATACACCAGAATTATTAAAGAAATTAATTGAAAGATTTTCTTTATTGAATAATCCTTCTAAAGAAGATTTTGAAAATGAATTAAATAAAATTGCAGAAGAACTAAACATCAGCAAAGGTAAATTAATTCATCCTTTAAGATTAGCTGTATCAGGACAAAGCACAGGACCTGGAATATTTGATATTTTGTTTATACTTGGTAAAGATGAAGTATTAAAAAGAATAAATGCTGCAATAGAAAGAATTCCTAAACTTTGAAAAAATTTCCTGCTCGTATATTCCGAGCAGGAAATCAATAAAATTAATTTGAATCCTTTTTCCAGCTTTCTTTTAATGTAACTGTTCTATTAAAAACCAACTTTTCACTTGTAGTATATTTTGTATCAACACAGAAATATCCATTTCTTTCAAATTGGTATTTGTCACCCGGCTTAGCATTTTTTAGCGATGGTTCAATCAAAGCATCTGGAATTATTGTTAAAGAATTTGGATTAATATAATCGAGCCAATTTTCAAATGCTGCTGGTTCTTCAACTGTGAATAATCTGTCGTATAATCTTACTTCAGCTTTTTCTGCATGTCGTGCAGAAACCCAGTGAATAGTTCCTTTTACTTTTTTATTGCTTTTACCGCTTCCACTTTTTGTATCGGGGTCATAAGTGCATCTCAATTCAACAACATCGCCCTTATCATTTTTAATTACTTCTTCGCATTTTATGATGTATGCATATCTTAATCTTACTTCTCCATTTGGAACTAAACGATGATAGCCCTTTGGAGGATTTTCCATAAAATCTGTTTTTTCAATATAAATTTCTTTTGAGAATGGAACTTTTCTTGTTCCAGCAGTCAAATCTTCTGGATTGTTAATTGCTTCAAGCTCTTCAACCAAATCATCCGGATAATTAGTAATAACAACTTTTAATGGATTAAGAACTGCCATTGCACGCTGAGCTCGCTTATTCAAATCTTCACGAATTGCATATTCAAGCAAAGCAATATCTGTTAAAGCATCTCGTTTAGCAACTCCAATTATTTCTGTAAAATTTCTTATAGCTTCTGGAGTATAACCTCTTCTTCTCAAACCAGAAATTGTTGGCATTCTTGGATCATCCCAGCCATCAACATAACCTTCTTGAACAAGTTGCAGAAGTTTTCTTTTGCTCATTACAGTATAACTTAAATTCAATCGGGCAAATTCAATTTGCTGCGGATGATAAATTCCAAGTTGGTCAAGAAACCAATCATACAAAGGTCTATGATTTTCAAATTCAAGTGTGCATATTGAATGAGTTATTCCTTCAATTGAATCTTCAAGTCCATGAGCCCAATCATAAGTTGGGTAGATACACCATTTGTTTCCCTGTCGGTGATGAGGTTGATGAATAATTCGATACATAACAGGATCGCGCATATTCAAGTTTGGAGAAGCCATATCAATTTTAGCTCGAAGAGTTTTGGCTCCATCAGGGAATTCACCCTTGCGCATTCTCTCAAACAAATCAAGATTTTCTTCTACACTACGATTGCGATATGGACTTTCAATTCCAGGTTCTGTTAAAGTTCCTCTTGTTTTTTTTATTTCTTCTGCACTCAAATCACAAACGTAGGCTTTCCCTTTTTTTATTAATTCCACTGCCCATTGATACATTTGTTCAAAATAATCTGAAGCAAAAAATAATCTATCTTCAAAATCTGCCCCAAGCCATTTTACATCTTCAATAATTGAATTAACATATTCTACTTCTTCTTTTTCAGGATTAGTATCATCAAATCGAAGATTAAATTTACCGCCGTAATGCTGAGCAATTCCGTAATTCAAACAAATTGCTTTTGCATGTCCAATATGAAGATAACCATTTGGTTCAGGAGGAAAACGAGTATGAACTCTTCCACCCCACCTATTAGTTCTTATATCTTCATCAATCATTTCATAAATAAAATTCTTTGGCTTTTTCTCCGAAGGATTTTCAAGTTTGTTATTCTTTTCTTCCATATTCCTCAATAAATGTTTTAAAATTTATTACAAAGTTACTGAAATATAAAAAGGAGCTCAACACATCAATGAAAATATATGTATTAAAACTTGTTCATGATTTCTAAAGCATTTTCATAAAACTATTCAATCAATAAACTTTGGTGCATTTGGTGAATAACTATGATTAAATAAATCCAATTAAAAAACGATAATATTATGTAGAGAAAGCTATTTTCTCAAAAAAGTCCTAAGGACATAAAAATATGAAAACAAAAATTTTAAAAACAATTTCATCAAGTTTTCCTTTGTTAATTTTTATTGCTCTGTCAATTCTTTTTATTAATGTTATTGAATTTGAAAAGTCAATCAATTTCAAAAATCATATATTGTTTTGGAGTTCACTATCAGGTCTTATAATCAGCTTTTTATTTGCGATTTATTATTATTTTGGAGTTGAATCATCATTAAGAAAAATCAAATTATACATTAAGAAAATAGCTGAAAATGATACTCTTTCTATATCGACCGCACTAACAGAATTATCACATGGAAATTTAACTGCAGAAATAAAATTTAATTCCAACAACATCGATTATAATTTTGGTTTAATGCAAGATATTGTTGAAGATTTAAATTCCATTGTATCGAACTTGAGTGATGCAAGCAAAGAATTCAACACTGCTACAGATGTTCCATGCAAAAGATTATTTTATGTTGGAGCTGATTCATATCTTGAAGGCAGAAAATGTGCCGAAGCAATGATTGAAGGATTAAAAGGGAAAGGAAAAGTTGCAATTATTATTGAAAGATTTGGTGTAATTGGACAGGAATTAAGAAGAAAGGGATTTCAAAATTATCTTAAAGAAAATTCTCCACAAATTGTTATTGTTGATGTTGTAGAGGGTTATAATAATCCAGATTTATATTTAGAAAAAACAAAAATGCTTCTTAATAAATATCCTGATTTATCAGGAATCTATATCACTCATGATGGTGGTGGTTTTTCAAAAACAATAAAGGAATTAAAACTAAAAGATAAATTAAAAATTGTCTGTCATGATATGAGCAACAGGACAATGAATTTAATAGCAAATGGAGAAATTTTTGCTACTTTATCTCAGAATGAATTTGCTCAGGGTTACAATCCTGTTGTTCATTTATTCAATCATATTGTTGCAAATTGGGAACCGCCAAATCCTCGATTACTAACAGAGCTACAATTAATAACAAAAGAAAATTATCACAAATACTGGCATCCTCAAAAAGGTGTTATTGAAAATGAAGAAAGTATTTTGAAGAGACCTAAACCCATTAAGGAATCAAATAAGTTAATTAAAATTGCTGTTTTAGGAAGAGAAGGTTCAGATTTTTGGGTATCATTCAAAAAAGGAGTTGATGCAGCATCAAACATTTTAAGAAAATATAATGCCCAAGTAGATTGGATTATTCCTGAAGGTTCACACACAGAAAAAAGTTTTAATATTAGTGCAGAAATTTATGGTGCAGCAATTGAAAAATGCATAGAGAAAAAATACGATGCAATTTGTACCGGAATTTATGATAAAAATTTAGTTACATATATAAACAAGGCTGTTGATAAAGGAATTCCTGTAGCAACCTTTAATAGTGAACCAATGAGTTTACGCGGTCTACTGAAAACTTTATCGGAAAGAACCATTAAATTATCCGAATTCAGCAAAAATTTATCTAAAGTTGCAAATAACACAATTGAAATTACAAATAACAATGCTGCTTCAATTCAAAATATGGTAAGAAGTTTAACAGAAGAAGCTACTTCTGTAAATACAGCAAATTCAAACATAGAACAAATTTCTGCTGCAATAAATAACATTGCCAAAGATTCACATGAACAATTAGTTGCATCCGAGCAAGTATCCTCTGCAGTAAATGAAATTGCAAAAGCAGTTGATGTTGCAAATAAAATTGTTTCGTCAATTGTAAAATCTTCAGATGAATCAATAAAAGTTGCCAAGCAGGGCGAAAATTCTGTAATGAAAACAGTTGAACAGATGAAAGTAATAGAAGAAACTATTCAAAATTTTGCATTGAAAATTGAAGAGATGTTAAAACAATCCAGACAGATTGAAGAGATTATCCAAACAATTGAATCAATTGCAGACCAAACAAATTTACTGGCATTAAATGCTGCAATTGAAGCTGCAAGAGCTGGAGAACATGGACGTGGATTTGCAGTTGTAGCTGATGAGGTGAGAATTTTAGCAGAAAAATCTGCTGAGGCAACAAAACAAACTTCAAATATTATTTCAAAAGTTCAGCAGAATATTTCCAGTGCAAATGAATCAATTAAGACTATTGTAGAAAAAGTTAATTATGGAACTGATTTAGCTAATGAATCAGGAAAAGTCATCGAAAAGCTATTGAATTCATATTTCAATATGAACAAGCAAATTGAAAATATGGTTAATGCAAATAATACAATTTCAGATATAATGAAAAGTTTACTGGAATCAACAGAAAAAATTTCGACTGTTATTCAGCAAAACATGAGTGCAACAGAAGAATGCAGCCATAGTGTTAAACATACAGTTGAAATGATAAACAATATTTCAACGATAAGTGAATTTAATGCAAGTATGATAAATGAAATTTCTGAAAAGACTGTTAATGCCAAAAATGAAGCAGAAGAACTTGGAAAAGTAGCCTCAAACTTATTGGAAATGGCAAACGAACTTCAGGCGGCAACAGCACAATTTAAAATCGATTAACTTTTATCTGCTCCAACAAATTTTAATCTATTAACTGCTCTTTGAAGTGAAGCTTCAGCTCTTTCAACATCAATTTTTTCTTTTCTTGAAGCAGATAATCTTTCTTTTGCACGTTGTAATGATTTTCTTGCTCTTTCAATATCTATTTCTTCTCTTCTTTCAACACTATCAGCAAGAATCAAAATTTTATTTTTGAGAACTTCAATACTGCCGCCGCCAGTTGTAAATTCAGTAACTGTTCCGTTTAATTCTTCTACCTTAATTCTCCCTATTTCGAATGTGCTGAGCAATGGTGCATGATTAAATAAAACCTGAAAACTTCCAAGTGTACCTGGAACAGTAACAGATTTAACTTTTCCAGAATAAACAATTTTTGATGGTGTAATAATTTCTAAGTTAAGTTCTTTTATCATTGTGCTAATCTTTTTGCTTTTTCAACTGCTTCTTCAATTGTGCCTACGTACATAAATGCCTGTTCAGGCAAATCATCATGTTTGCCTTCAAGAATTTCTTTGAATCCTTTAATTGTATCTTCAAGCTTAACATATTTTCCAGGTGTGCCTGTAAATTGTTCTGCAACATGAAAAGGTTGACTCAAAAATCTTTGAATTCTTCTTGCTCTTCTAACAATAATTTTATCTTCTTCAGAAAGTTCGTCCATACCAAGAATATTAATAATATCTTGTAAATCTTTGTATGCCTGGAGAATTTCTTTTACCTGTTTAGCAACATTATAATGTTCCCAGCCAACAATATCTGGCTGCAAAATTCTTGATGTAGAATCGAGCGGGTCAACAGCTGGATAAATGCCAAGTTCTGCAATTTGTCTGCTTAATACTGTTGTAGCATCAAGGTGCGAAAATGCTGTTGCAGGTGCAGGGTCTGTTAAGTCGTCCGCAGGAACATAAATTGCCTGAACAGATGTAATTGAACCTTTATCTGTTGATGTAATTCTTTCCTGAAGTTCACCCATTTCTGTTGCAAGATTTGGCTGATAACCTACAGCAGATGGCATTCTTCCGAGCAAAGCAGAAACTTCTGAACCTGCTTGAGTAAAACGGAATATGTTATCAATAAACAACAATACATCTCTTCCCTCTTCATCGCGGAAATATTCAGCAATTGTCAAACCTGTCAAACCAACTCTTAAACGAGCTCCGGGAGGTTCATTCATTTGACCAAATACAAGAGCAGTTTTTGATAACACTCCAGATTCTTTCATTTCAAGCCAAAGGTCGTTGCCTTCACGAGTTCTTTCTCCAACTCCTGCGAATACAGAATATCCGCCGTGTTGTTTAGCAATATTATGAATTAATTCCTGAATAATAACTGTTTTACCTACACCAGCACCACCAAACAAACCAGTTTTTCCACCTTTTGTATATGGTTCAAGTAAGTCAATTACTTTTATTCCTGTTTCAAACATTTCTTGTTTAGTTGCAAGATTATCAAATTTTGGTGCATGGCGGTGAATTGCATATCGTTTCTTTGCTTTAATTTCACCTAATCCATCTATACCTTCACCAATTACATTGATTAATCTACCGAGAGTTTCTGGACCAACAGGAACAGTGATAGGTTCACCAGTATCGTAAGCTTTCATTCCACGCACTAAACCATCTGTTGTATCCATTGCAACTGTTCTAACACGATTTTCTCCTAAGTGCTGTTGAACTTCAACAACTAATTCTTCTTCTTTTCCTTCTAAATTGACTCTTGGAATTTTAACTGCATTATAAATTTTTGGTAAGTAGCCGTCTTGAAAGTCAATATCGACGACAGGACCAATAACTTGAACAATTACACCTTCATTTGATGCCATTTTTCTACCTGTTTTAATAAAATTATTGTGCAAAATTATGAAAGATGAAAGTGATTTCCAAAAATCATATCAATCATAAAAAAGTAAAAAAATAAATTCTCGTTAAAACAATTTTCATGTAGATGGAATTTTTTCTACCAGTTCCATTCCCTTTTCCATTGCTTCTTTATTCAATGGAATGAGGTGATGATATCTTTCTGGTAAAACTTTTTTTAATGCTTCGAGAGCTGTCTCAAATGATATTATTGGTTTCTTTTTAAGATATGCACCAAGAATAATCATATTCATTACTCTTGTGTTTTTTAACTTCGCAGCTTCGTTTGCTGCTTCAACTGGAATTATTTCTACATCATTTCTTGTAGGAGGATTTAGAATTGTACTGGACTCATAAATTATTAAACCATTAGGTTTAACTGCATTTTGAAATTTATCGAGTGAGGGCTGATTGAGTGCAATAAGTGTATCAAATTTACTAATGATTGGTGAACTTATTTTCGAATCACTAATTATTGTAATACAATTTGCTGTACCGCCGCGCATCTCTGGTCCATACGAAGGCATAAAGCTTACTTCTTTGCCTTCAAGAACGCCGCCGTAGCATAAAATTTGTCCAAGAGACAAAACTCCCTGTCCACCAAAACCAGCAATTATAATTTCTTCTGTCATGGTTTTCTCCTTATTCAGATTTGGATAAATCAGGTACTTTCAAGTCACCAAGTGGATAAAACTTGAGCATATTTTCTTCAAGCCATTTGTTGGATTCTACAGGAGTCATTTTCCAGTTAGATGGGCAATTTGATACTATTTCAACAAAACACAATCCTTTTTTATGTTCCTGAAATTTGAAACCATTCATTATAGCTTTTTTGGCTCTTCTAACATTATTTGGAGTATTAACTGCAACACGAGTGCAGTAATAAACCCCTGGAAGTTGTGCAATTAGCTCTGTAATTTTTAATGGATTACCCATAACAGAAACATCTCGTCCAAATGGTGTAGTTGTAGATTTCATACCAACAAGAGTAGTTGGAGCCATTTGTCCGCCGGTCATTCCATATATTCCATTATTGATAAATATAATCAAAATATTTTCGCCGCGGTTGCAAGTATGAATTGTTTCACCAGTTCCAATTGCTGCTAAATCGCCATCACCCTGATATGAAAAAACATATTTATCGGGTAACATTCTTTTAATTCCTGTTGCAACTGCAGTAGCTCTTCCATGAGCTGCTTCTGTCATATCAATATCAAGATAATTATATGCAAAAACTGCACAACCGACTGGAGCCACTCCAATTGTTTTATCCTGAATACCTAGTTCATCAATTACTTCTGCAATTAAACGATGCGCTACACCATGTCCGCAGCCTGGACAATAATGCATTGGAATATCGATAAGTGTTTTTGGTCTTTCATAAACAAGATTTTCATTTACACAAATATTTTCTTCTTCTATCATTTGTTCAAAGTGTTTTTCTTCATCTGTTAAAATTTGATTGCTCATACTTTTTCTCCTATAAATATTTCTTCAATCTTTTGAAGAATTTCATCTGGAGATGGAACTATTCCTCCCATTCTTCCATGAAATTCAATTGGAGTTTTTCCGTTGACAGCAAGACGAACATCTTCGAGCATTTGGCCTGCATTCATTTCTACTACAAGAAAATTTTTGACTTTATCTGCAAGATTATTTAATTGTTGATATGGAAATGGGAACAAAGTTATTGGTCTAAATACTCCCACTTTAATACCTTTTTGACGAGCAAGTTCAGCAGCTTTTGAACAAATTCTTGCTACTAATCCAAAAGCGACCAAAACTATATCTGCATCTTCACAATTAATCATTTCAAATCTAACTTCATTTTTCTCAATTTCTTTGTATTTCTTCTGCAAGTGCAAATTAATTTGTTCCATTTTTTCTGGTTCAATGTGAAGTGAGGTTATGATATTTCTTTCTCTTTCTTTTGGTTTACCAACAGTAGCCCAAGGTTCAATATTAGTTTTGCGAGGTATTGGTTCAAACAATTCTACTTTTTCCATCATTTGGCCTAAAGCTCCATCAGCAAGAATCATTACAGGATTACGATATTTAAAAGCCAAATCAAAACTTAATGGAACAAAGTCAACCATTTCCTGAACCGATGAAGGAGCGAGAACTATCAATTTATAATCTCCATGGCCCCCACCTTTGACAGCTTGAAAATAATCACCTTGAGAAGGCTGAATAGTGCCAAGCCCTGGACCACCTCTTACAACATTTACAATTAAACATGGAAGTTCAGCACATGCGATATAAGATATTCCTTCCTGCATTAAACTAATTCCAGGTGAAGAAGATGAAGTCATAACTTTTTTGCCAGTGCAAGCCGCACCATAAACCATATTAATAGCAGCCACTTCACTTTCTGCTTGAAGAACAACCATTCCAGTTCTTGCATTGGCTTCGCGAGTCAGATATTCAAGGATTTCTGATTGAGGTGTAATTGGGTAACCAAAGTATCCATCACAACCAGCACGAATAACTGCTTCGGCAAGTGCTTCGTTGCCTTTCATTAATGTTAATTCTTTTTTCATTGTCTCACCGTAACTGTTATATCATTTTTGACATTTGAAATTGTTGCAATTGGTTCTTTCTTTTTATCTGTCTTTCGATATACTTTAATAATTCCTTCGGGACACACAAGTGCACAATTAACACAACCTGTACAATTATCTTTTATCTTTACAATGTAATGATAACCTTTAGAGTTGATTTTGCGGGAAAGTTCAAGAGTCTTTTGAGGGCATGCAGCAACACAAAGTTCGCAGCCCTTGCATTTTTCAATATCAATTATGATATCACCTTTAACTTTTGCCATATAAACCTCAGATTATTTAAAATAAAAAAAGGTTATAGTTTTGCTATAACCTTTTCTTCAGTTAATAAAAATTTAATAGTAGTATTTCCACAAGAATAAATTTCATTTTAAAAACCGTAAAAGAGCTTAAATGTATAAAACTAATATGCCAGTCTTTAATTACAATTTAGTCATTTTTCTTGTTTGAAAAATAATAATTATTATTCAAAAACAAAGGGGGATAATTTTATTAAAATTCTTCTAATTCAAATTGGGATTCAGTTTTTCCACTTATGAGAAATGCATAACAGTTTTTAAGAAAATATTTACAATGCTGCATGTTTATCTGCATGGTAAGAACTTCTTACGAGTGGTGAAGATTCAACTGCCTTAAATCCTAATTTTAATCCATATTCTTTGTAGAATTTAAATTCATCTAATGTGACATAACGATGAACAGGAAGATGATTTTTGGTTGGCTGCAGATATTGTCCTATTGTCAAAATATCACAACCGCTGTTATACAAATCATTCATTAGTTCAATAACTTCTTCTTTAGTTTCGCCTATTCCTACCATAATTCCACTTTTAGTTTTAAGACCTCTTTCCTTAAACCATTTAATTACATTCAAACTTCTTTCATATTTAGCTTGAGGCCTAACAGCATGATACAATCTTTTAACAGTTTCAAGATTGTGATTGAGAATATCTGGTTTATTTTTCATGATAATTTCGAATGCATGTTCTTCACCTTTAAAAT
Organism: Rosettibacter sp. KY25; assembly: GCF_057554405.1. Lineage (NCBI taxonomy): Bacteria > Pseudomonadati > Ignavibacteriota > Ignavibacteria > Ignavibacteriales > Melioribacteraceae > Rosettibacter > Rosettibacter sp. KY25. The sequence continues at coordinate 51,991 of NZ_BAAJAO010000012.1, read as the reverse complement.
CGGGGATTAATATTTCTATTGTTGTATTTGGCATTCTCTCACGAATCAATCTTACTGTTTCAGAAAAAATTGATGCACCTCCATCTTTCAGCTCATCTCTGTTTACTGATGTAATAACAACATGATTGAGTTTAAGAGCTTCAACAGATTCTGCTACTCTTCTTGGTTCATCCAAATCGAGTTCATTTGGGATTCCTAATTTAACATTGCAAAATCCACAGCTTCTTGTGCATGTATCACCTAAAATCATAAAAGTTGCAGTTCTTCTGTTCCAGCATTCGGCAATGTTTGGACATTTTGCTTCTTCACACACAGTATTCAATTTTGATTTACGCATCAATTCATAAACATCTTTGTAATTTTTTCCGCTTGGCAATCGGACTTTCAACCATTCTGGCCTTTTCCCTGGATTTATCTTTTTTTCTATTTCTTCCTTAAATGCCAATTGATGCTGATTGATTTTCATGTAATCTCCAATGTCATTCAATTATTATTAAATGTTATTAATTCACGAAACTTTGTTTTGTGTTACCTATGTTGTGTTCGCTTTTTTTACGAAGCTTCGTTTCGTGTTACAAAATTGTTAATTCGTTACACAAGATTCTCATCAAAGTTTTCCAAAAATTCTTTTATTGACTTCAAAAATTTACCGCCAAGCATTCCATCAATCAAACGATGGTCGTGACTTAATGAGAGATACATCATTGCTCTTACTGCAATACTTTCAATACCTTCATTTTCAATTACAACTGGCTTTTTTATTACACTTCCAACACCTAAAATTCCAACTTCGGGTTGATTGATTATTGGCGTTCCAATTAATGTTCCGAACACTCCATAATTTGTAATTGTGAATGTTCCATCAATAACATCTTCAAAAGTTAATTTTTTTGTTCTTGCTTTTTGACTTAATTCTGCAATAGCCTTGGCAATTCCAATTATGTTCATTTCATCAGCATTTTTAATATTTGGAACTATCAGACCATTCGGCTCGAGTGCAATTGCAATTCCAAGATTTATATATTTTTTTACAATAATTTTTTCTTCTTCAATAACAGCATTCATCAATGGATATTCTTTCAAAGCTTTTACAGCTGCATAAGCAATAAAGGGAAGATATGTAAGTTTAACTCCTTCTTTAGCATATTGCTCTTTTTTATTATTAATAAAATTGTGAATCTTTGTTACATCAACTTCTGTAACCGAAGTAACATGAACAGCAGTATCCCGACTTTTAACCATGTTCTCCATAATTTTTCTTCGAACATGGTCAACAGGAATTATTTCAACTTTTTCAGGTGATGAAATTTTCTTTTCTAAATCTTTCTTTTCTTCATGTATAATTTTTTCTTTGGATTTTCTTTTTTCAACATAATCAAGAATATCTTTTTTGGTAACTCTGCCTTTAATTCCTGTGCCTTCAATTTTTTCTAATTCTTCAATGGATATATCATGCTGTCGTGCAATATTTAATACTGCTGGTGAATAAAATCTTTTTGATTTTGATTCAAGCTTCACTTCCTTTGCAACATATGATTCAATTTCATCTATTTGTTTTTGTTCTGTAAAATTCTGTATGATTAATTCTTCATCTGTAAGAATTCTTGCTATAACTGCACCAACTTCTACTGTTTGACTTTCATCGAAAAGTATTTCTTTAATTACACCATCAACGGGCGAAGGAATTTCGGTGTCAACTTTATCTGTTGATATTTCAAGAATAACTTCATCGCGTTTAACATGTTCACCAATTTTTTTATGCCATTTAATTATTGTTCCTGATGTTATTGATTCCCCCATTTTAGGCATAACAATATCAATTAATTTTTTCTCTTCTTGTTCAATAATTTTAAAATTGCTACCACTTTCCTCTTGAGTATCAACGATTGCAACAACAGTTCCAACTTTTGCAGTTTCATTTTCATTAACTAGAATTTCGGTTAAAATTCCATCGCAAGGAGAAGGAATTTCTGTATCAACTTTATCGGTAGTAATCTCATAAATAATTTCATCTTTTTTAATTTTGTCACCTACTTTCTTATGCCACTTAATAATTGTTCCTTCAGTTATCGATTCTCCCATTTGAGGCATAATTATTTCTACTTTCATTCATTCTCCATTAATTAAATGAAATATGATTAATAAGTTAATAATTCTTTGAGACCTTCGTAAATTTTATTTTTATCTGGAAGGATAAATTTTTCAAGAATAGATGAATATGGTATTGGAGCATCTTTAGCTGCAATTCTTTTTACTGGACCATCAAGATATTCAAAACAATTTTCTGCTATCAATGCAGAAATTTCTGCTCCGAAGCCGGCTGTTAATGTATCTTCGTGAATAACTGCTACTTTACCTGTTTTTTTAACAGAGTTAAATATTGTTTCAATATCAAGTGGTTGAATTGTTCTTATGTCAATAATTTCAATTGAATAACCTTCCTGTTCTAATTTTTTTGCGGCAAAGTTTGATTCATGAACCATTGCACCATAAGTTACAACTGTCAAATCATTTCCTTCCTTGATTATTTTTGCTTTCCCAAATGGCAAGAGATAATTTGTATCTGGCTCCAACGAAGATGCATAACTTTGTCGATATAAACCTTTATGTTCAAGAAATAAAACCGGGTCATTTAATCTAAGTGCGGTTTTCAACAAACCTTTTGCATCTGCAGCATTAGAAGGATATGCAATTAATAAACCAGGCATATGTGCAAAAAAGCTTTCAATGTTTTGACTATGATAAATTCCACCATGAATATAACCACCAACTGCAACACGAATTACCACAGGAGTTTCAAATAAATTATTTGAGCGATAACGATACATCACAAGTTCATCTCTAATCTGCATAAATGCGGGCCAGATGTAATCACCAAATTGAATTTCGACACATGGTTTAATTCCTGTGAGAGACATTCCAATTGCAACACCAACAATACTTGCTTCAGCTAATGGAGAATTAAAAACTCTGTTATTCCCAAATTTTGTTGATAGACCTTTTGTTGCTGTAAATACTCCGCCTTTGGGGTCAGCTACATCTTCACCAAAAAGAAAAATTTTATCATTAAACTCCATTTCTTCTTTCAGAGCATGATTAATTGCGTCGACCATAACAATATTCTTAGAAAAATTTTCAGACTTCTCATAAACAAGCTCATTCCGTCTGTTTGATTCATCAAGGACAAATTTTATTGCAGATTCTGGTTTAGGTTCTGCTTGTTTTAAAGCCCAATCAGCAGCTCGATTAGTTTCTTCATGTATTTCATTTTTAAGATTTTCTAAAAACTCTTCGGTTATTAATTCTTTCTGCACCAATAAATTTGATAAAATATTGATTGGGTCTTTTTTGGATTCTTCATCAAGAATTTCAATTGGTCTATATTTTTTTTGGTCATCAGAAGATGAATGTGAAAATAATCTAACGACATGAGCTTCAACTAAAACAGGACCAAAACCATTTCTTACATAATCAAAAGCTTTTTGTGCAGCAAGATAAGATTGGATAAAATCTGTCCCATCAACTTCAATTCGATATAAATTTTCGTAGCCTTTCATCATTTCATAAATAGAACCATTTTTGCCGGCAGTTTGATTTTCAACAGGAACAGAAATTGCCCATTTGTTATTTTCAATTAAAAAAATCACTGGAAGTTTATCGCGGCTTGCCCAATTTACAGCTTCATGAAATTCGCCTTCACTTGTTGCCCCTTCGCCGCTGCTTACATAAACTACTCCATCTTTTTTAAGCTTTTTTAATCCAAGAGCAGTTCCAACTGCTTGAAGATACTGAGTGCCTGTTGGACTTGATTGAGAAGGTATATTTAATTTTTTCGAAGCCCAGTGAGAAGGCATCTGTCGTCCAGCACTCATTAAATCATCTGCTTTTGCAAGAAAATTTAGAAAAATCTCTTCAGGTGTTATGCCTAATGAAAGTACGAATGCTAAATCTCTGTAATATGGATAAGCCCAATCAATTCCTTTATTCATCATTTTGCCAAATGCAATTTGAACAGCCTCATGACCTGCCCCAGCAATATGAAAAAATGCTTTACCCTGCTTTATAAGTGTCATTTGTTTATTATCGATTTCGCGGGATAAAAGCATTAATCGGAGTGCATCTAAAAGATTTTCTTTGGGTATTAGAGTTTCAACTTCATTTGTAATTTCAAGAACATTTTTTTCTAAAGCAGAATTATTTTTTTTATTCATTTAATTTCCTTCCAATTTTTTAGAAAATAATAGGCTGATTAGGACTTATTCAACTTTTTCTTCTTTTAACAAATAAAAATCTTTCTTCTTAACAATAACATCAGAATACCCAAATACTTTTACAAATTCATCAAGTAGAATTTTTTTTGTTTCTTCAATATCAATTTTATTCTTTAATTCTTTTTGCAATGATGTAACATAATAATCTCTTATTCCACAAGGGACAATTCCGCCAAAATAATTCAGGTCTGTATTAACATTAAAAGCAAATCCATGCATTGTTATCCATCGGCTTACTTTAATTCCTATTGCAGCAATTTTTCTATCCTGTATCCATACTCCAGTATATTTTGAATTTCTTTCTGCATTTAATCCATAATGTGAACATGTATTTATAATTACCTCTTCAAGTGCACGAAGGTATTCATGAGTATCTTCTTTCCAGTTTGATAATTTTATAATTGGATATCCTACTATTTGTCCGGGTCCGTGATAAGTTATATCACCTCCTCTATCAATTTCGTAAACTTTTATTCCAAGTTCATTTAATTGACGATTATTAATTAAAAGGTGGTCTGGATTTGCAACTTTTCCCAAAGTATATGTGTGATTATGTTCCAAAAGGAAGAGTGTATCTTCTATTTCATTTTTTAATCTTTTCTGAAAAATATTGTTTTGCAAATCCCATGCTTCTTTATAATCAATAAATCCGAGATTGCAATATTCAAGAATTCTTTCTGATTTCACTTTGAAAATCTTTTTTGTTTTTAACCGAATACAATGAATTTTATAAAAAAATCAACATTATTTCTTAATTCTATACTAAAATAAAATAAATCCTGATTCCTTAACAAGAAGTTCATAAGAATTGTTCATTAATCAATAAGATTAATTTGAATGGATATTAAATTAAAAGTAAATAATTGATTCTATTTTGAAGGATGATAGATTGGAACTGTGAAATAAAATTTACTTCCTTTGCCCAATTGACTTTCTACCCAAATTTTGCCTCCCTGTTTTTCACAAAATTCTTTGCAAAGAATTAATCCAAGTCCTGTTCCCTTTTCTGTCGAGTTCCCAATTTCTCTTACATTAACATCAATTCTAAAAAGTTTTTTGACATCATCTTCACTTAAACCAACTCCGGTATCTTCAACACAAACTTTAACAAAATCATCTTCATCTTTAGTAATAATTTTTACTGAACCATTTTCACCAGTAAACTTTATTGCATTTGTAAGCAAATTGCGAATTATAGTATCAAGTAAATTTTTATCTGCATAAACCATTAACGAAGAGTTCATGCTTACAGTAATTTTTATATTTTTCTTTTCAGCTTGAGGTTTGACAAGTTCAACAGTTTCCTTAATAATATTTTTAATTGACAATGGTTCAAGATTAATTTGAAGCCTTCCAGATTGAGCTCGTGCCCAGCTTAATAAATTCTCTAGTAATTTTTGTGTATTTCGTGCTGTATTATAAATTGTTTTAATATATTCTTTCTTTTCATCATCACTCAATTCATTATAATCTTCTACTAAAATTTCTGAAAATCCGAGCAAAGTGATAAATGGATTTTTCAAATCATGTCCAATGATTGAGAACAATTTATCTTTTGCTGAATTTAATTCTTCCAGCTTTCTTTCTGATTCATAGAGCTGATTGTTAAGTTCAACATAGCGAGCTGCTTCCTGTTCAATTTGGTCGCGTGAGTATGCAATATCCTGTAATAATTTTTCTCTTTCAATTTCTGCTTCGATGCGGTCAGTTATATCTCTCATTATAAACAATATTAGAATTGGTTTATTTTCTTCATTACGAATAACATCAATTTTTGATTCAACATAAAAAAATGAATTGTCATTACGCTTCAATCTAAAAGTGTAAGAAGTGCAATGTTTTCCTTCAGACAAACTTTTAAGATTTTCTGTAAATCTTTCTAAATCATCCTGAAAAACAAATTCACTTAACTTTTTCCCAAACAAACTTTCAATTGATACATTACCAACCATTTCCATAAACTTATCTGAAGCAAAAGAAATTGTTCCATCTAATTCTGTTGTAACAATACCATCTGGAGAAGTTGCCAAAATTGATTGGGAAAGCATTTCACTTTTTAGCATTTGTTCTTCAGCAAGTTTGCTTTCAGAAATATTCTGAGCAAAAATTGAAACGCCTGTTATCTCCTCTTCACTATTTCTAACAGGATTGAAATAAATTCTATAATAATCATTCTGGTAATTATCAAAAGAATACTCTATGGAAAACTTATCTCCATTCAGAGCAAGAATAATACTATCTTCCCATTGTTTTCTTTCTTTATTATCTATAATTGAAAGAAAGTCATCGTTAATATTAATTTCTTTGGAATATCTTTTTGAAAAGAATTCTCTAAAATTCTGGTTGAATAAAATTAGTCGAAAGTTTTTATCAATAAACCAGATAAAATCATTATTGATATCCATTAAGGAAACAAGCAGATTTTTGTAATCAAGCCTTTCAGGTATTTTATCACTAATTATTTTTGAGTCTGTAATTGTGGAATTACTCATTATTCAACCTGCATACTTTTACGATTTATTATCGAAAAAATTTATTTTTTTTATAGCTTAATTTTAACAGCTCAATAGAATTAAGTAAATTTGATTAAAGCAAATGGAGATTCTATGCCAACTTTAATGGTAAGTGTGTCGGGAATTCGCGGTATAATCGGCGAGGGTTTAGACCCGCAGACAATTGTTAAATATACTTCTGCCTTTGCAGAATTTTGTGGCAAAGGTAAAATAGTTCTTGGAAGTGATGGAAGAATTTCTGGTGAAATGGTTAAAAATATTGTTGTCGGAACATTAATTGCCAAAGGAAATGATGTTATTGACATTGGAATATGCCCAACTCCAACTGTTTTATTCAATGTAAGAAATTTAAAAGCATCTGGAGGAATTCAAATTTCTGCAAGTCACAATCCAAACGAATGGAATGCATTAAAATTAATAAACCGCAAAGGAGAATTTTTAAGTCCAAAAGAAAATACAGCTATGCTAAGCTTAATTGAAGAATCCCAAAAAAAATATTCTTTGTGGAACAGATTAGGGAAAATAGTCAAGTATGATGAGGGGTTAAAGAATCATATTGAAGCCGTATTAAAAATGGACTACATAAACTTATCTAAAATTCGTAAAAGAAAATTCAGAGTTGTTTTAGATTGTGTTAATGGAGCTGGTGCATATTCAATGCCTCTTTTACTTAAAAAACTTGGCTGTGAAGTAATTGAAATTAATTGTGAAAAAAATGGAATCTTTCCTCGATTACCAGAACCAATTCCAGAAAATTTAAAATCCACAATGAAAGCAGTTAAAAAATATAAAGCTGAATTTGGAATTGTTGTTGACCCTGATGTTGACAGATTGGTTCTAATAACAGAAAAGGGAGAACCTTTTAATGAAGAAAATACCATTACACAAGCTGTGAAATTTTATTTATCCAAAAAGAAAGGAAATGTTGTAGTAAATTTATCTACAACAAGAGCAGTTGATGATGTTGCAAAAAGTTATGGTTGTAAAGTTTTTCGTTCTCCAGTTGGAGAAGCAAATGTAGTTAAAAAAATGAAAGAGGTTCGTGCTGTAATTGGTGGTGAAGGAAGCGGCGGAGTAATTCTTCCTGAAATCAACTTTGGAAGAGATGCACTGGTTGGAACTGTTATCCTGCTTCAGCATTTACTTGAATTTGGTGGTACATTAAGTGAATTAAAAAATTCTTTGCCTCAATATTTCATCTCAAAGAAAAAAATTGAACTTGGAAATCGAAATGGAGATGAAGTTATATCAAAGCTTGCCGAAAAATATTCTTCATACCAAATTAATCAGGAAGACGGATTAAGAATTGATTTTGATGACCACTGGGTTCATTTCCGAAAATCAAACACAGAGCCAATAATAAGATGCATAGTTGAAGCAAAAACAAAAAAAGAAGCAGAAAGTTTATCAGAAAAATATCTAAATGAGATTAATTTACTTTAATAAAACAAAATTTGTATTTACATAAAATTAACATTACCTTTCAAATGCTTAAAAAATAATTTGGTTAATTAATCCAAAGTATTAAGCCTGCGTTTTACAATTCTATATTAAGCTTATCTGTTTTTAGTGATTGCCTATTATAGATTGGATTTTCTAAAATCACATAAAGGAGTAAAGCAATGAATATTTATGTTGGAAATTTATCATCTGAAGTAACAGATGCTGACTTAGAAAATATTTTTAGCAATTACGGCAAAGTCAGTAGTGTAAAAATTATTCGTGATATGTTCACTCAAGAATCTAAAGGATTTGGATTTATTGAAATGAACAACAGAAGTGAAGCTGAAAAAGCAATAGAACAATTAAATACCTATGAAATAAAGGGGAAAAAGATTGTTGTAAACGAAGCTCGTCCAAGACGCGATAGAAAAAGTAGGGGACGAAGATAAAATTTAATGAAAGAGGCTGTTAACAGACTAATCAATAAATCAGCCTCTTTTTTATAATGTCACCTCACAAAAAAATTCTTAATTGTCTCAACAACATAATTAATTTGCTCACTTGAAAGCTCAGGATAAATTGGTAATGCTAAAGAAGTTTCTGCTGCTGTATTTGCAACTGGGAAATCATTATCATCATACTTAAGATAATTAAAGCATTCCTGACGATGAAATGGAACAGGATAATAAATTTCACATCCAATTTCTTTCTTTTTCAAATAATCCATTAATTCATTTCTTCTTTGAACACGAATTACAAATTGATTATAAATGTGATAATTCTTCACACCTGAATTTTTGTAAACAGCTTTTGGAAGTAAAACTCTATTCTTTTCATCAAATGAAATTTTCCCTTCTTCTTCAGCAAGATTTGAATCAATAAATAATTTTGTATACAAAGTGGCATTTTGTCTTCTCTTTTCTGACCACATATCAAGATGAGGCAACTTAACTCTTAACACAGCAGCTTGAAGTGTATCCAATCTAAAATTTCCCCCAACATATTTGTGATAGTACTTGGGCTCCATTCCATGAACACGCATAATTTTCATTTTATGATAATATTCTTCGTTATTTGTTACAATAATACCACCATCTCCAAACCCTCCTAAATTTTTACTCGGGAAAAAAGAGAAACATCCAGCATCTCCAATTGTGCCAACAAATTTTCCATCCTTATATTGAGTGCCAATTGCCTGTGCAGCATCTTCAATAATTTTCAAATTATACTTTTCTGCAATTTCTAATATCTCATCCATTTCTGCACTTTGACCAAATAGATGAACAGGAATTATAGCTTTTGTTTTTGATGTGATTTTCTTTTTTAAATCGGAAGGATTAATGTTAAATGTAACAGGGTCAATATCTGTAAAAACTGGAACTGCATTTAATCTTGCAACAACACCAGCAGTTGCAAAAAATGAATAAGTTGGCACAATCACTTCATCACCAGCTTTTATATCAAGTGCCATTAAAGCTAACAACAATGCATCAGTTCCAGATGAAACTCCGACAGCATATTTACAATTCAGATACTTACAAATTTCTTCTTCAAGCAAAGCAACATCAGGACCCATGATAAAGTATTGAGAATCAATTACTCTTTGAACAGCCTCATCAATTTCTTTTTTAATTGACTGATATTGTGGTTTTAAATCCAGCAAAGGAACTTTCATAAATTTACCTCCACTACAATTCCATTTTGAAGTTGATATTTTTTATTTGATTTTTTACAAAAAGCAAAACCATTATTATCAAACACTAATTTTTCTCCTGCTTCGCTCATCCATCCAACTATTCTTGCAGGATTACCAACAACCAAAGCATAATCAGGAACATCTTTTGTTACAACTGCACCAGCTCCAACGAATGCAAATCTTCCAATTGTAATGCCGCACAAAATTGTGCAATTTGCACCAAGTGTTGCACCGTACTTTACAAGAGTTTTAATGTAATGTTCACTCCCTTTTTGAGGATATTTGCTTCTGGGATTAATAATATTTGTAAACACCATTGAAGGTCCACAAAAAACATAATCTTCAAGTGTTACACCTTCATAAACAGAAACATTATTTTGTATTTTAACATAATCACCTATTGTAACATTATTTCCAATATTAACATTCTGACCCAAGACACAGTATTTGCCAATTTTTGCCCCAGATTGAATGTGTGTGAAATGCCAGATTTTAGTTCCTTCTCCAATTTCTACATTATCATCAATGTATGCGGATTCATGTTTGAAGTATTTCATAGTTTCTATTGATTTATTTTTATTTTATACTAATAAATAAATTGACAGTTAAACTTAATCAGACTGCCTTGTAATAGCAAATCTGAACTAATTGAATTTCTTCCGTAAAATTAATGAAATAAAAAAGTTTTTATTATTTATTTGAATTAATATAAATTTGCTTTCATTATAAAGTTATTAATCAATATAAGGTTAATATTATGAACTTAACAGCATCAGTTCAAAAACTCAAAGAAGGTTTTCATCCATCATTCTGGGTTGCAAATGGAATGGAACTATTTGAAAGGCTTGCCTATTATGGACAGGCAACAATATTAAGCATTTTTTTAAGAGACCACCTAAAATTCAGTGAATTGCAAGCTGGGCAGCTTTCATCAATTTTTGGAGGATTAATTTATTTACTCCCAATTTTTGCTGGTGCATTAGCAGATAAGTTTGGATTCAAGAAGGCATTTTCATTTGCATTTGGCGTTTTAGCAATAGGATATTTTTTAATTGGTTCAACTGGGATGAATATTTTTTCAGGTATCTATTCTAATATAGATTTATACTGGCTTCTTGCAGTAATTTTAATTTTCACAGCAATTGGCGGCTCATTCATTAAACCAAGTGTATTAGGAACCGTAGCTTTAAGTACTACCAACGAAACAAAATCACTTGGATATGCAATTTATTATTGGCTTGTTAATATTGGAGCGGCTATTGGTCCCCTTCTTGCATTTTTTGTTAGAGATATTTTTGGAATTGAATTCGTATATTTAGTTTCTGCAATCAGCTGTGGATTAATGTTTTTAACAACAAGAATTTTTTACAAAAATCCTCCAGCTCAGTCAGAAAATTCTAAGCAGGAATTAAAAACTGTGATTATTAATTTATTCAAAGTATTGAGAAATTTTAGATTCATCACATTTCTTTTAATATTTGGATTATACTGGGTCTTATTTTGGCAATTTTTTATTGTTATTCCATTCTATATTTCAGATTATATTTCATCTCAGGCTCCAATAGAATTAATTTTATCTACTGGGGCATGGACTATTATTTTGTTTCAAATTCCTGTTAACAGATTAACAAAAAACATTTCAACTCAAAAAGCAATTATTATTGGTTTTATACTTGCAACTACTTCTTGGATAATTTGGTTTTTTATTTTACCATTAACAAATGGCAATTTCATTGATTTATTTGGGACAAAAATTCCAATGGGCATTCCTGTAATTGTTCTTGGAATTTTTATTTTTTCAATTGGAGAGCAGACTCAAGCACCAAGATTTTATGAATATGTTGCAGATTTAGCACCAAAGGGTCAAGCAGCACTTTTTCAAGGATATGCATTCTTGCCAATTGCAATTGCATGGGGTTTCGGTGGTGCTTTTGGTGGCTGGGTATATCAAACTTTTTCTACTATAAAACATCAACCACAAATTATTTTTCTAATTATGGCAGGAATTGGATTACTTGCAACAATATTAATGCTCATTTATAATAAACTGGCTATAAAAGCTTCAAAAAAAATTGAACAAGTTTAATCAATGAAATAATTTTTTGAAAAAAATTTTTTGATAATATTAGAATAAACTCAGCTGCCGTTCATTACTTACAACAGCTGCTTCATGGTCTAAAAGCCATTTTTTTCGCCAGATTCCAGCAGCATAACCTGTTAAACTCTTATCAGAACCAATTACTCTATGACAGGGAATGATTATTGCAATTTTATTTTCTCCATTTGCTCTTGCTACTGCTCTAATAGATTTTTCATTTCCCAACATTTGAGATAATTCAAGATATGATTTTGTTTTGCCGTAAGGAATTTTTAATACTTCATTCCATACTTTTTTTTGAAATTCAGTTCCTGAGGGATTAAGCTTCAAATCAAATTCTCTCAGCTCTCCTTTGAAATATAAGTCAAGTTGTTCAAGACATTTTTCTAATGGTTCATTAATCAACATTGGTTCCAATTCTATTCCATCCATTTCAAGAATAAAGTAGAGAGTTGTAATGGAATCTTCATCAGCAGTAATTCTAATTTTACCAATAGGAGAATCATAATATGCAATATATTTGTTTGTCATATTGTTCTCGTTGGTAAAATTTGTAAATAGTTTTAATTCGCAAGCAAAATACTAAAAAGAGATTTATTGGTAAATTCTTTTTAAAATTTCAACAATTTTTTCTTTGAGGAGCGGTTTTGATATGAAATCAGTAAATCCTGCTGCTATAAAATTATCTCTTGCTCCAGGCTGCATATAAGCTGTTGAGGCAATCATAGGAACATTTTTATAACCAGGGATTTTTTGAATTATCCTTAATGCATCAAGACCGTTATATTCACCTTGAAGATTTATATCAATAATCAAAAAATCAAATCTCTTTGTTTTTAATAGTGGCATAGCTGCTTCCAAACTCGGAGCAACCTCTATGCTTTTTAGTTCTTTCATTTGGCTTTTAAATAAAATCTGTGAATCAATCTGGTCCTCTAAATACAAACAGGAAAGCTGAGATAAATCCAATTCTTTTTGCACTTTTTCTTTTGGTTTTTCAATTTTTTCAGCTGCTTGTATTACTGGTTTTTGTTCTGATATAACAGGTTTTTCAAGGTCGATACCAATATTTTCTTTCAAAACAAATTTTTTCGGAAATACTAAAGCAAATTCATAATCATTCCCATCTTTTTTTATAGTTTCAATATTTATGGAAAGTAGTTCAATTAATTTTTTAGCTAATCTCATTGAAAATCTTGAAAAGCCGTAATTCCTTCGACTTGTTGTTTCTTCTTCAGAAAATACTTCTGTCATTCCTTTTAATAACAAAGGATTAATAGAATTTTTTGTATCTCTAATTGCAATTACTAAGTTATTAATATCTCTTTCATAAGTAGAAATAAATAAACTAGTTTCCTTTGTAATGCTTAAAGCAAATTTTATTATTAATCCAATTAATGTAATGAATTTTTGCTTATCGCTTTCAAATTCTAACTGAGATGAAATTTTATCAAAAATTATTTCCTTTTTATTCGATTCTATTTCTTTAATCAGATTATTTTTAATTTCCTCTAATATTGCTGCAAGATTAATTTGCTCGGGTTTTAATTTAACAGCTTTTTGAAGTAAACCTGAATACTCAATAGCATTATCCATAATTTGCATTAGAATTTTCTGGTTATCTTTAATAATATCAATAGCTTCCTTTTGTTCATTTGAAGGAGAACCTATGCTTTCCCATAATTCTTGAGTAAACCCAATAATTACATTTAATGGAGTTAATATTTCATGGAACATACTTGAAAGAAAAGCAGAATCAATTCCAGCAGCTGGTTCACCTAATTGTTTTATTTCTTGCTCCCTTGCTGGCTCCTCTATTATCTTAATTAAAATTGAATAACTTTCTATTTCTCCCTGATAGTTTTTTATTGGCACAGCAATGAAATTTGCTTTACTAAAATCTCCGGATTGTCTCTTTAAGTTTACTTCAAGTGTAATTGGTTTTAGAATTCCAGAATGAAAAATACTTTTATTAACCTTTGCTCTATCTTCATCAGATACGAGGCTAATAAGCGGTCTTGACTCTAATTCTTTTTTAGAATAACCAATTTTTCTAGGTACATTATCATTAATATCAATTATAAACCCATCTCTATCTGTAGTAATAATTAGATCGCTTGTATTTTCATAAACACTTTGAAAAAGCTGAATTCTTTTCTTTTCTTCATATTCTTTGGTAACATCTCTAACTATGTTGAGATGAGCTTTTTTATTTTTATAATCGATTGGGATTCGATTAATATTTATTAATATCGAAGACCCATCACTTCTTTTGTGTCTCCAAGGACCTGACAAAGAGATTGAAGTTTTGCTTTCGCTGCTTTGTATTAATGTTTGAATATCTTCTGGAGCAAATAAATCTGTTAAATCCATATTAAGAAATTCATTTCGCTTATAACCATACAACTTTAATGCAGAATCATTCACTTCAAGAAATTTTAAATTCTCTAAATCATAAATGTACATTGCCTCAGAAATATTTTGCATTAAGGAATCTATTACATTGGGTTGTTGTGCAGGAGAAATCTCACTTACTTCTTTTTTGATAAATAATATAATTGTGCCTGATAAGATTCCTTCTGAAAATATTTTTTGAGCTGTAATTTCTGAACTATGTTTTTCATCATTACTAAATTTGTATTGAAATTTCAAAGCATTTTTTTGAGGTGATAAAATATAATTATGAATCTGTTCAGTAAAATCTTTGGGAAATATTTGTAATAAAGTTTTATTCAATATATCTGATTTGACTTCGAAAAATGATAAAAAACTATCACTAAATGAGGCAATAACATTATCTGGATTTAAGAATAAAGCAGGGACAGGTAAATTTTTAATTAATAAGTCACCAATGAAATTTTCAGAAGGTTTAACTTTCCTTTCAGTTTCTTGTGAGAAACCGATAATAGCTACAACTTTATTTTCAAGGTCACATATAGGAAATTGAATTATGCTAATATTTCTATTTGAGCTGCTTGTAACCGGGGTACTTCCTTCGATAATTACAGCATTAGATGAATTTAAAATGTAATTATTTATGTTATGATAAAGAGGCACTAAATATTTTGGCAGGTAATCTTCTTCTCTTTTATTTTCGAGTTGTGATGAAGTAAAACCAAGCGAGGAGGCATATTTTTCATTAATCAATATAAATTTACCAGCAGGGTCTTTTAACCAGAAAAATTCATCAATTTCATTTATTTCTTTCTGAATTTTTGCTTTTTCAATGAAAGTGAATGGAAAGGTTAATTTAATTCTGTTAATTATGGAATGTATTTTTTTATCGCTGCAAATTTTTTCAATTTCAGAAGTTGCAATAAAAAATTTATCAACATTTTGTTTATAATCAGTTTGCTCTTGTTCTAAAATATCAACATAAAAATAAATGTTGCTTTCGCTTTTAAGAGGTGAAAATACAAACTCATAAGTAATTTTTGTATCACCTGTTTTGATTTCAACAAAATCTCTTCCTGTTATCTCATACTTGCGAGCATCCAAAAATATTCTTTGAAGTGATATTACAGTTTCTTCGTCAAATAAATCAAAAAGATTTTTTTGAGGGACAGCATCAGGAATAATCTTTCTGATTGCTGGATTTAATGCAATTATCTTTCCATTCTTATCTATTATCATATTCAAAAGTTCTTTATGAACTTTTGATGATGTTTTGCTATGTCTCAATTCTTCCATTCTAAAAACCAATCAAGGTATTGAAATATAAATTGTATTGGAATATGGTGTATAAATTCTGTTAGCTAATTTTTGTCGTACTCTGTAATAATAAGTTTTGCCGGATTGAACATTACTATCATTAAATGTAGTTGCGTCGGCTTCGATTGTGCTGATTTCATTAAATTTACCATCACTGCCAATCTTTCTTTCGATTATTGTTCCTTTGGCTATTTGCAATTTATCATTATTTGTCCACTGCAATATTACTCCTGATGAATAATATCCAGTAAGATTTGTTGGACCTTCTACATCGGTATAAAATGTTGATATTGATGCTTCATTTGAATATCCACTTATTGAATTTGAGGTAAAATATGCTACTCTGTATTTATACGCTGTGCTTGGTTGAACATTACTGTCTTCATATTCAGTTTGATTTGGAGCTGCAATATCAATTACTTCCCAGTTATTTGTATAAGGATTTGTCCTTTCAATTTTAAATCCGAGTTCATTTACAGCAAAGTCGTTCCATTTCAAAATTACTAAACTTGCACCAATGGCTTCTGCTTGAAGATTCCATTGTCCGCCAGGCAAACTTGAAGTTCCAACTTCATTGCTAAAATCTGAAGTGCCCGTATCATTAAAAGCTCTTACTTTATAAAAATAATCTACAAATGGAGAAATTCCGTCGTCAATTGTGCTGATTGTATTCGCAGGAAGAGTTTTAATTTTTCTATAAGTTCCTCCTCCGCCATCTTTACGCCATAGTTCAAAACCTTTTTCATTATTCGAATTATCATTCCATAATAATGTTGCTGAATAATCACTTGTTTTTTTAATTATCAAGTTTGAAGGGGCAGCTGGAGGTTTATCCTTGACATAAATATTTTCTTGAACTTTGCTTTCCTTAGCTTTACCGGCTTTATTGTATACTTTTATAAAATATTTAATTCTGCTTCCTAATAATGTAGAATCAATTTCAAGATAAATTTTAGGATTGGTGCCGTCATCATTTTGAACATATTTTTTTGTGAATTTATCATTTACATAAACTTCATAAAATGATAAACCTTGTCCACCTGTTCCATCTGCTGCTTTATAATCAACCTCATTCTTTCCAATCATTACAGAATCACCAGTAACAGGTTTTATAATTTCTATTGTAGGTGTTGCACTTTGTGATGAATCAGTTAAAGGCTCAACACAGCTAATAAAAATCATTGCAACAAAAAACAAAGCAGCCAATATGTGCATTGTCTTATTTTGTATAAAAATATTTTGAAGAAAATCTTTCATAGCATTTTATTTTAACTAAAATTTCTTTCAATATTCAATCTACGTTTTCAAAATCTATAAGTAAAGAGCGAGTTTCGTGCGGCTCCATTTTATCGAGATAAAAATTAATAACTTGTCCATCTTTGCTTATTTCGTATTTGGGAATTGGAGTATTAATGATATCTGTAGAAATATCAATGTTCTTAACTTTTTTGTTCAGATTTACTTCAACAACAAGATTTTCTGCTTTTATGTCGCTTGGATTAGTGAATTCAACAGAAATTCTTCTTTTGCTTCTTGCTTCGTATCGAATTTCTACTTGCTGACGTTTTTTCCACCATGATTGAAGTTCTGAAAGTGTAGTTATCCACATTTTTTTACTTTTTGCATATCTTAAAATATCTCTCACAACCGAAATATAATCAGGTTGTAGTTGATATTCTGTATGAACTTTGAAAACATATAATCCGCCTTCAAATAAAATTCTATCAACATCTTCCTCATAAGTATATCTTTGAAAATCAACATTCGTAAGCCCATATTTTTTGACTACTTCATAATCATCTCTTGCAGTTTTAGTAATTATCATAATTTGTTTATTATTTCTTACTCTCATTTCCGGAACAGACCTATCAGTAAGAGAATCAGTTACAAGAAAATCAATATTATATGCTGCCATAGCTTGAAGTGTATTATCATTATAATAACCATACAATGGCATAATAGCTTTAACTTCTTTACCAGAAATTTTTTGCAAAGTATCTTTGGCAATCTTTAAGTTTAGAAATTGAGTTTCTTTATTAAAAAGTTCGTTCACTGTATCTTCTGGTGATTCTATGTAACCGATATCAACTATAGCACCAATATCCCCAAGTTTAGCCAGTGATTTTATAAGATTAGCATTTTTAGCAGCTAAATTTGGGTCAACAAAAAATGTTGCAGGAAATTGCTTCAAATCAATTATGTTTTTTAGAAGATTTATATTACTAATATTTTGTGTTAAAGTTGGAATAAAGATTAATGCAGCATCATAATCAAGGGGCCAATCTTTTACATAGGCAGTAGGCTGATAAGTTAACCAGTTCAAAGAATTATTAAATAATTTTTCGAAGTAAACAAAATCTTTTTGAACTCCTAAAACTGAATTCAATTCAAATCCAAACCAGACAAATCTTCCCTTTCCATAAGTTCCGTATGCAATTCCAGCACTTTTTTGAATTTCTTCTCGAACCAATCCCGCTTCTCTTCTGAAATCATACCAGAAACTAACTTGAGTTGTGCGAGGTTCGAGAACTTCAGCATAAATTGGTCTATCCCATGTTGCAATTTTAAGAGCATAACCTGTAGGTATTCCAGCAGTAAGTGGTAAATTTCCTCTTAGTGTATGGACTTTATAAGTTTCCTCTGGTTTAATTTCTTTATTGAATTTTAAGCCAAATACTTCTGTGAAAAAATCCCAGCCGCGCCATTTGCCCTCGTCAGAATAAGTTGCTGGTCCACCAGTTACAAATAAACTCCCACCATTTTCTAAATATTTTTTTAACTGAACAAGTTGTTTATCGCTCAAAGATTTGGAGCCTGGAAGAACAATTAATTTGTAATCTAAGTGTTCACCTAATTCAATTACTTGGTCGGAAATAATATCATAATTCATTTTGGAATTTTTAATAAATCTTTTCCAAGTATCAATATTATCTTTAAGCCAAGTGCTGCCGGCAGGCAACATATTTTCTGTGTATTGAGAATAGAGAATTGCAACTTTTTTAGTTTTTAAATCACCGCTGATTAATTTTAAGTTTTCTTTGGTAGGTAGTATTTCTTTTAGTTCATAACTTCCATAAATATTTTTTACAATAAGCAAAAAAACGAGTATTCCTGTAATAAGAAGGACAAGACCACTTAAAAAGATTATCAAATAATTAACTCTCAAACCTCTGTTTTCAATTACCGCCACCTAAGATTATCCTCTTGTTTTTTCTCTTGTTTAACAGGTTCTTCATAACCTTCACCTGTATACCTAACAAATTTTCTTTTTGGAGAAAAGCGTTCTGCCACTGAACCTGAAATTTGTTCATCTGTTCTGCGTTGAAATTCTTCACCTTGATATTGACGAGGAGATGAGCCAACAAAGGTTGGGCGCAGTTCAGGACCTTTTGATTCTTCTTGTTCATAAGGAGAAGGTCTCTGATATTCATAGCCAAATTCTTGTTGAGGTTGAACAACTTCATAGGTTCTTCTACCAGGAGCTGCGGCTCTTTGTTCTGCTCCTAACGGAGCGGGTGCAATTAATTCTGCAGGTATAGCAGCTGGTTGTGGAGCCTGAGCTGTTATTCCTTTTCTTTCTCTCACTTTATATAGAATATATGCACCTACTGCCAGAATAAATGTCGAAACTGTGGCAACGAGAATTATTAATGATAATATTGGAATTAATTCCATTTTTCTACCTCATAAAATATTACTTAAATGCTTTGATACCTTGTGTTGATTCTAAAGCCGGTGTTCCTATTCTTTCTAATTTTCCCCATGTCATTCTGATTCCTATAAATTCTTCTATAGTTGCCATTGCTTTTGTTACATCTATCAGCAAAATAAAAAATATCCTGTAAATAATTGCAAATGGGACCAAGCGAAATTCTTCTCTTTCAGCTGCTACACAATATACTGCAGACATTAAATCGAGAACTGCTATACCAACCCACCATAAAAACAAAGTAATATGAATTCCATAAATCAATGCAATAATTATGAAGTAAAGATTAACAAAGATATTCATTGCGGGCCAGATTAAAGCTTCATAAAACATTGACCATAAGATAAAACTATTCCCAAAGTTAAGTGTTGGATTATATAAATATCTTTTATGTTTTCGAATTGCCTGCAAAATTCCACGCGTCCAGCGGTATCTTTGTTTCAAGAGCTGATAAATTGTAGCCGGTGCTTCTGTATAAGCTATAGCATTAGGCTCATAAATAATTTTCCAGCCCTTAGCAAGTATTTTAAGTGTTATATCTGCATCTTCTGCATAAGTATCGCTTGAATAAAAGCCAGCATCCCGTAATGCTGTTTTTCGAAAAACTCCAATTGGTCCTGGAATTATATTCACCATCTGTAAAAATCCCTGTGCACTTCTTGCTAGATTTAATCCTTCTAAATATTCAAGCGCCTGTAAATCTGTTAAAATTTTTTTTCTATTTTGGACTTTTACATTGCCGGCTACAGCTCCAACAGTCGGGTCAACAAAATGTCTCATAGCTGCTCGTAAAGTATCAGGTGTTAATTGAGAATCTCCATCCATGCATAAAACAAATTGTGCTTCAGAATATTGAATGCCTGCATTTAATGCTTTAGCCTTTCCACCATTTGGTTTATTGATTAAAGAAATTTTTACCAAACTTGTTTTTCCTTTATGGTAGCCTACTAGTGATTCCCCAACTTCAGCTGTATTATCAGTTGAGCCATCATTAACTATAATAATTTCATAATTAGGATAATCAAGATTAAGAAGTGATTCAATTGAATTCTTTAATATTTTCCCTTCATTATAAACTGGGACAATAATCGATACAAATGGATAATAACCTGGCTTGCTAAGAACCGTATATCTTGTATTATAAAAATATGCCATAAACAAAATTCCAAAATATCTAAACAAAAGCACAAACAAGAAAATAACAAGTGAAACTATGGATGAATAAACAAATAATCCGCTCCAGGTCAAAATAGTAAGAGGCATTGTTACAATAATTGTGATAATCAATAATACAGACAAAAAACCAGATACAATTATAGTTCTTAATTTTTCCTTAGCTTCGTTTCTCTTTGGAGGTTTTAGCTCACGATTATCTAAGGCAATCTGATATTTTAATAAATCTTTGTCCATAAAAAATCTATTATTAGCATAGATTAATAAACAAAACAAGTGCCAGCTAAAAAACTTTTATTTCACTCAATTTTCAAATAAAAAGATTTTCTTATTATCTCAACAAAATACACATTAAGCTAAGCTGCCTCATATTCATACAATTGGCAGTTGAATATAATTGATTATTTAAACTATTGCAAGGAAATAAGTTATTAGAAGAACTTAAAAGATTGGTGTAAGTGAATGAAATTAGTTCGTAAGTGAATAATGATAATATTTACAAATTTATTTTTCTTTATTGAATGCATCCATTATTGCATCAAAAAGAAGTTGAGCTACTCTTTTGCCGCCAGTTTGAGTAAAATGAGAAAAATCTTTCAATGCCATTGGAGGATTTGAATTGACCCACTCACTCATTGAATTCTGACCACCCATTGCTTCCCATAAATTCCAGAATGCAATTTTTGATTTATCAACAATTCGTTTTTGTGCTGAAAGTAAAAGTGATACATCTGGATTAGTAATAAACTTATTCCCAATTTTCATTGTCTTGTCACCAACTCCAACCAGTATTATACCTGCATTTGGAAAACATTTTCTTAAGTAATCTATAACTGAAATCATTTTATTTTCATAATAATTAAAGATTTCTTTGTTTGGTGCATTAACATTTGCACCATATGTTAAGATGATTAATGAGTATTCAGAATATTTTTTAAAATCTTTCAATACATTTTCAGAAATATTTAACAAAGATACACCTGAATTTCCTGGCATTGGGAAATTATCAACATAAACACCGTTTCCACTTTCTAAACTAACTCCAAAAATGTATGGAGCTTTGCCGGAAATAAATTTCATTTCAAAAGATTTTCCAGCAACATTCAAATCTATTCTTAATTCTTTGAGAGAATTTCCTTCTTCTAAACTTACATCAACAGCTTTACCGTTATTAATTCTGTATTGAATAACAGAATTCTTTGCATTGCTGTAATAAATTTTAACTATATTAAAACTATTTGTAGATTTTAGATTATCTGTGGTTTCATATTTAACCCAGCTGTTGACTTTAGGAATTGCAACGGCTCCGCTTATACCAAGAGGTAAATTATCTGGATTTCTTGTTATAATTGATGCATAAGTCCAATCATCAGAATAAGAATGATTGATGCTTGTTCTCATTTTAATGTCATTCGATACAATCGATAAATATCCAATTCCTTTGCCACCAAATTTTTCTTGAAAATATTCTCTTAAATATTCTGTAATAATATCACCTTGAATTAAAGAGTCGCCATAATGTGCAATTCTAATAACTTGATTTTTAGAATTCTTTAGTGCATTAAAAAAATATTTCAGTTGTTCTACATTCCCGCTCAGTGGGACAAATTTACCTAATGTTTTTTGTGACGATACAAATGTGTTATCTGTATTTTCTTCTGCATCAAAAATTTTAAAATAGTAATTATCAATTGCATAAGTGTTCAGTGAGATTAGAATTAATATTACGACAATTAAGAATTTATTCAACATATAAACCCTTTCTGTTTAGAAAATAAATTAAAAAATATTCCAGTATAATGAAAAAGATGTTGAAAACGATTGATAGACAGAATCGAAACGATAGCTATTGGAAAAACCCACTCTTCCGTTAACATTCAAATTCTTTATAGGACTATAAGTCGCATCGATAAAATATTCGCTCACAAAAAAATCAATTGCAGGTACATAACCAATTTTTCCAAATAAATTTAATTTCAACCCGCTTTTATGAAGCCATTTATATTCACCCCAGAGACTGTGAGAAATAAAATTTTGGGGAGAATAGTATAAAGAAGAAACGTAAGCAAAATCTGCAAAGTAGTATTCATATCCAATAATACCGTTCTCAAAAAATTTTCTTCCAACTCTCAAGAGCAAATCATTGCCTTCATTTTTATCTGACACATTATAATAACTATAATTAATTATAAACTGCAGCTGATTGTTATGAAGATAAGAGGCATTAATTCTGTAGAGCTCAGCTTTCAATCTTGTATTCATTAGATAAGGTGAATACAAAATTAATCTTGCATCGTTATTTTCATAATATCCACTCAACAATAATTCGTCCTGTTTTTCATATTTAATAGTGGCAGTTCCAATATTTTTATTTTTTTCTCCAAGAATATTTAAGATTCCATAGCTAAGCGAAGCTGATAAATTTTTTATTATGTATAATGATAAAATTCCTTTTAATGCATTAAAATCTTTTGTAACAATTTTATTGTTAATTCTTACGTTTTGATATGAACCGCCAAGACTTAAAAATCCAATAAATCCTCCATCCATGTTTAAGCCATAACTCCATAATCTAAAACTTTGATTATCACCATAAAAATTTGAAAATGGCGATAAGCCAATATTCGTCGGGATTAAAATATTTTTAATAACATAAATTCCTTTTTTAAAACCATAAGGCGGAATCCAGCTTAACCGCTGCTTAATAATTTTTATATCTGATGTATCTTTAGTCACCTCAAGCAAATCATCATAAATATCCTCAGCTTTACCCCATCTGTTCTGCATTGCATATGCATCTGCAAGATATAATCTTTGCTGATTTATTTTTTTTATCATTGCTTCATCATCAATCTTTTTCAATAATTCATTAAATATTTTTTCTGCACGGTCTAATTCTTTTGTTTTTATGTAAGAGCTTCCTAATGTGATTAGTTTTTCATCAAGAAGACTTAGTTCTTCCGGTGTTTTTAGACTATCTTTCAGTGATTGATAAATTGAATCAGCTTTGCCAGGTAATCCCACAATGCTAAATGCATTTGCTAAATCCATTTTTGAATTAATATCGATTGAATCAATTCTGCTTAATTTTTCTAATTCTTCAACTGCTTTTAAGCTATCTTTGTTAAGGAAATAAGCATTAGCTCGTTGGAGTGCAATTTTAAAATCAAATTCTTCTGAAAGCAGTTTATCATATATTTCAATTGTTTTGGGATAATCTTCTGCGCATGTTAAAATATTTGCATATTCGATTAATTCATCTCTCGATGGTCCAGTTCTTTTAGAAAAATATTCTTCATATTTAGTTCTTGCATCACTACAATTTCCTTCCATAAAAAGTTTTTCAGCTTCAGCACGAATTTCAAATACTTTTATTTCTTCATAAGCAGATAAATGAAGTTCATAATTACTTTCTGCACTAACAACTTCTGGATTATTTGGGTCAATTTCTTTTGCAATGTCAAGGTACTTTTTTGCTTCCGGAAAATTCTTTTTCCATGCATACAAAGACACAAGCGACAAATATGCAGGCAATTCTTTAGGTCTACTTTTAATTACATTCAATAAATATTTTTCTGCAAGGTCTAAATCAAGAACTGTCCACACTGCAATTTGAGCTCTTAATAATTGATAATCTAAATTTTCCGGGTCAAGTTCCAAAAGTTTGTTAATTTGTGCAATTGCTTTTTCCCACTCATAATTCCATGCACAATATTTTGCATATAAGAACCTTACATCAAGATCTTCATTTTCAGGTTTATCTTTAAGATATTCAGTTAATACTTCAATTGCATTATCATAATAAAGAAGATTTGCATAAGTTTGAGCGAGTTTAATAACAGCTTCTTTGTTATTAGGATTTTCTTTTAGCATTCCCGTATAAAGTTCGATATTTGAGTTGTAAGTGCTGTCACGATACGCAGTTACTTTTTGATAAAGAGATTTAAATTCCTCATCATCAGCATATTTGTTTTGAAGATATTGAAGCTGCTGGAATGCTTCTTCATATCGATTGGCTGAGATTAATTCCTTAATTAAAGCAAATCTAATTTTATCGTCATTTGGATTTCGTTTTAACTCTCTATAATATCTATCGATTGGATAAACATATTCAAAAGACCTTGGTTGATATTGAAGCAAATATGCCTGATTTCTTGTTATATCCAATCCGTCCTGAGCTTCCTTAAAAAAAGGTTTTATATCAAGTGCTTTTTGAAAAGCATTTTCTGCAATTTTATACTTCCCTAACCAAAGTGTAAAATAACCATAACGGCTCCATAATCTCCAATCGTCAGGATATCGTTCTACATATTTTTTCAAAATTCTTTCACCTTTTGTGATTGAACCAGTTTTAGCAAGAATTTCTGTATATCTAATTATTTCATCTGGCGAGGCATTATCATCCCTTTTCAAATATTCATCATACCATTGTTCGGCATTATCCCACTCTTCAAGCCATCTGTAAGCTTTGCCAATTTCAAGATAATTGAATGGATAATTTGGGTCGATTGCAATGTCTCTTTTATGCCCTTCAATTTTTTGATAAAGCTGTTGATGCCAAACTGCAATAACTCGATTCAAATCTATTTTTATTTGTTCATTTTTGGGGTCAAGTCTTTCAGCCCTTCTTAAATCAAGCACTGCATATTGATATTGTATTGTTTTTTCATAACAAAGTCCTCTAAGATGATAACCTTCAGCAAGTTGAGGATTTGCAGAAATAAATTTGTTTAACTGGTCAATTGCTTCGCCGTATCTTCCTTCCTTCATCAAAAATTGAGCTTGACGCTTTAAACCATCAGATTTTATTTGAGGATATAAAATTGATGTGATTAAGAATAAAGATGTAAAAAATATTTTAACACGGTAAATCATTACCCTATAAATTTATTTAAAGGCTGATAAGCATGCGTTGATGAAGTCTCTGCTGATAAAACATATTCCATCATCGATTCAGCATTTTCAAATCTTTCATCAATAGTTGTATTAAAGATTGTAATGTAATCAAGAACCGCAGTTAAGTATGCAGGATCGCTGCTTGGTAAATTATTCTGAACATTTGTAATTAAATCAACAACGCTTTTCAAACTCCCCTTTACTAATAACACAAGAATTTTATTTTCTATGACACAAATTTTATCTCTTTTACTTGTTGATAATCTTACAGCATTTTGCAATTGATTAATTGATAGTAACCCTCTTACTTGTGCAACTGGGTCTAATCTTATTGAAACGAGATTAAATGTTTGTCCTGTGCTTTTATAAAGAGCAATTTGATTGTTAAGTATTAATAAGAAATCTTGATAGTTATAGACATTAGAAAATGCATAAGGTTCAGATGGGATTTCAACTTTAGTTGGTGCAGTGAAATTTCTTGTTTTTGTTTTAGTATAAATATTATCATATTCTTCAGTTGGATAAGTTTCTTTTGTAAATTCTGTAGTTACACCTTTATTTGGAACAATTCTATATTCTGAACTAAACTCACCTTCTGTATGCCCGACATTAGGCGTAATTGTTACAATTCCTCCATGAAATCTTTCTTTGCCTGATTCTTTTTTCAACTGAATTAATCCAGTTACGAATTGTGATAATCCTTCAACAATTGAATGAGCTTTTTGAGTAGCTGGTTCACTAATTATAAATAAACTTGTGATATCTCTTTCTTCAATTGATTCAATTGTATGGAGAAATGTGTTTCTTAAATAATCCAGATTTTTAAAACCAACAAAAGGAGTAATTTCATCAAAAATAATTCTTGTTGGATTATATTGATTTATAACTGTAATTATATCATTGAAATATTCTACAAGATAATCATCAGGGTTATACATATCATAAATTTCATTCGGTGGGGCTACTCTAACTACAATTATTAAATTTTGGTTCATGTAAGATTGAATATCAAAATTAATTGAAGCTGCTTGAATCATTAAATCTTTAGGACGCATGATAGTAAAATAAACACATGTCTCTCCGCTTCTTGCATTTTCAAGTGCGAACTGCAAACCGATTAATGTTCTGCCGGATTTTCTTGGACCAATTAATAAATAACTTCCTCCCCTGTAAACACCGCCCCAATTTTTATCAATAAAAGAAAATCCTGACGGAACTTTTTTAACAGAACTGAGCATGGCAAATCCTAATTTTTTTAATAATAGCCAATTAACATGCCACTAAAAATATCAATTATATTCTAAAAATGAATATAGAATAAAATAATTTTTCTTAAAATGAAATTTCTGCTCCATTTTAATACATTCAATTTCTCATATTACCAAAAACAAAAATTGCTGTAGCATTTGAAGTAATTGTTGGTTCGTTTGTAATATAATCATATCTATCATCTCTGTAATAAATATCATCTGTTTGAAATAATGAAAATGTATCGGTTCCTTCAAATTGAATTTTAAAATCATTTAATAACTTTTTAGGAACTGGACCTGCAGCCAATCCTCCAGGCAATTGTTTTTTGAAGTATGAAATTTGATGATGAAAATTTTTAGTGTAATTTTTTCCATAACCAAATATAAAACTTATTCCCCAAGGATTTCTTCCCAAAATAAAATCTCTTTGATAAACTGCCAGAGTGTCAAAAAAAGAATCGTTTGTTAATTTTTTCCATAAAATATTTTGCAGAGTTATACCAAGCAATGTATTATTACTCCCCCAGTTTAATGATGACGCAATACCAAAAACATTACTGTTTTTATTTTTATTAAATTCTTCAAGATTTTTTTTCAGAAGTTCTGCATATCGATTGTCATATTTTGCAAGTTTGTAATGAACCAGTGGATTAATATCGCCCCAGCTCCACCAAAAATTATTTTTTGCAGAATCAGCATAATTTACTGCATCATTATAATAGTTTTTATTATTTGTTGAAATAAATAATTCAATAGCTGCGAGTGCCAATTTGCCATTAAAATCTGTATCGACATACATCCCAGTACCGCTGCTATCAACATCAGGAACATTATTTCGAATTGTGTAAAAATGTTTGGCTGTATTTAAACATTTATCAGCAAATTCATAATACTGAAATTTTTCTTTCCATATTCTTGAAGCAAGAGCCAAAGCAGCAGAGTAAATTCCGATTAAATTTTTTCCTATTCCCAAAAATGCTGGTCTGTCAAAACCAAATTGATCATCTTCTGGCATTCTCCATTCAGATTCATGGTCTTTCAAATCCTGTACTTGAGTTACGAATTTTTTCCCTTCATAATTGCATCTTAAAAGCCAATCAAGACCCACTTTAGCTTCTTCGAGAATATCAGGCAAACCATTTTTATCTTTATCAAATCCAAATTTTTCCGGATTAAATTCATAGGAAAACAAAAGCATGTAAGTAGTAAAAGCAGTTGTATTTAGAAATTTTATATAATCACCTGCATCATGCCATCCACCTGTTACATCAATACTTTTGTTCAATACATTTTTCCCATCAATTATATTAGTTGCATCAGCAATATGACATACATCATGAAGTAGTGGATTTGTATAGCCGCATCTCTGAACTTTTAAAAATTCTAAAAGAGAAGGAGCAACATCATTAAAAACATTTTTCCTAATTCTGAATGAATAAGATTTTATTTTCTCAATGATAATTTCATACTCGCCTTCAGTTCTTAAATTAGAAAAATCAATTTTATAAACATACAGGAAGATGCCATAATTTTTTGGCACCAATTGTAAGGAAGTTTTGAATACTATTTTATCATTATTTATTTCTTTAACAATTGCTTCTTTGCCATCAAGTTTAACTTTTGAAAGAACAATTGCAGTTTTTATATCATCAGGTAAAAATCCAATTTGATTTAACCGAATGTAAAAATCTGTTTCTGCATTAAGTTTATTTGAACATGAAGGAATAAGATCAATTAAGATAATCAAGAAAGAAATAATAGTTTTTAAGCTCATCAAATTTTTTAATTTTATTCGATACTAAAATAATTCTTTTGTTTGAAAGATAAATGAGCATCATATTTAAATTCAGCAAAAAAGAAATTAGCTTATCAAAAAATTTTTGAAATCATTTCCCTTGCGTTTCAATAACTTCATTTTTTTCTTTAATTGGGAAATTAGTGCCAAATACATAATCCCATGTTGGTTGACTTACACCAAATCCTTTGGTTGAATCTTTGTAATGATGTTTCATATGGTGATTTTTAATTGCAAGCCAAAATTTGTTATGGATATTGGAATGATGAACTGCATAGTGTGTCATATCGTAAAATAAATATCCAACTAAAAATCCAGCAAAGAAAGGATTAACATTTCTTTCGCCTAAAAGATTAACAAACAAAATAAAAAACAATGCAGCAAGAGGCAGACTTACAGACGGCGGCATTACAAGTCTTTTTGAATCTTTTGGATAATCATGATGAACTCCGTGAATTATAAAATGAATTCTTTTACCCCAATCACTTTTAGGTTGATAATGAAATACAAATCTATGCAAAGTATATTCAGTGAATGTCCATATAACAATTCCAATGATGAACCATTTAATAAATTCATAAAATGTAAATGAATAAATGAAAAAAGTTCGATAAGAGAAAAATAAAATTACGGGAACATAAATCCACAAAGGTACAGACCAGTGCACTCTTGAAAGAGCTTCGAGAATATCATTTTCAAACATGCGAACAGTTTCATCTTTATTAGAAATGTAATTTTTTGGCATAAATCCTCCCTCTTAATTTTCCATAAATAACAATAAACAATATCATAAAATTCAACTCGTGAATCGATAAATAAAATTACTTTATAAAAGAAAAGGCTGCTTTAAGTGCAGCCTTTTCGGAGAAATATTCATTTGAATTATTCTATCATGAAAAATATGTTAAATGACAGGCATAAATTGCAAGTCCCACAACTGCCAGAAAAAATAATAATCCCAAAGAAAAAATTAATTTATTCAAATTATCCCCTTTCATTTACTTCATTAATAACATTTTCTTAGAAGCAATAAAATTATCTGCAACAAGTCTGTAAATATAAATTCCACTTGTTACATTATTGCCTGAATTATCTGTTCCATCCCATACAATCCAGTAATGTCCTGCATTTTGATTTTCTGAAATAAGTGTTTTAATCTCTCTGCCGAGAATATCGAATATCTTCAAAGTTACATAAGACTTAGCCGGCAAAGTATATTTAATTGTTGTAGATGGATTAAATGGATTAGGATAATTTTGTTCAAGAGAAAATTCTTTTGCTATAATTTTATTTTCTTCAACACTTGTTATTGAACTTACAGTAAATTCATTTTTATATGAATAATCAGATTTTTCTCCATTACTTGTTTTCGATTGAACTCTCCAATAATATTTGCCAGGTTTTAATCCTTCAACTGTATAGCTTGTTGAATGAATATTTTTAATAACAATAGGATTACTCAAATCTTCATTCGTAGATAATTCTAAATCATATTTTAATGGAGAGTTACTTTGTGCTGGAACTATCCATGATAAACTTACATTAGAAGAATTTAACTCTGCCCCAAGAATTGGATTAGCTGGCAGCACTACAACTGGTAATGCCCCTGGTGAAACTGTAAATTGAGCTACAGAAGAAAAATTAGAAACATTGGAAGGATTCGAGGCTAATCTTGAACGCACTTGCCAGTAATAAGTAGTTCCGGGAGTTAAACCAGTTAAATTATATTGATTAGTAATCAACCATCCTGATTGGCCACCTAATGGTGATGAAGTATTAACAAGAACTCCAGAACTTAATGTTGGGTCTGATGACCATATTACTTGATATTCTAAAGCACTTGTTGAATAAGCTGTCCATTGTAAAGTTGGACTTTGTGTGTATACAACAGTTGATGATGTAGGATAAGTTGGAGTTGGTATTACCGCATAATTACCTGAAGTTACAGTTGCACTTGCATCAACATCAAAAGATTGAGTATACCATGTTCCACCACCGTTAATTCTTACTCGCCACCAGTAAGTTGTTCCTGCTGTCAATGGACTTGTAGTATATTCATAACCAGGAATTCCTACTTCATTTATTTCTGGGGATGGAAAAGTTGGTCCGCTATCATCAACTTGTAAATCAAAAGTTACCCCAGGTAAATGAATTCCAAGAAACCAATAAAGTGTTGGTGTCAATGAGTAAACGACAGTTCCAGTTGTTGGGTATGTCTGATAAACTGGAACACTAGCAAATGATGCATAATAAATTGCAAAACTTTCTTCAGAACTTGTTGTGTATGTTGTAAAGCTGTTATCCTGTGATACATCTATTACGTAATAATAAGTTGTTGCTAAATTAAATCCTGAAAGAACAATAAAATTATTTAATGTTGTTATACTTGTATTTGGATAAGGTCCACCAGAAGTTGTTCCCCACCTAACTCTGCAATAATTAGGTGCATTATTGTAATTATTATTTAAAGTCCAGTAAATAGTTGGATAAACCGAATAAATTATTACTCCATTAGTTGGATACAGTGGAATTGCTGTAGGTGGTCCTGGAATTATAAATGTCCAAACAGATGAAATGCTTACAAGTGTATTATTATTTGTGTAAGATTTTACTCTCCAGTAATAAGTTCCAGCTGGCAGTGAGCTAATAGTGAATTGAAAATTATAATCAGTTTGACTGCTAAGTGAAGTTGGAAAACCTGCTACTGGACTCGAAAAATTGTTGTTATCATCAACTTCAACAGAATATTTCAATCCTTGATATGGAGCCAGCCATTGAAACTTTATTACATTACCACTTATAATTGTTGCATCAATTGGACTTTGTAAAATTGGTTTCCCCTGTGGTATAGTGCTAAATTTTGCTATGCTTGATGACTGCTCTGAACCTAATGTTGCAGTAATTCTCCAATAATAAATAGTTCCATTATCTAAAGCATCAATATCACTTAATGTAAATGGAGATGTCACTGATTGTGGACCAAAAACGATTTGTGTAAATGCCAAGTCTGTTGCAATTTCAATTGTATATGTAGGTGAACCAGCTCCAGACCAGCTCCACGTAAATTGGGGTGTTATTGAAATTCCTGATGAATTATTTGCAGGTGTTAATAAAGTCGGATTGGGCATAGTTGTAGTTGTAAAAGTATAATAGTTCGGTGCACTCGATGGTTCAACAACATTTGGACCATCTACATCATAAATTCTCCAATAATAAGTTGTATTGTAATTTAAATTGGATTGCCCCAATAATGAATTAATTAAATCCGACGCATTAAATGTATAACTTGTTGCACCATTTGACAAGTTTACATCCAAAACTAAATCACCAGCATTAAATGCTGTTGTTGTTGAAACCTGCAAATGTGTTGTTGGAAGTACTGTTACAGCATTAAAAGAAAAATTCGGTGTAACTGAAACACCTGTTGAATTATTAGTTGGAGTTTCGCCATATAACCACGAAAAGCTATATATAAAAAGTAAAGCAATTAAAAATTTTTTCATTTCTCACCCTCATTATTGAATTATATTAAGGGGTATCAAAATATGATACCCCGTTATTGCATTATGAAAAATATGTAACATGGCAAGCATAGAGAGCTAAACCAATTACCGCCAGAAAAAACAAAAGCATTAATGAAGCTGCTAATTTTTTCATATCAACCTCACTCTCTATGCTTATTTAATTAATAACATCTTTTTAGATGAAGAATATTTTCCAGAAATCAATTTATAAATATAAAAACCTGATGATACTTTTCTTCCAAAATTATCATCTCCATTCCATTGAATTTCATATGTTCCTTTTGAATATTCATTATTAATCAATGTTTTAATTTCATTTCCCAATACATCATAGATCTTTAATGTTACAATTCCAGATTCTTGCAAAGTAAATTTAATTATAGTTGATGGATTGAATGGATTTGGATAATTCTGGAATAATTCAAATTCATTTGGTAAAGTCGTTTCTGAAACACTCACAACACTTCCT
The DNA here is from genome assembly GCF_057554405.1 of Rosettibacter sp. KY25. Lineage (NCBI taxonomy): Bacteria > Pseudomonadati > Ignavibacteriota > Ignavibacteria > Ignavibacteriales > Melioribacteraceae > Rosettibacter > Rosettibacter sp. KY25. The sequence continues at coordinate 19,443 of NZ_BAAJAO010000012.1, read as the reverse complement.
GTGCTGAATACTGCAGGTGCAGAATAATCTGAGACTTCGCCTTTATCTGTTTTCGAAGCAACTCTCCAATAATAAACTTTATTCTTTTCCAATCCCTCCAGTGTAACACTGTTTGAAGTTAATCCAGTTATTTTATGTGCATTTATAAATTGTTTATTATCTGCATATTCAAAATCATAAGTTAATTTACTTTCACTTGGGACTGGTATTATCCAGGATATAGTTACATTCGTTGCATTTACTGGATAACCATTAATTGGGCTTCCTGCTAAAGGCACAACACTCGAAGCTCCTGGTGATACTGTGAAATATCCAAGTGATGACCAAGCAGATTCAGTCAAAGATGGAAGTTCTCTTGCTTTAACCTGCCAGTAATATGTAGCTCCCGGTGTTAATCCAGTTAATACAAATGATGTTCCATTTATCCATGGTGTTGATGCAATAGGCACAATTGGATTGTCCAGAACACCTGCTGTTGTTGATGGGTCTGTAGAATAAATTACCTTAAACTGCAATGGATTAGAATGAGTTAATGACCAAGTTAATGTTGGATTTGTTACAAATACAACAGAACCTGAAACAGGACTTGTTAATGTTGGAACAGGAACAGTTGCAGTATTATTTACTGATGTTGGATAAACAAAACTTGCAGGAGTTGATGGAGAACCAAAACTATTTAATGCAAATCCTCCGCTAACACGCCAATAATAAGTTCCGCCCAGTGTTGGATTAAGGGTTGTCAAATCTGAAGAAGTTAATGTATAAGAAGTTGAAGGAATATTATTGACAGTTAAATTAACACTACCAAAACCTGGGTCGTCATCAATTTCTAATTTGAAATATAATAATGGAGCATAAACATTTGTATACCAATAAAATGTTGGATAAGCATCTACTGTTGCACCTAAAATTGGATAACTTGGATAACAAACAAGAAAAGTTTGACTTCCATATACAACAAAACTTTGTTCATCAGAGTAAGCTGATTCACTTGTTCCATCGCTTGATGCAACTTTCCAGTAATAAGTTTGACCAGGAGTTAAAGCTGTTGGTATTGTTGTAAACCAATTCGGATTACCAGTATCAAAATAGCCTTCTGTTGCATTTGTAGTTCCTAAACTAACTGTATATGAGCCCGAAGTAGTACTATATTTTACTCGATAGCTCGTAACTTTTGAATTGTAACTCAATAAATACCAATAAAGATTTGGCGGATTGTTATAAATACTAATTCCATTTATTGGATAAGAGGCAATTGGTTTGGGTAAACCTGCAATGCTAAATTTCCAAACATTGGAATAATTAATAATAACGCCGCCTAAAGTTTTTGATGTTACTCTCCACCAATAATCAGTTCCAGTATTGAATATTGATGTATTAAGAGTAACATAAGTATTAGTTGTTGTTGTAGTTGCTGCTGCTACAAGATTTTGCATATCAGAAGTAGTAGAAACTTCTAATGTATACTGTATTCCTATGGTTCCAGAATACCAAGAAAATGTTATTAATTGGTCTCCAATAACAGCATTATTTAGTGGATTAGTAAGATAAGGAACTGCAGGTGGAATTGTAGTAAAACTCCATGGTGTTGTTGGATACCATGTAGTTCCTCCATCATCACTCACCTGCCAATAATATGTGACAGAATTTGTCAAAGGTGTTGTATTTGTAAATGAGTTAGCTGCTGGTGATATATTATAAACTGTAGGAGAACTCATACTTGCATTGATATCAAATCTAATTCGATCTGCAGTAGAGCTCCATGTCCATGAAAACGTATGAATCACACCAACCCCAACTGCTCCATCAGCAGGATCGGGATTAGTAGGTTGCGCATATATAAAAGTGCTCAGTATTAAAATAAATGTAATAAATAATTTTTTCATACACCCTCCTTTCGGGTTATTTATTTTATTAAACTCGGCTGGTTCTCAATTAGAAGATAAAGCAGAATATAAGTGAGTAATGCTATCCTTTCTAATTTACTTATTCGGCTGGTTTTTGAATGTAAATTATTTTATAATTTATTAAATGTCAAGTATTTATTATAAATAATTTGTTAAGAAATTTTGAGAAGTGCTTTTTATCATATAGCATAAAATTACATTAATTAATAACTTGCAATAACTTTTATTCTAAATTCAGAGGAGAACCAATGAATAAAGAAAAACCAAGAGAACAATGGGGAAGCCGTATCGGATTAATTTTAGCTGTTGCAGGAAATGCGGTCGGACTTGGAAATTTTCTTCGGTTTCCTGTTCAAGCAGCACAAAACGGCGGCGGTGCTTTCATGATTCCTTATTTTGTTTCTTTCCTTCTCTTAGGTATTCCATTAATGTGGATGGAATGGGGTATCGGAAGATACGGTGGTAAATTCAAACATGGAAGTGCACCCGGTATGTTCGATGTTCTCTGGAACAATAAAATTGCTAAATACATTGGGGCTCTTGGCTTATTTCAATCAACTATAATTTTAATTTATTACACTTACATAGAATCATGGACTCTTGGATACAGCTTTTTTTCTATAACAAAAAGTTACTTCGGTTTAGAAAATTTTTCTGAAATGAAATCTTTTCTTTATGCATATCAAGGAAGAATTTCTAATCAATATTTTGATAGTGTTTTAACTGCTTACATTTTTATGCTGATAACATTTTCATTAAATCTATGGATTTTATATCGAGGAATATCAAAAGGAATTGAAAAGTTAGCGAAGATTGCTATGCCAGCTTTATTCTTGTTCGCAATAATTATTGCGATAAGAGTAATTACTCTGGGAACACCAGACCCAAATGTTCCGGAAAATTCAGTCAGCAATGGTTTTGGTTTTATTTGGAATCCTGATTTTACAAAACTTGGCGACCCAAAAATTTGGCTGGCTGCAGCTGGTCAAATATTTTTTACATTATCCTTAGGAATGGGAACAATTCAAGCATATGCAAGTTACCTGAAACCAAAAGATGATATAGTTTTATCTGGATTAGCAACTTCAGCTACAAATGAATTTGCTGAAGTTATTTTAGGCGGCTCAATTGCAATACCAATTGCAGTTGCATTTTTTGGAATTCCCACAACAATGGAAATGGCAAAAGGCGGTCCATTCGATTTAGGCTTTGCATCTATTCCTCTTGTGTTCGAAAGAATTCCATTAGGTGAAATTTTTGGATTTATGTGGTTCTTGCTTTTATTCTTTGCTGGTATTACTTCATCAGTTGCAATGGGACAACCAATCATCGCATTTCTTGAGGATGAATTTGGAATGGACCGAAAAAAAGCTGTTACAACTTTAGGACTCGGAATATTTATTTCAATTCAATTTGTCGTTTTCTTCCTCCAATATGGTTACTTAGGTGAGTTAGATTATTGGGCAGGAACATTTGGTCTTGTGTTATTTGCATTAATTGAATCAATATTATTTATGTGGGTATTTGGTGCAGAAAAAGCCTGGGCTGAAATGAATGAAGGCGGAGATATGCAAATCCCAAAATTTTTCTTTTACATTATGAAATTTGTGACACCCACACTTTTATCGATTATAATGATTTGGTGGTTGATTAATGATGCTATTCCTATTCTGTTGCTAAAAGATGTTAATCCTGCTAATGTGCCATACATTTGGGGTGCAAGAGTTTTTATGATAATTCTTTTAGGAATATTATTCTGGATGGTAAAAACTGCTTGGGATAAAGAGAAAAAATAAATTTAGACTTGTGTGCTCTTAATGAATTAAAAATTGTTAATTATAACTATCAACTAATAATCTTGGTAAATTTAGCGGTTTCATTATTACTTACCGCTAAGAACTCCATAAAATCGTTAAGGTATTATAATCTTGTAATCTTGCAATTTTTTAACCCTGCAATTATACAATCTTTCTAACTTGGTAATACAGCAATCTTTTTTTAAATTTTGCAGGTATAAAAAAACGCAGCAATGCTAAGTAAAATTACATTGCTGCGTTCCAAAATTATATATCAACCAAAAAATGTTTCGGCAACTTTGTAAAGTTCCATATCAACAGTTTTTAATTCACCAACTGCTTCTTCTAATTTTACAGCAACGATATCTTTGCCTCTTAAAGCAGCCATGTAACCCCATTGTCCATTATTAACTAACTCAGCTGCAAACACTCCAAGTCTTGTTCCTAATACTCTATCGAAAGCAGTTGGGCTTCCGCCTCTTTGAATATAACCAAGAACAGTTGCTCTTGTTTCAAAGCCTGTTCTTTTTTCAATTTCTTTTGCAATAACATTTCCAATGCCGCCAAGTTTTACATGTCCAAATGAATCAACTTCCATATCACTTAAAACTAAAGAGCCGTCTTTATCAACACTTTCTTCTGTTTTAATTTTTGCACCTTCTGCAATTACAACTATGCTGAATGTTTTCCCGCGTGAATGTCTTTTTGTTATTATTTCACAAACTTCATTTAAGTCAAATGGTTTTTCTGGAATTAAGATTACATCTGCACCGCCTGCAATACCTGCATGAACTGCAATCCAACCAGCATGACGACCCATCACTTCAACAACCATTACACGATTATGAGATTCAGCTGTTGTATGAAGTCTATCAATAGCTTCTGTTGCAATATTAACTGCGGTATCGAATCCAAAAGTATAATCAGTTGCATTTAAATCGTTGTCAATAGTTTTAGGAACACCAACAACTTTAACTCCTGCTTTGTATAATTTATTGGCTACACCAAGAGTATCTTCGCCGCCTATTGCAACAAGGCAATCAATGCCAGATTCTTTCATATTATTAATTACTCTTGCTTCGCCGTCTTTTTCTTTGTAAACATTTGTTCTGGATGTTCCTAAAATTGTTCCGCCTCTTGGTAAAATTCCAGAGATTGCATCAAGGTCTAAGGTCATAAAATTTTTTTGAAGAATGCCTCTCCAGCCTTCACGAATTCCAATTGTTTCGTGGCCATATTGAATTGATTTTCTAACAACAGCTCTTATAACTGCATTAAGACCCGGGCAATCGCCCCCGCCTGTAAGTATTCCTATTTTCATTTTTTACTCCAATTATTTTTTAATTAGGTAATCATTCTTCATTTTTATATCAGCTTGAGATTAGCAAATTTTGTAAGCAATTGTTTTGTTCCATATTCTTCAAATGCAATTGTAACTTTTTGCATATCCCCTGTTCCATTGATTGCTAAAATTTTACCAACGCCAAATACAGAATGTGAAACTCTGCTACCAACACGAAGCGACCTTCTTTCCTGATCATAATCATCATAACTTTCTTGATAATATTCATCAAATTCAACTTCGGCGCCGGCTTTGCGTCTTCCAGCTCTTCTGCTGCCTGGTCCGTATAATTCACTGTAAGTTGATTTATCCAGTTCATCAATAAATCTTGAACGGCTTTGATATGCAACTTCTCCAAAACGATATCGAGAACGTGCGTAGGTTAAAAATACTTTTTGTTTTGCACGAGTCAATGCAACATAAAATAATCTTCTTTCTTCTTCCAATTTAGAATCGGAATCGAATCTTGGATTAAGCGGGAATATGTCTTCTTCAAGGCCAGTAATAAATACAATCGGAAACTCAAGTCCTTTTGCACTATGAACGGTCATCAATGTAACTGCATTTGATTTTTCATCATATTGGTCAACACTTGTAACAAGTGAAACTTCTGCAAGAAAGTCATCAAGTGTTGCATTTGGATGCTGACGACTGTAATCCTGAACTGCTGAAATTAATTCTTGAACATTATCATAATGTGCAAGTGATTCCGGTGTATTTTCTTCTTTATAAATTTTTAGAATACCTAATTCATCAATCAATGCAGAAGTTAATTCTCCAATAGAAAGTTTGTCTTTCAAATCGATATACTTATCGAGTAATAATTTGAATTGCTTTACATTTTTTTGAATTCTTTCTTTAACTTCTATTACTTCAAAAACTCGAGCCATTGTTGTAAACAATGAAATATTCAACTTGCGGGCAAATGCAATCATTTTTGTAATAGAAGTATTTCCAATTCCTCTTTGAGGAAAGTTCATTATACGAAGCAGACTTTCTTCATCATTTGGATTGGAGAGAACTCTCAAGTATGCAATTATATCTTTAATTTCTTTTCTTCTGTAGAATTCTATTCCGCCAACAATTTTATATGGAATGCTTTCTCTTCTAAAAATTTCCTCAAGTACTCGAGATTGAGAATTTAATCGATAGAGAACAGCAACATCACTAAATGAAATTTTTCTTGTTAAAACTTCTTTCTTAATTCTTTTTGCTACTTGAAATGCTTCGTCTTTTTCATCAGAAGCTCTAATCAAAGTAATTTCTTCACCGTTATCATTTTCTGTCCATAATGTCTTTGCAATTTGTTCTGTATTGTTTTTAATAATTGAATCAGCAGCAGCAAGAATAATTTTAGTTGAGCGATAATTTTGTTCGAGTCGGAAAATTTTTGCATTCTTAAAATCCTTTTTGAAATTAAGCATGTTTTTAATATCTGCACCACGCCAGCTGTAAATACTTTGTGCATCATCTCCAACCACACAAATTTTATCTTTAGCAGGACTCAATAATTTCAAAAGTTCATATTGAGCTTTGTTTGTATCTTGATATTCATCTACAAGGATGTATTTAAACATTCTCTTATATTTTTGAAGCACTTTTGGATATTGTCTGAATAATTCAATTGGTTTGAGCAATAAATCATCAAAATCCATAGCATTATTTTCAAAAAGACGCTTATTGTATTCTTTGTAGATTTCAAGAAATTTTCTATCGGGAAGAGAATTAGTCATTATTTTTTCGAAATCTTCTGGAAGAATCATCTGGTTTTTAAGATGACTTATTCTATGCTGCACGCCATGAGGAGTAAGGCTTTCAAGATTAATATTCAAATTCTGCATAATATTCGAAACAAGAGAAACAGAATCTTCACGGTCATAAATTGAGTAATTAGGTTTATAGTTCAAATATTTAGATTCATTTCTCAAAATTTTAGCAAAGATTGAATGGAAAGTCCCCATCCAGAGTTGGTCAGCTTTCTTACCAATCATTTCTTTTATCCGCTCTTTCATTTCTTTAGCGGCTTTATTTGTAAAGGTAAGAGCTAAGATGGACTCGGGCTCCATTCCTTTTTCGATTAAATATGCAATTTTGTAAGTTAAAACGCGGGTTTTACCGGAACCAGCCCCGGCTACTACCATATGTGGCCCTGCGTTATATTCTACAGCTTTGCGCTGCTCTTCATTTAAATCATTAAGAAATTTCATAGGAAATGTAATTTTTAGTTGGCAAATTTAAATAAAACTAAAGGGATTATCAATGTAATTTCAAGGAAGATTTTATGTTAGTGTAAGTTTTTTAAATTAAAAATTAATGCCGTTTCTGATTTTATGGACAAGTTCTATTGATGGTCTGGCATCGCTTATTCCAAAACCATTACCATTTAAAATATTTTTATAAACTACTGTATGAAGGTTTGTAAAGCCTTCAGTAAATTCAAGTTCAACTTCATTTATTTTTATTAAACGATAAGTTCGTTTATTTATTTTTTTAATTTCATCTGGTAAATCTTCATAGTTAATTGAAAGATGCCATTTTACATTTGCATGTTTTAGTTCAAGTTCGCCTTGCATTGACCTTTTTTGTGATTCAGTTACTGTGCTATGAACAGGATTACCAAAAATCCAAATTAACATATCAAAAAAATGAATACCTATATTTGTTGCAACTCCTCCAGATTTTTCCATTACTCCTTTCCATGAAAAATCATACCACAATCCTCGTGATGTAATATAATCTAGCACAATACTAAACTTTGCATTAGGATTTTTTCTAATCTCTTCATCAATTTTATTTTTCAATTCAATAATTGTTGGATGAACTCTCAATTGCAAAATTGTATAAACTTTTTTGCCAGTTTCAATTTCAATTTGTTCAAGAGCATCCAGATTCCAAGGATTAAGAACAATTGGCTTTTCACAAATTGCATCTGCTCCAATTCTCAATGCTAAACGAATATGAGAATCGTGCAAAAAATTTGGTGAACATATACTTAAATAATGTACTCTTTCAGAATCTGATTTTCGTCTTAACAAATCGAGATGCCTTTCAAATCTTTCGAACTCAACAAAAAAACTTGCATTAGGAAAATATTGGTCAAGAATACCAACAGAATCATGAGGGTCTAAAGCAGCAACAAGATTATTTCCAGTTTCTTTTATTGCTTGCAAATGTTTTGGAGCAATATAACCTGCAACTCCTGTGATTGCAAAATTATACATGTTTTTTGAATTTTATTTTTAATAACAATTTAATCAAAAAAATTTCAAATCAGATTTGTTAATTATGCTTTGTAAACTTTTCCGTCGCTTAATCCTTGAACTTTAAAAGCATTTCGAGTATCAAGAATTAACTTTGCATGCTTGCGAATAAAATCATAATCATAATCATCATGATCAGTGGCTAAAATTATTAAATCATACAATCGAAGTGAATCTTTTCTTAATTCAACGGAATAAAGGTCAAATTTATATTTTCTTGTTGGAGGAAGTTTTGGAAGATAGGGGTCATTGTAATCAACTTCTGCTCCCTTTTCTCTTAGTATTTCTATTAATTTCAATGATGGGGATTCACGCAAGTCGTCAACATTTTTTTTGTAAGCAGCACCAAGAATCAAAATTTTACTTCCTTTAAGTGTTTTTTGATGTTCATTTAAAACTTCGATTGCCCGCTCAACTACATGATAAGGCTGAAATGTGTTTATTTCGCCTGCGAGCTCAATAAACTTTGTATTAACTTCATACTCTCTTGCTTTCCATGTCAAATAAAATGGGTCGATTGGAATGCAATGGCCCCCCAAACCAGGTCCAGGATAAAATGCCTGAAAGCCAAATGGTTTTGTTTTAGCAGCTTCAATAACTTCCCAAATATCAATATTCATTTTTTCGAAAACCATTTTAAGTTCATTAACAAGAGCAATATTTACAGAGCGATAAATATTTTCCAACAACTTTGCTGCTTCTGCAACTCGCGGAGATGAGACTGGAACAGTTTTGGTCACAATTTGACTATATAATTTAACAGCAACTTCAAGGCATGATTTTGTAACGCCTCCAACAATTTTAGGAATTGTGCTTGTTGTGAAATTCTTATTTCCGGGGTCTTCTCGTTCTGGACTGAATGCAAGAAAGAAATCTTTTCCTACACTAAATGTTTGATAATTTTTAACAAACTCTTCAGAATCTGTTACTGGCAACTTAACTCTTGGTGCAATTTCAAATAAAGGCAAAAGCAATTCTTCTGTTGTTCCAGGATATGTAGTACTTTCAAGAGAAATTAATTGACCTTTTCTCAAATATTTTTGAATTGTATATGCCGTATTTTCAACAAATGTCATATCAGGTTCCCTGTGTTCATCCAATGGTGTAGGTACGCAAATTATAATTGCATCACATTCTGGTAATCTTGTAAAATCGCTGGTAGCCTGAAATTTTTGTTTTTCAACAACTGCTTTAATTAATTTGCCATCGATATGCTTAATATAACTTTTGCCGGAATTTAACAGCGGGATTTTATTTTCATCAATGTCAAATCCAATAACATTAAAATCATTGTTGGCAAATGCTAATGCAAGGGGAAGTCCAACATATCCCATCCCAATAATTCCAACTACAGCAGTTTTGTTTTGAATTTTGTTAAGTAATTCTTTTTTGTAGTTCATAATGTTCCCTACTTAGATAGTTTTATATAATTCAAAAAATTTTTTGTAAAGAAAATAATCTCTGAGGATGATTCTTCACAATGCTATTAATTTTGGGAAACATTCACTCTAAAGTATGCCCTTCAGAATATTTTTCATTTTTGTGGTTGAATTATAAAAAAATTTTCTATCAATAAAAAATTATAATTTGTCGAATCGAAGAATAATATTTTCCCGCTTGCGTTTATCAAGTTGTTCCGATTTCAAAGTAGTTTTAAATAAATCAAAAAGATTTTCTACGCGAGGCGATGTGTTTTTTTCTTCAATTGTTTTATCACTCTCAAATTTATTCCCTTTATGTTGATTTTCAGGAATCACAAGTGCCTGTCTTAAAAGTGATATAATTTCTTCTCTCAAAGCATGCACTTCATCTTGAGATGGAGAATTTGGTTTACTAAAATTTTCAGGTTTAATTTGTTGCTTTACACTTTCTTGAATTTCTTCTTTTATATTATTCAATTCATTTCTTCTTAAATCTGTTTCAATTGTTGAATTTGATTTTGGTTTAACAACAAAATCAGAATCAACATATTCTTCATCGATATAATTTGGGTCAAGTGCAAATATTGCATCAGCAAATATTTTATCGTTTTGATTTTGAGCTTCGATTGCTTTTAAGTCAAAGCTATAAACTTCTGCAAAGTTTGGTTCTTTTTCCCATTTAGTAATCGAAGTTAATCCAACTTGCTGGATTCTAAATCGAAATGTGTGTGGGTCAAAATTAAACTGAAGATGCCGCAAATCCTTGATTGCAAAAATTGGGTCGAAATAAATTAATTCAATTTTATCATCAATTTTTATGAAGTAACCATACTTAGTTGAATAAGCATCAAGATTTTGAACATTTGTCAATAATCTGTAAACAATCAAATTTTTTGGAGAAGGGTCCTTAATATAATTGCATACATCAAAATAGCTGATAGGATGAGGTCTTTTTATTTTTTCATTTTTATAAATGATTTTGAAATTATCATTAAAATTGAACTGGTTCTTGGAATAAATTAAAATGTCTTTTGTTTTTAAGTCTAATGTTTCAAGCAGCATATTTATCAAGCCCAGCGAATTAATCCAAGTTCAAATTGATTAATGAGCAATTCGTGCTTAGGCAAAATTCTTAGAGTAAATCCGAATTGTCCAGTATGTTTACATTCAATTTCACCTTTGTAAGTATAGACACTTGTTTTTTGTTTTTTTGGCACATAAGTCATATTAACATAATTATTAGATTGTTCGGAGCCGTTATCAACTTTTCCGTAGTAGATTTGAACATCTACATCATTTGGATTCAAATCTCCAAGTTCTACTTCTGCTGTAATTTGATACTTATTCCCTACCATTAAGTCGATGCCTTTCTGCTCTTCAGAAATGCTAACAAATTTTACTTTACTCCAATTATCAATTACTTTTTGTTTCCATGCAGTAAATTCTTTTGCTTTTTTCCAGTTATTAGACATCAAGTAAATTCTTTTTTCATAAGCTTTGAAGTAAAATTTTCGAGCATATTCCTGAACCATTCTATGAGTATTAAAAATTGGACCGAGTTTTTTCATTGAATTTTTCATCATTGAAATCCATCCGCGTGGAAGTTTATCTTCGCCTCTATTATAGAAAAGCGGAACAATTTCTTTTTCAAGAATTTCATAAATTAATCTTGATTCTACTTCGTCTTGATAGCCGGGATTATCATACTCTTCTCCATTGCCAATTTTCCAGCCAACATCGTGGTCGTAAGCTTCGTCCCACCAACCATCGAGTACGCTAAAGTTTAATCCGCCATTAGCAATTACTTTCATACCAGATGTGCCGCTTGCTTCGAGTGGTCTTCTTGGATTGTTCAGCCAAACATCACAGCCTTCTACCATGTAACGAGCAACATTCATATCATAATTTTCAATGAATACAATTTTTTTTCTTAAATGTGGTTCTTTAGTCATTGCAATAACTTCTTGAATAATTTTTTTCCCTTCTTCATCTCTTGGATGAGCTTTACCTGCAAAAATTATTTGGACAGGATAATCAGGGTTGCATAAAATACTTGCTAATCTTTCTATATCTCTGAAAATAAGAGTAGCTCTTTTATAAGCAACAAATCTTCTTGCAAAACCAATTGTTAATGATTGAGCATCAAGAACTTCTTTGGCAGCATTTATTTCTGAAATAGAACCGCCCTTTTCAATTATTTGTTGTCTTAACCTTCTTCTTGCAAAAGCAACAAGACGTTCCCTTCTTCTTTCATGAGTTCGCCACAATTCTTCATCTGGAATTTCATCTATTCTTTTCCAGATTTCACTATCAGAGGGGTCACGCATAAATTTTTCGCCAAGATATCTATACAATAATTCCTGCATATCATTTGACAGATGCGAATGAGTATGAACTCCATTTGTAACATAATCAATTGGAATTTCATCAAAAGGAATATCAACAAAACCTGCCTGCCACATTTTCTTCGAAACTTTTCCATGAAGTTTGCTTACACCATTTACAAATCCAGCCATATTCATTGCAAGATGTGCCATGTTATAATTGCTTGGTGGTTTATCTTTAATGATTGTTCCTAAACTGTAAAAAGTTTTATCACTTATTTTCAATTCATTTCGATAATAAGAACCAAAATATTTTTCCATCAATTCATTTGGGAATATATCAATGCCGGCAGGAACAGGAGTATGAGTTGTAAAAACATTAGAATAAAAATTTATATCACGAGCTTCTTCGAATGACAAATTATAAAGTTGCATCATAATACGAATTCTTTCAAGTGCGAGAAATGCGGAATGACCTTCGTTCATGTGACATACAAGAGGTTTAATTCCCATAGCATGTAATGCACGAATACCACCGATTCCCAAAACAATCTCCTGTTGAATTCTTGTTTCAATTGTTCCACCGTAAAGTGTTCTGGTTATTTTTCTATCTTCTTCATTATTTTCTGGAACATTTGTATCAAGCAAAAATAATGGGACTCTTCCAACCATTATCTTCCAAATTTGAACATAAACTGTTCTTCCCGGAAAACTTAATTCAATTTTGAGTGGAGTTTTATCACTGTTCATTACCAAAGTCATTGGCTGATTGTAGAAATCTGTGATTTCATATCTTTCCTGCTGCCAGCCATCATTAGTCAAATATTGTTGAAGATAACCTTCTTTATAACATAAACCGACACCAACTAAAGGCAAACCCAAATCACTTGAAGATTTCAAATGGTCCCCAGCCAATACTCCAAGTCCACCCGAGTAAATTTGAAGTGATTCTGTTAAACCATATTCAGCAGAAAAGTATGCAATTACATTTTCTTTATCGTAATTAAAATTCTTTTGATACCAGGTTTTTTCTTCTCGATAAATTTTTAATTGAGCTGCAACTCTATTCATATGAGAAACAAAACTATCGTCATTTTCAACTTCGTTTAATCTTTCCTGACTAATTCTTCCCAGCATCAAAACAGGATTATGATAAGTTTCTTCCCATAATTTTGAATCTAATCTTCTGAAAAGTTCAATAGCATCATAATGCCATGTCCAGTATAAATTATAAACTATTTCACGAAGAGGTTCTAATTTTGCAGGCAGCGAAGGTATTACATTAAACCTGCCAATATATTTAACCATTTACTTACTCCGTTTTTATTTTTTGTAAAATCAAATTTAATAATTTTATTTAATCTGTAAAGAAATAATATTCATTAAGAAATTTTTATTTCATAAAAGTTGATTGTAATATTTTGCAATTTATTAAAAAGAAGAAATAAAATTTTAGAATTAATGTGACAGCATTAAGTTGTTTAATCAACCTGAAAAAAAATTAAATACCTAATTTTTATTAAATTTGTTTTCAAAATATGGAATAAAATTATGAATTATATCTTAAGTGCATTAATTGGAATTATCATTGGTTCGTTCCCAACAGCATATGTGATTCTAAAAAAATTAAAGAACATTGATATTACACAAGAGGGCACAGGGAATGTTGGAGCAATGAATTCTTACGACATTACGAAATCAAAATTAATTGGCTTGTTGATTTTTATAATTGATTTACTGAAAGGTTTTTTAAGTGTCTACTTAGCAAAGTTTTTATTTGAAGATGAATTTTCAATAATGATGGTTGCACTTATTGGAGCTGTATTGAGTCATTGTTTTTCTTTTTGGATAAAATTTAAGGGAGGAAGAGGATTGGCAACTGCAGCCGGAGGAGCTCTAATTCTATCTATTCCAATTTTAGGTATATGGATTTTATTATGGCTTATCTCTTATGCATTCAGAAGAAATATTCATTTTGGAAATTTCAGTGCAACATTGCTTACAGGTGCGTTGTCATTTTCTTCATCCGAAATTATGAATAAATATACAAATCCACCTGCTGCTTCAAATCTTGAATTCAGTATACTTGTTTCAATAATGTTATTAATAATTCTCATTAAACATATTAAACCAATTAAAGAATATTTTTTACAACAAAGTATAAAATCAAGGAAAGATGAAGATGAATAAAACTAAAATTATTGTATTGTCATCGTTGACTACTTTAATATTAACTTCTGCTCTTTATGCATTACTGTTGAGAAAACATTTTTCAGAAGGTGATTATCTCAGTTCAATTCTAAACAACAATGTTAATGCTACTACAATTTCGCAAACTCAAAAAATTAATAATGACATTTCAAATGGAAGAGAAACAATTATTACAAAAACTGTTGCTCAGGTTAGTCCTGCTGTAGTTGGAATTAATGTTATTGAAATTCGACAGTATCGAGACATTTTTTCTATTGACCCATTTTTCAGACAGTTCTTTGGCGACCGTGTTTATAATCAGCAAATACGAGGACTTGGCTCTGGTGCAATAATTTCTCCTGATGGTTACATATTAACAAATGACCATGTTGCAGGAAATGCTGTCGAAGCAATTGTTACATTAACGGATGGTTCGCAATACGAAGCAAAAATTGTTGGAACAGATCAAATATCAGATATTTGTTTGCTTAAAATTGATGCTCAAAATCTTCCATATATAAAATTGGGAAATTCAGATGATATTTTAATTGGTGAATGGGTAATTGCTCTGGGAAATCCTTTTGGACTATTTGATATTAATGACCAGCCAACTGTAACTGTTGGAGTAATTTCTGCAAAAGGGATGAATCTTGGTGCAGCTAATAACAGATATTATGTTGATATGCTTCAAACTGATGCTGCAATAAATTCAGGCAACAGCGGCGGACCGCTTGTAAATGCCAATGGTGAATTGATTGGAATGAACACATTAATTTATACAGCTCAAGGTTCGTCTGGTAATGTAGGTGTAGGTTTTGCAATTCCAGTTAATAAAATCAAAAGAATCATAAAAGAGTTAAAAGAAAAAGGAAAAATTGATAGAGACTTTTGGACTGGATTAAGTGTTCAAACTATTGACCCTTCAATTGCAAAGGCTTACAATCTTAAAAGTTCTCGTGGTGTAATAATTACACAAGTAGCAAAAAATTCTCCTGCACAAAAAGCTGGTCTGCAAGTTTATGATATTATTCTTGGAATAAATAATTTCAAAGTTAATGACGAGAACACATTAATCGGAATTCTTCAAGAATTTAGACCTGATGACGTAATCGAAGTAAAAATCTTAAGAGACAACAATTACATTACAAAAAAAATGAAATTGGAGAGAAGATGATACCTCGTTACACTCGACCCCAGATGGGAAAAATTTGGGAAGACCAATTTAAATTCGAAACCTGGCTTAAAATTGAAATACTTGCCTGCGAAGCACGTTATAATCTTGGCCAAATTCCAAAAGAAGATTTTGAAGAAATTAAATCAAAAGCAAAATTTGACATTAATCGAATTTTAGAAATTGAAGAAACAACTAAACACGATGTAATCGCATTCTTAACAAATGTAGCTGAAAATGTTGGACCTGCTTCGCGCCACATTCATTATGGAATGACTTCTTCTGATGTGCTTGATACTGCACTTGCATATCAAATGAAGTCCGCTGGAGAAATTCTGCTAAATGATTTAATTGAATTGAAAAATGTTTTGAAGAAAAGAGCTATTGAACATAAAAGAACAATTTGCGTTGGAAGAAGTCATGGTATTCATGCAGAAGCATATTCAATGGGATTAAAATTCGCTTTATGGTTCGAAGAAACAAAAAGAAATATTGAAAGGCTCAAGAAAGCAATTGATGTTATAAGTGTTGGTAAAATTTCAGGCGCAGTTGGAACATTTGAACATCTATCCCCAGAAGTTGAAAAATATGTTTGTGAAAAGTTAGGACTAAAACCTGAACCTGTTGCTACTCAAGTTGTTCAGAGAGATAGACATGCAGAATTTCTTACAACACTTTCAATTATTGGAACATCATTAGAAAAAATTGCAGTTGAAATTCGTCATCTACAAAGAACTGAAGTACTCGAAGCTGAAGAATATTTTTCAAAAGGACAAAAAGGTTCTTCTGCAATGCCTCATAAACGTAATCCAATTATCAGCGAAAGAATTACCGGAATTGCAAGACTTCTTCGTGCAAATTCAATTGCTGCTTTGGAAAATGTTGCTCTCTGGCACGAAAGAGATATTTCTCATTCATCTGTTGAAAGAATTATCATTCCTGACAGCTGCATTGCTCTGGATTATATTTTAAATCTCGCAACTAATCTAATTGACAAATTAATTATCTATCCTGAAAACATGATTAAAAATCTGAATCTCACAAGAGGATTAATTTTTTCTCAAACAGTTTTATTGAAACTTGTTGAAAAAGGAATGACTCGAGAAGATGCATATCAGATTGTTCAAAGTTCTGCGATGAATGTCTGGCAGGATAAATCAAAAAATCTTAAAGATGAATTATTAACTTCAAATACTGTAATGAAATACTTAACTGAAAAAGAACTTGATGAAATTTTTAATCCAAATTTAATGCTCAAAAATATTGATTATATTTTTTCAAGAAGTGTTGAAAAGGAATAAAACTAATAACGTTTTGCTGATTAATTATGGGACGCAGATTATTTAAGATTTGCTCAGATTAAAAAATTATTTTAACTCTGCGAAATCTGCGTCCCCTACCTCAAAATCCTACAACAATTCAATTATATTTTTATTTGTAGTAATATCTTTTCGTACAGTTTTTTTGACTTTTTGAGCTGCATCTTTCAATTCTAAATTGGCAGTCAGTTCTACACTTGTTCCAGTCTCTGCACGAATTAACATTCCTTTGTCAATGTTAAACAAAATATTTCCTGTTCCAGTAATTTTAGGGTCACTAAAATTATACTTGATGCCATTTTCTTCTCCCTTTTTATTTCCAGTCCAAGTACAAGATAGATTTGCACTCAACTTTGCAGCTCTGTGGTCATTTAATTTTACAAAATCTTCAACTTTGTAAGTAATCGTATTATCAATTTTGAAAACACTCAATTGACCTGGATAATTTTTTTCCCATGTGGAATCTTTAGCCAGTGATTTTTGAGGAAGTTCTCTGAATAAAAGTTGAGTCATTGGACGAATAAGAGCATCGCCTAAACTTTTTGCATATTGTGCTTTTTGTTCTGCCGTTAAATTTTGTTTTTGCGGTTGCAAAGAATTTAATTTGTCAATCATTTTATCCAGGCGAAATACTTCTACTACTTCTCCAAGCTCGCTTACTCTTGCACGATATGGTGTATTATGAAGAGATAAGTAATCACCAAATTTTTGTTTTTCTTCATCAGTCAATTGTTTATTTGAATCAAAACTAATTTTTTGTCCATTAATATCTGCATCAAGTTTAAGAGAAGATATAGTAATGCCTAGTTCTGCAGTTTTATCTGCATCAACATCGATTACTTCTACATCAAAAACATAAGTAGTTGTTTGAATTGATTTAGCTTGCATAAGAGAATCTGCCTGAACACTTTCTTGTGAGGATGTAATTGTTGTAAGCTTATATTTGAATTTATCCCCTTTCTCAAATTTATAACGCAAAAAAACTTTCTCCCCTTTCAAGTCGATACTTTCAAGTTTTGACTTTGCGATTTCTCCATTTTGTTTTTCTTCTTTTTTCCCGCAAGAAAAAATTAAGCTTATGGAAATTATTATCAATAATAAATATGTTTTTTTCATTTCAACTCTATTTTAATTAAAAAATATATTAATTATTCCAGCCGTTTATTTCAAGAAGTTCTTTTCTTGAAAAAAAGTGAGAAATTTCTTTTGCTGCATTTTCATTGGAATCAGAACCGTGCACAATATTTTCCTGAATGTTATCTGCATACAACTTTCTTATTGTTCCTTCTTCTGCTTTTGCAGGGTCTGTTGCTCCAATTAATTTTCTGAAT
Organism: Rosettibacter sp. KY25; assembly: GCF_057554405.1. NCBI lineage: Bacteria > Pseudomonadati > Ignavibacteriota > Ignavibacteria > Ignavibacteriales > Melioribacteraceae > Rosettibacter > Rosettibacter sp. KY25. The sequence goes on along the minus strand of NZ_BAAJAO010000012.1, from coordinate 1,382 downwards.
TCTTCAACTGCATTTTCTTTTTCGAGAACAATTGGTACACAAGGACCAGATGTCATATATGCAATTAAATCATTGAAGAATGGTCGTTCTTTGTGAACTTCATAAAATCCTTTTGCTGCATCTGGTGTTAATTTAACCATTTTCATTGCAAGTATTTTAAATCCTGCTTCTTGTATGTGTGTTATTACTTTTCCAATTAAATTTTTTCTCACACAATCCGGTTTTAGAATTGCAAGTGTTCTGTTGTTCAATTTTATCTCCTTAATTTGTTTCGAAATTATTTATTTCTTGACTTGTCTTTTTGTTGATTTATTTTTTTTACTCAATCCTTTCTTTTTAGAAAGAGTTTTTTTAGATGACAATTTACTTTTATGAGCTTCAAGTGCTTTTTTCATTGTAATACCAATTTCAGCTGGACTTTCAACTACATAAATTCCTGCTTTCTTCATTGCTGCCATTTTTTCTGCTGCAGTTCCTTTACCGCCCGAAATTATTGCTCCTGCGTGACCCATTCTTCTTCCTGGAGGAGCAGTTCTTCCTGCAATAAAACCAACAACAGGTTTCTTAACATATTTTTTGATATAAGCAGCAGCTTCTTCTTCTGCACTTCCTCCAATTTCTCCAATCATTACAATTCCTTCGGTATCAGGATCTTCATTAAACAATTTTATAATATCAATAAATTGAGAACCAATTACAGGGTCACCGCCAATCCCAACACATGTTGATTGTCCAATTCCTAAATCGGTTAATTGTTTAACGGCTTCATAAGTTAAAGTTCCACTACGAGATACAACCCCAACTTTTCCTTTTTTGTGAATGAATCCTGGCATTATTCCTATTTTAGCTTTACCTGGAGATATTATCCCTGGACAATTTGGTCCAATCAATCTAACATCTTTTCCTTTTAATGAATTATAAACTGCAATCATATCTTTAGTTGGAATTCCCTCTGTTATACACACAATCAATTTAATTCCTGAATTTGCAGCTTCGAGGATTGCATCTGCAGCAAAAGCTGGCGGGACAAAAATTGCAGAAGCATTTGCTTTTGTAGCTTTAACAGCTTCAGATACAGTATTAAAAATTGGAATGTCGGTATCTTCAAACTTTTGCTCACCTTTTCCAGGAGTAACACCAGCAACTACATTAGTTCCATATTCAATCATTTGTCGTGTATGGAAAGAACCTTCGCTGCCAGTAATACCCTGAACCAGCACTCTTGTTTTCTTATCAAGAAGAATACTCATATTTAATCCTTAATTGTTATTAACAATAATTTTTATTTACAAAATTAAGAAAACCTTTTAAATAAACTTGTTTAAAAATTTCTTTATGATATAATCCATAAAATGTAAATTTGTTTTGTAAAAAAATTTTGG
>NZ_BAAJAO010000011.1:0-96423 GCF_057554405.1 Rosettibacter sp. KY25 | reverse complement strand
TCTAATTTATCATCACCATAGACCCATCTCCATTGAACATCATTAACGCCATCGTATGTAGTTCCTTTTGAATTATCTCCATCAAGGAATAATTCAACACAGTCATTCATCCATGGCTCGCCTCTGTTTGATGCATCGAGTTCATCATCGATGACTTGAACAAACAAATAGAAGTAGTTGTCATCCCACAATACTCTAAAAAATGAAGAGTGGTCTGCATATACTCTATCGGTATCTGAGCTGCCGCCTTCAAATTTTTGAAGCGGTGTTGCAGTTGAAAGAAGCCAGATATTATCAAGCTCACCATCAATTACTGGTGGCACAGCAGTTTTGGGAATAATAAGAACATCATCCACAATTGAACTAAGCTTAATAACTCTTTTTGGTGACGCATCGAGTGTTATTGAAATAATCATTAATAAAAGAGTCATTAACATTATGGGTTTTTTCATATTACCTCCTTGATTGGTTGGTTATTTAATTGTTTACAAATTATTTCTGCCGTAATAAGGAGCTGGGGTATTTGCCATACCCATTCGAAAGACTCTAACTGAATCTCTTGTTAATGTAATCCCTCTATTTAAATAGAGATAATAATCATTGCCCCAAACAATCTGGTCAACAAATTTTGGGAGTATCTTTGCTTTATAGTAAGGTGTCAAATTGCCGTCATTTTCTAAAACAAATATTGAATAATCAGGATGATTTTTAACAGCCAATAACATCATCCCATCTTTATCAAAAGTAATTGAACCAATTGCAGCTCTGCTAAAATCTGTTCCCTGATTTTTAACATTAAGAACCAATTCTTGATTTCCGAGTGTACCATTGTTATCAAGTATTTTATGTCTCCAAAGATTATCTGCACTTGTTATGTACAAATAATCATTGAATACTCTTATATCAGTAATTATAACTCCCTGATATAAGTTAGTATTGATTATTGACTTATCTGGTTTAACAATAAATAATCCATCTTTCTTTGCAGTGTAAATGTTATTATAGCGGTCAAAATCTAATCTATCACATTCTTTAGGCAGGGTAAGATATTTTTCTTCGGCTGCTGTAACGGGGTCAAGTCTATATAAAATATTTTTACTTACTAATGCATACAGATAACCACCTGGGCCAAATTTTAAATCAGTAACTTTTGAAAAATCGTTTGAAAGCTGACCACCAATTCTAACAATTTCTTTACCATCATATTTTAATAATGCTCTTCTTGTAGCAATGTATAAATTTTCTTGTTTATCAACTTCAATTGCAAAGAGGTTATAAGTATAATTTGTAAAATCGCCATATTGTTCGAATGGTGTATTTATTTTATAATTTTTTACTTTTGCCAGTTCTAAAGCTTTTTGGACAGAAACAACAACATCAAGAGGTTTATTATATTTTGATAGTTCGAGTTGAGGTCTATAAATAATTATTTGATTAGATGACAGGCTTTTTATTTCTGCAATTTTACCACCAACAAAAACAATGGTATTATTATCTGAAGTTGTTCCAAAGTTCTCACCATTTATAAGAATTTCTCTAATGCCTGCACGAGCAGAATCTTTAGGAATTATAGAACTTATCTTTGGAGATGGAGCAAATTGAAGATTTTCAGGATTATAAATTAATGGTGGTTCTTCATAATTACTGCATTTAATCAGCGTAGAAATAATTATTACAGAAATTATTATAACAAACTTTCTTTGTTTCATAATTTTCACCTTAATTTTTTAAAATGAAATCCTTGCCGTTAATCTTTGAACATTATTAAAAATTCCATAAGGTGTATAAGAATAATCGATATTAAAACCTGAATAGGATAAGCCAACGCCAAATGTTAAATTGTCTTCATAGTTACCAATAATGTAGCCCCCTCTAAGAAAGAGTAAGCTCATGAATTGATATTCTAAACCAATTTTTAATTGTTCGGGTCTGGAGCGCGGATGCGTATAATCAACAGAAATTAGAAGTGTTTGATTATTCAAGTCGAGATTTACAAAGTCAAAAGCATTTGCTGAAATGCCAATTATAAAATTTAATGGAAGTTGAAATCCTTCTTCTTCATATTTTACTTCTTTAGAGAAATTTCTTACAGACATTCCAAAAGCTACGCTCTTAAATCCGGTTTTATAAACAGTGCCAAAATCGAATGCAAGTGCACTTGCTTTATTTTCTTTTTCTGTTGTACCATTTAGAGTTGGAATAACACTTTCTCCCAATTTTTGGTATACATATCTAATCTGGCCGCCCACACCAAATTTATCGTTCAACATTTTTGCATAACCAACCCCAATAGCAAGTGCAGTAGGTTTCATTACTTTTGTATCTATGTAACCTTTCTCATTATTTGCTACCATTGTGCCTTCTACTTCGCCGTAATCAACTGATTGTAAACTCAAACCAATTACTCCCATATCTCCATTAAATGGTGATATTATTAGACTTGCAGTAATATGTTTAATATCTGCAATCCATTGATTAATACTAAAATTTGCATTAAAGAATTTATCCATTTGAGCCATACTGGCGGGATTATGAAATAATGCTCCAGAATAATTATTGAAAGAAGTTACTGCTTCGCCAATTGCACTGGCTCTTGCATCGCTTGAAACACTAAGAAAATTAAATCCTGTTTGAGCCAACTTTTGTTGTGCATTTATACTTGAAATAAAGATTAGTAAAAAAGCTAATATTAATGTTTTCACTTTACTATCTCCTACAATTTTTCATCATCTTATTACGATGAATTTTTTAATGATGCTGTCACCTTTTTTAAATATCAAATTGCCATTGCTATCCTTGTAATCTTCTGTTACTTCTATATGAACTATATAAAGTCCGCTTACAATTACCTGACGTGAAGATGTTAATGAATGCCAGAGTTCATCGCCGCTGTAATTTCTGTGGTCAATTGTTTCAATTAGTTCACCAGATTCTGTAAATATTCTAATTTTGCAAACAGGCGGTAAGCCATAGAATGCAATTCTATCTGGTGTATCAATTCCAAATTGTAATTCTCTTGCTCTTATGTTATATGGATTTGGAACAATTCTTATGTTTGCAAGATTATTTCCAGGGGGTCGTGTAAGAAATGCTTCTCTATTTGTCATTGTATAATATTTACTGCTAACTAAAGGAACACCACGTTGAATATTATTTGTCGAGCCGTCATCTTTACTTTGAATATAATAGTAATAATTAAAGCCGCGTCTTGCAGTTGTATCTAAATAAGTAGTGGATGTGTTATTTTTATCTGTTTCATATATTAAAGTAAATACTGTATCAGTTCTTCCTTCGGCTCTATAAATTCTATATCCATTAAAATTGGGCCAAGACCTTGCATTATCTGACCATTCAAGCAATATACCTCCACCTGCAGATCTTACTATAAATCTATCTGGTGGGGGTGGTGGTTGAGGTATATTGAAATTACTATTAAAATTATCTATTGCTCTTCTAAAAGTTTGGAAAAGTGAATCTCTGCCGCTAAATACCCACAGATTTTTATATACATTTCTATCGTTCGTTGTAGAACCATCAGGCAAAACATAAGGTGGAATTTTATTAAACCATTTATTTACAACTTCTCTATTTTTAGTTCTGTCAATACCAGCCACAGCTTCTGCTACAACAATTCTAATACTGTCGCCAGGTTCTAAATCGTAAGGACCAAAGCCTTGAGTAGCAGCATAACCGCCGGCGTCATCTCCCCATGTATTTGCAAATGCAGTGGGCAGACCTGTTACAGGGTCTTTACCTATTTGTTCAGCGTGACTTTGACGTAAATGTCCACCCATCATAAATTCAGTGTATTTTCTTGTCATTAAATTTTCATTATACTGGTCAACTGGCTGAACTGGGCTATCTGAGCCGGTAAAAATTGTGGTCATTGGTTGATTGGGGTCGTCTGATTTATCTTTAGCAGATTTATCTGCATGCAGTACAACTACACCGGCAAAATTAGTTCCTGCCATTATTGCACCATCTGGTCTTGGTTCTCCAATATCTTCAGCCAGCCCTCCTCCAGGTCCATTTGCATGTGGACCATAATAAGCCCAAATTGCCCTAAATGGACCCGGATGATATGGTGTTCCCATTACATCATTTATAGTATTTCTACCCCAACTTGCACCTTGCGGAAACCAGCCGGCTGTATATGCTTCGCCAGCAAAACCATATCTATATTCCCAAAAGAAAATTACTCCTGTTAATTTCTTGGGTTTGCTTATCAGTTTTGGCGAGCCCTCAGAGTTATCAATTATAAGTCCAGTATTTTTAAAAATATATTCATAGATGTAATAATTATCATGATATTGCTGAGAAAAAGCTAATACTCTTCTTTTAATTGTAATTCCAATATTTGTATGGACAACATTAACAAGCATTCTATCTGCTGGTAAATCAGGATTAATTTCATCAACTTCATCATCATATTCTCTGTTAGAAGCATTTACATCATCTACCAATACTTGAGGATGATCGAACTTGCCATATAATTTCAGTTGTTCTTGATAAACATCGCTACCTAAGTAAACTTCTCGAGGACCAATACAAATGACTTTATAAGGAAATACTTTTCCTTTAAGCTGACCAGTTTCTTCAGTATAATTAGTTGTGCCTATCCACAAAGCTTTTGAAGCACTTACACCTTTATTATTTATATATTCAGAGGGCCAAATTAATCCATCAAGCTGATCAACATTAACAAATCCACTTCTTCCTCTTCTTCCAAACTCAATTTCTGCTCCTGCACTTGAAAACCAATTTCGCAGAGCACCAACAGAAATCCATTTGACTTCTTGCTGCTGGCTGCCATAAACCTGTGCATACGAAGTTTTATGTGTTGAAATTATTATCAACAGAATGACCATTAAATAAATCTTTTTCATAATTCTAACTCCTTATCATTTACAGGTTGAAGGAAATATTAATTCCAAAGAAAACCTGTCTTGGATTCAAAAAATTAAATGATGTATTGTTCGGCATATCGATATAGGCTTTATCATCAAGAATTTTTTGCAGACGTGCACTGTCAACTTCTGACCATTCATTATTAATATAATTCATGTATTTTCTTGTTGACTTATCATAATAAATAACATTAGGATTAGGAGTTGCTAATTCTTTGTAGTTATTAACTTGCTCAATTGGTTGATACGGAACTCCCTCTTTTCTATAATCTCCAACTCTATCGTTGCCAGGTATGTTATCATAAGCAGGACTTTCAGGCAGATGCAATGATTGTAAATAGAACAATTGATCAAAATTATCATAGAAGCCAGCCCCCGAAAGTCTCTTGAAATTAAATAAATTTCTTACATCGAGCAGAAATGTTATTTGAAATGGCTTAAAGTCGAATGTTTTGCTTAACAGCAAATCAACATTCCAGTAATCTGTAACTTGCACATTATTAATTATTTCTCTTATGCCATTAGGATTATAAGTAATGTATTCGCCTGCTCTCCATTCACCAAGAACATTTAATGTCCAGTTGCCAAGTAAATGTAAGCCGCCAAAGCTGGGACCAAAATCAGAAGGTGTAAAGAAAGTCAAGTTTAAGTTTGCTCTCGGTTGCGGAATAGGTTTTTGTTGATACAATGTAATTGTATTCTGGTCAATTATCTTTTGTTGACTTGGGTCTTCGTTAATTACTTGTTTACCAAATGCGCCTCTCGTATTAATTTGATATGTATAGGTTAAAAACCCTCTTATCCAATTTCCTCCTGTCTTCTTTATTGTAACTTCTAATCCTCTTATATCTTCGTAACTATTATTATTGGCACCAAAGTAACCTATACCTTTTCTATCACTTAAATATTGTGTGTATGCAAGTTGATTTGAAATATCATTATAGAAAGCTGATAATTGAATTAATAATGTATTGAATAACAGATGGTCGTAACCTAATTCATAAGAGATAGTTTTTGCTTGCTGTAAATTTGGGTTGCCAAAATTTAACAATGTACCATTTGAAGCTCTTCCCAATCTGAATATTTCTTCGTATGCTGGTAGTTGTTTGAAGTGACCAAAGTTAAAATATAATTTTGAATCTTCTGTAATAGGATGAGAAATTCCAAGTCTTGGGCTAAAGGCAACATCAATTTTTGCTTTCTTTTTTGGATAATCTTTATTGGGATTAAAACTTGCAGAGAAAAATGATTTGTCAAATGGGTCTACATCATACCATTCAGTATTTGGGTTACTTAAATCCATTCTCACACCAACATTTGCAACAAATCCAAATGCTTCAATTTTATCTTGAACGTATGCTGAAATTCTGTATGGATTCCATCTTTCTTTTACATAGTTCAAATCATTAAAATAAGTATTTACTGCGCCGTAGTTCAGATTCAGGTCATAGTAAGAAAATTCGATTCCTGCTTTAATTAAATGAATATGTGTAAGCTGATTAGTATAATTTGCTTTAATTAATGTTGAACTTAATTTGCTTGAATCTCTTATAGTAGAAGAGTGACCTCCAAAGAACATTCCTGTAATACCTGTTAAAGGACGCGGGTCAAATCCAAATGGAGCTTCATCTACAAAATATCCAGGGACAATCTCATATTTTTTAACTGTGTCCCTTTGTCTAATAGGACCAGTTTGGTAAGATCTTATAACATGTTCGATGCTAAATTCAATAAATGATTTTTCACTTACAAAATCTGTAAGTTTACCTGCAAAAGTTATATGATTAAGTATTGCTTGACTATACCACGAATCTGTAAAAATTCTACTTGGTCTTTGTTCATTTGTAATTTCTGCAATTGTGTATGGAGTTCGCATAAATGCTGTTGGACTCCAGAATTGAACACCATTAATTCCCCATGCTGGATTATTAAATTGACTATCATCTCTGTTCATTACAACATTGTAAGATCTTCCTTTGTTAGCATTTATCATCAATTTAATTTTTTTGCTTATATCAGAATTTAATTTTAATGAGTAGTTATATTCCAAATAATCAGGACGGCTTAAAGGGATTAACAACATTTCTCGATTATACCAGAAGCTAGTAAAGAATCTTAGATTACCTAAGTTTTTGCTTATGAAAGGAACTGGACCCCCAAAGCTTGCATCAATAACATAATCTGGAGCAATTGTTGGTCTTCTTCTTCGTTCCCACATCCATACTTTTTGAGCTGCAGCTGGTGAAAGGTCATTATTTGGGTCATTATCACTTAAAAGTTTTTGTGATATTGCATTCCAACCTTCAAAGCGCGGGTATTGTCGTTGCGTGTATAAATCCCATGCACCATTTTCTGTGCCTGTCCAGCATACAGCAGGATCAAGGTATGGTCTGTTCCACATTGAATTTGGGTCAAATACAGAAATTCCAAAATGCTTTGGAGTAGGTGGACTATACTTAACATTAACAGCACCAAAGTAATTATTAACACTTCCCTCTTTTTGAATAATATTTATAATTCCTGATCTGACTTGTCCATATTCTGCATTAAATCCACCTCTTTCAATTGAGATTTCCTGAATCGAACTTAAAGATAATGTAGTTATTGGTGAATTATTTCTCGGGTCTCTTAATGTTACGCCATCGATTTGAAATAACAATTGGTTTGCACTGCCGCCTCTAATAACAAAACCTTCTTCAACTCCTGCTTGGAGACTTGCTATTCTATCAATTGAAGTAATTGGCAATGTAGTTATTTCTTCTGACCTTACTGCTGCTACACTTGTGGATACATCTTTCTTTACTAATTTTCTCTCTGCTGTAATTACTATGCTTCCAAGCTCAATAGCTTGCGATACCATCTCAATATCAACCGTTGATGTCTGATCAATTCTTACTTCAATATCATTTACGGTAACAGTTGCATAGCCAACCATGCTTGCAACAATGGAATGAATGCCGGGTGGGACTTGCAATATTACATAATATCCATCAATATCAGTAGTTGAACCTAAAGTTGTTCCTTTTACTATAACATTAACTCCTACCAAAGGTTCTCGTGTTTCTTTATCAATTATTCTTCCTGCTATTTTCCCTGTTGTTCCTGCAGAAATAATTTTTGCACTTATAATTATTATCAGTATCGTTAATAAAATTTTGTATCTCTCTTTCTTCATTTTCATCTCCTTTTTATCATTTTTTTCTAAATGTTTATCATCTTTATTAAACCAATAATTGCACAATAAATTGGGAATGCTAAAAGAATTTTTTCGCTGATGTTTTTTTTCTTTTCTGTCTTAAAGTGGAAACTGAATTTGTTTATAATAAAAGAGAGCCCGCAGGCAAAGGAAAAGATAAAAATTGAGTATTCAAAAAAATTTGCGTGAACTATGTAGTTAAGCATTTCTATATCGAAATAATGATTGTAGAAAAAAATTTCATGAATCGATTTGAAAAAAATCAAAAGTAATCCAGTAAAGAATATTGATAATGCTGCTTCCTTTTTTATAAACTTGAACAGTAATCCAACAATTAAAAAAGCTGATATTAGAGAAGTTAGGTAGAGAAATAGATAAAACAACTTCAAATAAATTTTGAAATCTCCCGGATGAGTAATGGGAAGTAATACAATCGAAATAAAAAGAAAAATTATGATTGTAATTCTTCCAACTAAAACAAGTTCTCTATCAGAAGCACTGGGTTTTAATATGCGGTAAAAATCAAATGTGATAAGACTTGCTGTACTTATAAAATAACTTGAAATAAGTGAAGTTATAATAAAAACAATTACTATAGTGAATAACGACTTTAATACTTCAGGCAAATAATTAAAAAATAATCTTTGAATTTCCTGAAGATTGGCATTCTGTGTATTGTTAAAAATTATTACTGCAGGTAATGTAAAAATCAATAAAGGAATTAATTGATATATAATTAAAAACAGAATTGATTTTTTTACAGTTTTAATATCACTTACAGAAAAACTTTTTTGAATCATATTCTGGTCGGCACACAAAAACCAACAGCCAATCAGAGGCAATGCAATAATTAATTCGATTAGTGATAAATCTGAATTCGAATTTTTTAGAGCGGTAGATAAAACATTTTGAATTCCAAAATCATTGATATTTCTTTGAGTAAAAAACCAATAAGTAAATCCAGCAACAATTGCTATTACAAAGAAAGCTTGAAGCAGATTAATAAAAATTTCTGCTTTCAACCCGGAAATAATTAAAGATACACTTGTAATTACCAAAAAGAACAAAAGTGAAAAATAAGGGTCTAAATCTGTAAAAGTATAAATTAATATGCTGCCTGCTGTTAGAGTGAGTGTAAGCCTAATTCCAATGTTCATCAAAATATAAAGAACGGAAATTACATAACGAAAAATTTTGCCATAATGAATCTCAAAGTATTCGGGGATTGTATTTATCCTGAAATTTGAATAACGGGGTAATAAAATTTTTCCAGATGCAAAAAGTAAAACAACAGATACAAGTGCATAAATTAAAGGAAGATTATTTTGATAACCAAATAAAGAAAAACCAAGCAGATAAGGACTAAAGAAAATTGAAGATGATAATGATAAACCAGCAAACAGCCAATTTATATTTTTATCAGCAAAAAAATATCTTTCTGAATTCATCTCTTTTGTAATTGAGGAGTAAACACTTAATGAGATTACAGCCAGTGGATAACAAAAAAATAAAATAAATCCAACCATCGATATCTCGTACAAAATTTACTCCTTTTAATTGCCCTGGAATATTTTTCATTATTAAACTCAATGATTATACCAGAGGGAGATAGAGAAATAAAATCTCAATTAAAACGATTAAGTGCAGAATGATTATTTCAAAATGATAAAGTTTGAGTGGAGTCTTTAAATCAATTTGATAAAAAGAAATGAAGTAACAATAGTATCTTAAAAAATTATTTAATGAGTTGAAGACTTCGCAGAATAAAAAATTTTTTATCAACAAGATATAACAGCAATACTATGAAATTATCAGATTGATAAAATCTTAATACGAGCAAAAAATTTTTTATGAGAAATAATTAGAAAAATAATCAGGTATGATTATTGAATTTGAAAGAGATGAGTAATAATTTCATCCACTCCCCAATCGCCTGTGGATTAAATTTATCTGCAGGCGATTTTATTTTTATTTTTTTACTCAATTCATTTACCTCTAAGAGCAAAAACAATTAGAACACCATTCTTCTTGCTTCAAAACACATTTCTTACTTCAAAAAATTTATCTTTATTTTTTATCTCTTACATATCTAAGATATCAATCATAAATTCATATCAAGATTAAAAACTTGAAATATGTTATATTAGTTTTAACAAATGAAAAAATATTTGACAAAAAATGAAAGAACCAGAAGTAAATTTACAATTAGCCCTTGAACACGGCTTAACCGAAGAAGAATATAATTGGATTTGCGAACGCTTAGGAAGAGTTCCAACATTTACAGAACTTGGAATATTCAGTGTAATGTGGAGCGAACATTGCAGCTATAAAAATTCCATTGCATTATTGAAAACACTTCCGCGTTCAGGGGGAAGACTACTCGTTGGTGCAGGCGAAGAAAATGCAGGACTTGTAGATATTGGCGATGGTCTTGCAATTGCATTTAAAATTGAAAGTCATAATCATCCATCTGCTGTTGAACCTTATCAAGGAGCTGCAACTGGAGTCGGAGGAATATTAAGAGACATATTCACAATGGGAGCTCGTCCAATTGCATGCTTGAACTCACTTCGTTTTGGCTCACTTGAAGATGCGAGAACAAGATATTTATTTGAAGGAGTAGTTAAAGGAATCGCAGATTATGGAAATTGCTTTGGTGTTCCAACTGTTGGAGGTGAAGTTTACTTTGATGATTCTTATAAAAATAATCCTCTTGTAAATGCAATGGCAATTGGTGTTGTTGATACAAATAGAATTGTATCCGCTGTAGCTAAAGGTGCCGGCAATCCAGTTATGATTGTTGGCTCTTCAACTGGAAGAGATGGAATCCATGGTGCTACATTTGCATCCGAAGAAATTTCTGAAAAATCTGAATCAAGACGACCATCTGTTCAGGTTGGCGACCCATTCACAGAAAAACTTCTTCTCGAGGCAACTCTCGAAATTATAAAACAAAATCTTGTTGTTGGAATTCAGGATATGGGTGCTGCTGGAATTTCATGTTCAACTTCTGAAATGAGTGCAAAAGGAAAATCCGGAATGAATATAAATTTAGATAAAGTTCCACTAAGAGAAGAAGATATGAATGCTTATGAAATTATGTTATCAGAAAGTCAAGAAAGAATGCTTGTAGTTGCAAAGAAAGGATACGAAGATAAGGTTAAAGAAATTTTTGAGAAGTGGGATTTGAATTGCGAAATTATTGGCGAAGTTACGGATGAACAATTATTAAAAATTTATCATAAAGGTGAAAAGAAAGCAGAGATACCTCCTTATGAACTTGTGCTTGGAGGTGGTGCGCCAGTTTACATTCGCGAAACAAAAGAACCAGAATATCTAAAAGAAGCAGAAAAATTTAATCCCCATGATTTGCCAGAACCCGACAGCATTGCAGAAGTTTTTGAACAAATTTTTTCTTCACCAAATATTGCATCAAAAAGATGGGTTTATGAACAGTACGATTCAATGGTAAGAACAAATACAGTTGTTGGACCAGGCTCAGATGCTGCCGTAATTATGATTAAAGGAACAAATAAAGCTATTGCCGCTTCAACAGATTGCAACGGAAGATATGTTTATCTAAATCCAAAAGAAGGAACTAAAATTGCAGTCGCAGAAGCTGCAAGAAATGTTGTCTGTTCTGGTGCTATTCCTCTTGCAATTACAAACTGTCTTAATTTTGGCAATCCTTATAAACCTGAAATGTATTGGACATTCAAACAAGCAATCGAAGGAATGGGAGAAGCCTGCAGATTTTTTAATACTCCCGTTACCGGCGGAAATGTAAGCTTTTACAATGAAAGTCCAGATACTGCAGTTTACCCTACTCCAGTAATTGGAATGGTAGGCTTGATTGAAAAATTAGAAAATGTTACTACTGCAGAATTTAAAAACGAAGGAGATTTAATTTATGTTCTTGGAGAAGATTATGAAGAAATTGGAGGAAGTGAATACTTAAAAGTTGTTCACAATTTGGTTAAGGGAAAAATTCCAAAAATTGATTTGCAAACAGAAAAAGACCTTCATTCACTTTTGCTTCAATTAATAGATTTAAAATTGATTAACTCGGCTCATGATGTCTCTGAAGGTGGATTAATCACTGCTCTTGCTGAATGCTGCATTCTTAATCCGGAAAATATGATTGGAGCAAAAGTTAATATTCATATAAAAACCAGAGAAGATTTTTCTTTCTTCTCAGAAAGTCAATCAAGAGTTATTGTAACTGTTAGCCCTGAAAATAAAAGCAATTTTGAAAAAATTGCTTCAAAAAGTTTTACACCTTACATGCTCATTGGCGAAACAATTCCAAAAAGATTTATTGTAAACGACCAATACGATTTTTCTTTACAGCTTTTGTCTCATCTTTATTACGATTCTATTCCGAATAAAATGAACATTCATGTTTAAAATGATTGCAAAAATATTTTTTGATAAAAATAAGATTAAGGAATTCTTTCGCACAATAATATATTATGCAGCTGGATTGTTTAATAGAATTGATGAACACAATATATTTTTGACAGGTGCGGGAATTGCATATTCACTAATATTGAGTTTGATTCCTCTTATACTTTTTATCTTTTCGTTATTGGGAAATATTTTTGATACTCAAACACTACAAAATATGATAAATCAAATCATCGATACAATTGTGCCTTATCCTGATTATTCTAACTTTGCAAAAAAAATTATAAGCAACCGTCTTCCCGAAGCAATTGAATACAAAAATATCGCAGGTTACATTGGAGCTTTTGGATTGCTTTTAACTTCTACCTGGATTTTTAGCAGCATGAGAACTTTATTGAATCAAATTTTTCACACAAAAATTGATAAGAATTTTCTAATTGGATTGTTAAGAGATATAGGAATGGTTTTGCTTCTCGTCATTTTGATTTCATTATCAACACTAATTTTTCCTGCATTAAATTTATTTCTCGAGATTGCAAGCAATTCTCCATTTCTCACATTTGCAAGATTAAGTGAAGTCTGGAATACAATTGTATGGATGGGTTCATTGTTAATTCTTTTAGTTTTGTTTTTTCTTCTTTACTATCTTATACCATACGAAAAACTTCCTAAAAGAGTTGCTGCAGTAAGCGCTCTTTCAACTACAGTTCTATGGGAAATAGCAAGAAATTTTTTTGGATACTACATTCAAAACTTTCTTGGCAAAAATCCTTTTTATGGTGCATTCATTTTAATAATTGTTATACTTTTATGGTTGTTCTATTCATCTTGCATTTTTATTGCTGGAGCAGAAATTGGTCAGCTCTACAGAGAAAGATTAATGGAAAAGAAAAATGAAAAGGCATAAAAGTTTAATTCGATTATCAAAAGAACATCATGATGGATTGATACTTGCACAAATGATTAAAAAAGGAGCTCCTCAGTATAAAGGAATGCCTTCTGATTCAGCTGGCAAAAAGGAATACACAATTAATTTTTTTCATAATTATCTAATTAAACATTTTGATGATGAAGAAAATATCTTAATGAAAAACCTGCAAGGAAAAGATTCTGTTTTAGATGAGTTATTCAAACAAATGATAAACGAACATATTGAAATTAAAATTCTTATTGAGAAAATTAAATCAGAAAAAAATTATGAAAATTATCTCGATGAATTAGGTTATAAGCTCGAAAGTCATATAAGAATGGAAGAACGTGAACTTTTTGAAAGAATTCAAAATGTTATCGATGAAAAAACCTTAAATGCTCTCGAAGAAAAATTAACTTAGGTAAAATCAATAACTCCAAATAAAAAAGGTTTTATATGAAAAAACTGACAAGAATTTTTCTGCTTTTGTTTTTCATTTTCATCCCTTTAATATCCCTTACTATTATTGTTCAATGCGGAAACACACAAAACAAAAATCAAACTATTAAGAACAGTTCGGTCAATCTGCCAAAAAACAAAAAAGAAATTATTGACCAAAATACAAAAGAGCTTCAGAAAGCAAAACAGTTAAAAGTAAAAGTTCGACGAAGATATGCCGGCTTTTTTGGGAGAAATAATTCTTATCCCCAAAACATGGTTTTGGTTGAAGAACTATTTTTTGATGAGAAAGGAAACAGAACAAAAAGCATTCGATACAAAAGCACTGGTGAAATCGACTTAAGTTATGAATTCAAATATGATGATTATGGAAATTTGCAATTCATGGATACTTATGATGGTTATGGAAATTTAAAAGGAAGAAGAGAATCAAAGTATAATGAAAGCAATCATGAAGTCTTACGAAAACTAATGGACGACAGAAATCCAGGGGAATTAAAAGCAGAATTTTTTTATGAAGCAAACAAGCTTATAAAATCAATAAATTACACAAAGCAAGGTTCAATAGCCTCTGAACAACAAAACGAATATGAAGGAGAATTTTTAGTAAAGTCAATTATTAAAGATGGAGAAGGCAAACAAATTTCAGAAATAACTTTTGAGTATGATGCCGATGGATACTTGGTAAAAGAAATACAAAAAGGAATTCAGGGAAATAATGTTATAAATTATAAATATGATTCAAAAGGAAATTTAATTGAAATAAAAGACAATCAAACAAGACGAGAAATGAAATATGATGACAACGGAAATCTAATAGAAGATAAATTATACTTGGCAGACGGCACACGACAATTCAGAATTACTTTTTCTTACTATAAAAATGGATTACAGAAAGAAGAAATAAGATATTCAAATGATGAACGTCCGGCATTTGTTGCAAAGTATGAGTATGAATTTTATAATTCTCGTTAGGTTTCCTGATGATTAAATTTATTCCGCTTGGCGGTGCAGATGAAGTAGGAGCTTCCTGCTTTTATTTGAACATAGATGGCACAGGAATATTACTTGACTGCGGAATGCATCCCCGCAAAAAAGGTATCGATGCTCTTCCAAATTTTAATTTGCTAAATGATTTACCGCTTGACTTTGTTTTTATCTCTCATGCTCATCAAGATCATATCGGTTCTCTCCCATTTTTAATTCAACAATTTCCTCATGTAATTATTTACACTGTTGTTCAAACAAAAGAAATTTCTTCCGTTACACTTCATAATGCAGCAAATATTCTTTTCGAAAATAATTTAGCACATCCAGAATCATTCACAAATAATTTGAGAACTTACACACATGAAGAAATTGATTATCTTGTCAAAAGCATGATTGAATTAGAATATAATGAATCAATTCTATTAAAAGGGTTAAGACAAAATTCTGCTGATCCAATAAAAATCTCTTTCATTGATGCAGGTCATATTCTTGGCTCGGCTTCTATCTTAATTGAATATTACAACAAACGAATTCTCTATTCAGGAGATATTAATTTAAGCGAGCAAACAATAATGACTGGAGCCGATTTAGAAAAAATAGAAAATATTGACATATTAATACTCGAAACAACATACGGCTCAACAGATTCAAAGAAACTTGGAACATGGGAAACTGAATCAAAACGATTTGCTAAATCAGCAAATCAAATTCTTCAGAATGATGGTTCAATTTTAATTCCTGTTTTTGCATTGGGTAAAACTCAGGAAATGCTTGCTCTTATTCATGAATTAATCAAAAAGAAAAGTTTAATCGAAACAAACATTTATACTGGAGGAATTGGAAGAGAAATTTCAAGAATTTATGACAACAATCGTTACATTGTTAGAAGAAAAAATCCAAATCTGGAACTAAAAGAAATCCCTCAATTAAACTTACTTGATATTGAAGACTATAATGAATTTGTAAAACATCCGGGAATTGTTTTAGCATCAAGTGGAATGATGCTCGAAGGAACAACCTCTTATAAACTAATTGACTTCTGGCTAAATCAAAAAAATTTTGGAATATTTGGTGTGGGTTATATGGACCCCGAAACACCTGGATACAAAATTATAAATTCTTCCAAAGGAGAATTTGTTCAGCTGAATGAAATCAGTCCACCAAAATTTGTAAACTGCGAAATAGAAAAATTTTATTTCCCCTCACATTCAAAAAGAGAAGAACTATTAAAAATTGTTGAGCATACAAATGCAAAAAAAATAATTCTAATTCACGGTGAATCTGAATCAAAAGACTGGATAGGTTTTAACATTTTGAAAAAGTTCAAAGATAGAAATGTTTATTCTGCAGAGAACAACAAAGAAATTCTTTTGTGATTCAAAGCTTCAAATTCCTTTCTGCAAATGATTTCTTAAATTCCAAAATCAAAAACAATATTACAGGAACATATTCTGTTAATAAAACTAATGGATAATCTTTCCATACACCATTTAGTTGATAACTCAAAACAGTAAATACTGTAAGACTACTTAACGAAGAATATAAAATTCCGCTCAATGCAGGAACAAGAGGGATTAACACAGTAAGCCAGCCTATATACCACGGATGAACAACAGGAGAAAATATCAAAAGCAAAATAACTGAATAATAAATTTTCTTAATTAAATCATATCTACTCAAATAAAGAGGAATGAGAATTAACATTAATATAAATCCACAAATAATGCGGGTTATTTGATTATGCTTTATAAAACTATTCAAAAGATTAAAGATGCCGCCGTTAAAAGACCAATGTTTAGCATAGACAAATAATGCTTCAAATGGATTCGATGAAAAAATATAAGGAACAAATTGAATAAAAAAAGTAACAACCGGCAGAAATAAAACTTTTAATCTGTCAGAAATTTTTTGCTCATTTAAGAATAAAACAGGGATAAACAAAATTCCTACTGGTTTAATGGAAAGTGATAATCCAAGAAATAATGAAGATAGTATCAATCTTCTTTTCAAATAAAACAATATTGATGTTGCAATCAGCAGCAACCCATAGCCATCGAGATGAGCATCAATTGCTAATTGAAAAATTGGAAGTGGGCATAAAATATAAAGCAGCAAATATTTCAAAGGCTTGTCTAATTCTTTTAATAAAAAATAAAGAATAATTATTGTCAGCATTTCAAATAACATTAAAATAAATTTATAACCCCAGACGCTTTCACCGCTTAATTGATATCCAAGAAAAAATAACCATTGACTCAAAGGGAAATAAATTGTTTTTAGTTCTGGAAAATTAACTTTTGCAGGCAATAATTCAGAGTGAAGAAAATTCAAGTTAGAGTCAATTGGTGAAAATTTATAAGGATTAATACCATGACTTTGAACTTTTCCATCCCACATATATCTGTAAATGTCATCAGAACCAATGGGCATGGTGTTGATAAAACTAATTCTTAAAATGATTCCTACGAGTAAAGAAATTATTACAGTATTTTTGTTCAAATCATATTTCAGCAGAAGGAATGAAATCAAAAGAAAAACCGCCGAAGATGTTACATAGGAAAATGTAAATATTTTAATTGGTATTTGATTAAGAAAATGGAGAGATAAAATTAGAGATGAGAATAAAATCAATAGAGCATAAAATATTAAATTAAGTTTTCTCATCTTTTTGATAAATCAATTCATCATTAAAATAATTGTAATAAAATACATGAACAAGGAAGGAATCAAATTTATTTACTTTCTTCAAAGTCAATCAATTTACCATCTTTAAAAAAGAAAGTAATTTTTCCATAATACCATTGAGTGAATGTTCCCCACTTTTGAACATTCTTATCAATCTTATCAGGTTTACCCCAGCCAGCAAGCAGCATTTTCTCGGTCATTCCCTTCCATACTTGTTTGTTATAAACTCTTGTTCCGTTTTCTCTTCCAAATTTTTTTATATAAAGTTCTTCAATTTCTTTATTTGCAGAATTAATTTTTTCCTCAAGAGCATTTGAAAAATTTTTCAGGCTGTCAATTTCTTTTAGAAGAGATTTTTTTTCAATCAATAGTTTTGAATTTTGATTCAGCAGAGAATCCTTTTCAGATTGATAATCTTTAGAATTTAATTTTGCCTGTCCAAACAAAAATGAATAACTAACCAGCAATAAGATTAAAAGTTTTTTCATAGCTTCTTAAATTTAATTAATAAAAAATCCTGCCAAAGGGCAGGATTGTAAGTAGTGAGAAATATTTATAGAACCATTTTGTTTATTGATACACTGCAAATATAAATTGAACAATATAAAAATGCCAAATTTTGCATTGGATTATTTCCAGCTCAAACTTAATTTCAATGAAAGAGATGAAAAACAGAAATTTAGTAATTCCTTGAAGTTTGGATTCATAGTCTTTATATTTACAACCCAAAATTTTGTAAGGCGAGGTAGCTCAGCTGGTTAGAGCAGTGGAATCATAATCCACGTGTCGGGGGTTCGAATCCCTCCCTCGCTACATCTAAAACGGAGATTAAGATGTATACTTTGTTAGTTATACTTGCACTTATTATTTCATTTTTATTGATAATAGTTGTATTGCTGCAATCAAGTAAAGGCAGCGGGCTTGCAGGTACTTTTGGAGGAAGTCAGTTTGGAACTGTATTCGGAACAAGAAGAACAGCTGATTTTCTTAGCAAAGCAACATGGTGGCTTGCTGGTGCACTGATTGTTTTATCAATCTTAATTAATTTATTCTTTTTACCAGGAAAAACTTCTGTAGAACAAAGAGAAAGTGTAATTCAGGGAAAAGGACAACCAACTGTTCCTACTACACCTGTTTTACCACAACAAACATCTCAACCAAATAAATAATTTAAATTGGCTGATTGTTAGTCAATCAGCCTTGATTATAAAAAATGATAAAGTTACACTTCACATTCACTTCTCAATCAATCAAACAAAATGAAAAAACCAATTAGACCAGTAAAAGCATATAAGAATATCGAATTCCTTAACTCTGCTGACGCCAGAACAATAAGAATTTTATCAGAATATTACGAACCAAAGTCCCGTTTTGAAAAATATAAAATTGTTGATACTATAGTTTTTTTTGGATCAGCAAGATTAATTTCAAGAAAAGATGCATTAAAACTTGTTAATCAAGCTAAAAAAGGAAAAGGAACAGCAGCAAAAAAGAAATTTGACAAAGCAGTAAAACTGCTTGAAATGTCAAGATACTATGAAGATGCTGTTGAACTATCCAGAAGATTAACAGAATGGTCGATGAAACTTGATGGCAACGGGAATAGATTTATTATTTGTACTGGAGGCGGGCCTGGCATAATGGAAGCAGCTAATAAAGGAGCTTACCTTGCAGGAGGTCATTCAATTGGTTTTAATATCAGCATTCCTTACGAACAATATGTTAATAAATATGTAGACCCTAAACTTGCATTTGAATTTCATTACTTCTTTATGCGAAAACTCTGGTTTGTTTATTTAGCAAAAGCTCTGATTGTGTTTCCTGGTGGCTTTGGCACAATGGATGAACTCATGGAAGTTCTAACATTAGTTCAAACGAAGAAAGTAGTTAAGAAAATGAAAATTATTATTTATGATGAAGCTTACTGGCGCAAGATTATAAATTTTGATGCTCTGATAGAACATGGAACAATCAGCAAAGAAGATATGAAATTATTTGACTTCTGTAACTCAATTGATGAAGCATTTGAAAAGATTACTGAACATTTCAAAAAGTATTTTTTAAATAAAAAAACCCGTCAATGACGGGCTTTAAGAGATAGGCTCAAGCTTTTTTGTCTTTTAAGGCTTGTTCTCGAGAAGCTCTTCGTTTTGCTTTAATTAAATCCATTCTTTTTTCAATTGAAGGCTTTACATAGAATGTTCTTTTCTTAAATTCCTTAAGAATACCGGAACGCTCGTATTTTTTCTTAAAGCGTTTTAGAGCTTTGTCGATACTCTCGTTCTCTTGAACGGTTATTCCTACCACTACTTATCACCTGCCTTTTTTAGTTTTTAAATTTTTGCGCCGTAAACTTAATCAACTAAAATTTAATTGTCAATTTCTTCATTTTCAGGAGTAATAACCAGAACTGGACATTTAGCATATCTAATTACTTTTTCTGCAACGCTTCCTAAAAGTGTATGAAGAATTCCGGTTCTGCCATGAGTTGCAATTACAATTAAAGCTTTTTCAACCTCTTTGGAATATTTTACAATCTCTTCATAATCAATTCCTTTTCGGCAGACCTCAATAATTTCAACATTGGAATCATTTCTTAATTTTTTTGCTGCTTCGCTTAATTGCCTTTTTGCCTCATCTTCCATATCCTTCATAATTTCTTCTTCTGAAACATCAACTGAACGCAATGCTAAAAATGGTGGAGCTTTTTCGAGTACATAAATAAGATGAATTTTTGCATTAATTTGTTCTGCCAGTTCTCTCGCATAATCAAATGCGGAGAAAGATAAATCACTAAAATCTGTTGGAACAATAATATTTTTAATATCGAACATAAATTCCCTTGTTAATTTTTGTCAAAGTCTTTATTGCTAATTTTTCTAATCTTTCTCGATGAAATATAACCCTTATCTTTTGCATAATCATAAAGTTGAGAATAAAGCATTTTTCTTGCTCGATGTAAACGAGAACGAACCGTACCTACAGGAATATCAACAAAATCTGCAATCTCTTCATAAGTAAATCCTTCAATATCACTAAGAATAATAACTGTTCTAAAATCTTCTGGAAGTTCGCTTATTGCTTTTGAAACCTCATCATCTAATGTTTTGCTAAATGCATCTTCCTCGTAATGGTCATATTCAACTTCATCTGATTTAATTGTTTCATAGAAATTCTGAACATCTTCGTAATCAACTTTATTTGGTTCTCTTACCTGTTTTCTGTAATCATTAATAAAAGAATTTTTCATAATTCTGAATAGCCATGCTTTGCAGTTAGTTCCTTTTTCAAACTTATCAAAAAATCTAAAAGCTTTGAGATAAGTTTCCTGGACAAGGTCATCGGCATCTTCTTCGTCTCCTGTTAATCTCAGAGCAAAATTGTATAATGCATTCATGTGGGGCAGCGCTTCTTTCTCAAATTCTTCGTAACGCTCTTTTAGATTTTCATTCGTTATTTCATTTTCTAACTGCTGCATTTATGCTTTCAAACAATTTTCTGTGTTGTAAATTTAATGAATCACAAGACCATTTAATATTCTATTTTTTGAATCATTCAGAACTTGAAAGAATCCATTAATAATAATGTAAATTTTATTGTTCTCTTTTGTTACCAATAAATTTGCATATTCATCTACAGCTAATTGAGGCTTATAATTTCTATATGTAAGAAAATTAATTGGAAAATCAGTGTATTCTTTTTCAAAATTATGTTCAGATTGAAATATAAATCCATATCCTTCATTATGCAGCTGGTTAAACTCTATATTGTATGGTTTTGTTCTCACATTATTCAAAAATATTTTAGGAATTTTTACTTCATAACCGCTCAGGTCATATTCCTCAATTCCATAATAAATTGATAAATCTCCAATTTCCTTAATCTTTCCTGCATAATAAAATCGATTTGATTGACTGTCAAATTTTCTTTCTCTTAAAATTCCTATATCTACTTTAAATGTTTGATTGTTTTTTGTAATGAACAAATTTCTTAAAAGCAAATCAAAAAGCAGAGTATTGTTTTCAGGGATTAAAAAATATTCATCAATGTTCTTTTCTTTGTAATCTTCATTTGCTATTGAATTAAAAGCAGAAAGAAGAGAAATAAAATTCAATTTTCTGATTTTCGATTTTTCATAATCCCCAATTAAAAATCCTGATTCAATCAGAATTGAACTTATACCTGTTTTTATAAAATTATCTCCAAAAGCACGCGGTTCAAAATCGTCGTCATATCTTGCAATATTTTGTGGAATAAAATTGTTAAGAGTTTCTTTAATTTTCAGAATTACTTGCATACTTTTTTTTCGTGTTTCAGTTATACTTTTTTCAAAATCCGATGGTGGTGCAAGCATTGATATTGCTGCAGTATTAAAAGTTCTTCCAGCTGTATAATAACTATTCTGATCATGTAGATTAAATGCAAACTCTGGTTTTATTTTTTCAGCAAGATTCCACAAAATTTTTGATTCATGTGCTTCGATTCTTAATGCATCTCGATTTAAATCTATATTCAATGAATTTTCTCTCTGAAATTTTTCAGCTCCATCTGGATTGAGCATGGGCACAAAATATATTTTTAATTTATTGAAGATATTTTTTCTAAAATCATTATAAATGTCATCCTCCAAAAAAAATTTTATTAAATCAAATATTGCTGCTGTTGCAGTTGGTTCATCACCATGCATTTGACTCCATGCAAGTATTTTTATATTTCCTCTTCCTACAGATAAAGAATAAATTTCTCTTCCTTCAATTGAATTACCAATTAATTCAATGTCAAATAGATTTTTCCCATTAAGTTCATCAATAATATTTTTAACCTGAGAATGCTTAATCAATGGAAGCGATATTCTTTCTTCCTGATATTTTTCATAATTGTCAAAAATTGTTTTATAAATCATGATTTACCAAGTTAATTGATTTTTATACCTGTTTGATGCAAATTTAATCTGCAACTTATAATTATTAAAGTATAATTAAAAATAAAGGGAAATCTATGGCAACAGATACATTAAAAATTGGTTCACCTGCACCTAATTTCAATTTGCCTGCAGTGGACGGGAATACATATTCATTAGATTCATTCAAAGATAAAGATGCATTAATTGTTATTTTCAGTTGCAATCATTGTCCATATGTCCGTGCTTATGAAGACAGAATAATTCAAATACAAAATGATTATAAAGATAAACTGCAAATTGTAGCAATTAACTCAAACGATACAACAAACTATCCAGAAGATTCATTTGAAGAAATGATAAAAAGAGCAAAGGAAAAAAATTTTAATTTTCCTTATCTGAGAGATGAAACACAGGAAGTTGCTAAAGCTTATGGAGCCACTCACACTCCAGAAATATTTTTATTCGACAAAGAGCGCAAACTTGCTTTTCATGGAAAAATTGATGATAACTGGCAGGAACCTTCCAAAGTCAAAACACCATATTTAAGAAATGCAATTGAAGAACTGCTGGCTAATAAGCCAATTTCTGTTCCCGAAACTTTTACTATTGGCTGCACTATAAAATGGAAAAACTGATTTAATTGTGTCAGCGTTTTCAAGTTACAATTTCGCCAAAGTTATCTTCATATTTTTCTAATTCCTTTAATGGATTTGGCGAAATTGCAAAACAATAAAGCGGATAAAGTTGAGTAATCATTTTAATTGTTTCCAAAATTATCTCATCAGAAAACAAAACTTTATCCGCTACTTTTTTATTTCTTTCAAGAAGAATGAAATCGATACTTTCTAAAAAAGAAAGATGTTTTTTGGCATTAAATTTTTTTATCAATAATTCAGAATTATTTTCAAGGTCTGAAAGTGAATAATTATCATCAATTTTATATTTGCTGCACACTTCAATTATTTCTTTCCTAAATTTTGAAAGATTTTGACTGAAGTATAAGTTATCTCCTTTTTTCTTATTGATAAACATTCCCATTACAAAACTTTTCGAATCAAAATAAAGATAAAATTCGCTGTCCAACTTAAATCTTCCAAAATGAATTAATAAAAAAGTTCGATAAGGTTCTCCTTTAGCAAATCTCATATCTTTATTGAGCCGCATAATTGTTTCATTAAATTTTGGTTCTGAACGGATTGCAGGATTAAGTCGGTTTAGAAAAGGAGCTATTTCAGTTATAAAAGCTTTTGCAGGTTCAATTAAAAATTTCTGATAACGATTTTTATTTTGATGAAACCAGTTTACATTATTATTCTTTTCTAAATCTTTAAAGAATTGAAAAATTTCTTTATTGAATCCGGTGAATTTATTATTAATCTCTTTCAATACATTATTCCAAGATTAAGTGTTAAATAAAAATGTCCAAAATTTTTTCTGAATTTATTTGTCATATTCTCAACGCCTTTATCAAACAGATGAACATAATAATAGCGTGCATTGACCCCTGCTAAATTTCGTTTATTGATTCCAAAGTTAGCTCCCAATCCAATATAACCGCCAACAGCATAATGCATTTTTGCTTTTCCGAATGAAGAGAAAAATTCTTCATTATATGGTGTTGAAACTACAAATGTGGGTCCAACTCCAGCATTAATGTATGGACGAAGGTTATCGGTTAAAACATTATAAAATAATCTATACTGTAAACCAAAATTTAATGGAATCAGAAAAACTCGATTTTCTTTCCCAAGTACAAAAGTATTTCCATACCAATCTACATATTCTACTTCTCTTTCATCTTTTGATTCAGAGAAAGATATATCTGCAAATCCAGTAATCACAGGAGTAAAATTTTTATGAATGAAAGCGCCCAATCCAAAACCACCTTCGCCAAACATCAAATCAACACCCCAGCTGTGCTCTGGAAAAACTTCGGGCTGTTTTTCTGGTGCCAATTCTCCAATTCTTTGTGCACCGACATTAATTGTAAAAATCATTACAAATAATAAAGCTAATCTTTTCATATTTTCATTCCTTCTGCTAACCTTGTTATTAAAATTATATTTTATATATTAAAAATCAATAAAGTAACAATGTTTACGAACTTCTTACAATCAAATAAAAGAAAGGTTCTTTATGGCTGTAAATCTCGAATTAAAAATTAAAATTGATTCTCCAAAAGACTACGAACGAAAGCTGAAATTAAACGGAGCAAAATTTATTGATGTAATCAAACAAAAAGATATTTATTACAAAATTAACAAAGGTTTGCTTAAGCTAAGAAAAGAAAAAGATAATTTTTACCTGATAAAATATTTAAGGGATGAATCAGGAAAAAGATGGAGCAATTATGAAATACTCGAACTTAAGGGAAATAATCCTGAAAAATATCTTTCAGAAATTTTCAAAGTAGAATGCATAGTTGAAAAATCAAGGAAACTTTATCTTTATGGGAACACACGAATTCATCTTGATAATGTTAAAAATCTTGGCTGGTTTTTAGAATTAGAATCTGTTGTTGTGAAAAATAAAAAATCTGCTTCGAATGAATTTCAAGAAGTTGTATATTTTCTTGACATTGATTTATCAAAGCAAATAAGAAAATCTTATAGAAATTTATTGTCAAAATGATACTGACAAAATCAAATATCGAAAAAGTTGATTTGGATTTTTTAATTAATGAAAAGATAAAAAACAACAGAGTAAATGAATTATTAATTATTGTTCCAACCAATCGCAAGGTTAGAAATCTTAAGAAAGAAATTATTTCTTTAATGCCAAACCGCGCTGCACTTGAATTGAATATTGAAACACTTGGGACAATATCAACAAAAATATTAAACAGGATTCAACCATTTCGACAATTGAGCGAAGCCGCATCAATAATTTTTATTAAACAAAGTTTTGCAGAAATCAAACCAAAATATTTTTCGGTTTATAAAAATGAGATTCCATTCGGCACACTTGACAGAATTAAAAATGTCATTTCCGAATACAAAAGACACGGTATTACACCTGAACATTTAAGAGAAGAAGCTGCAAAGCTTGAAAGGTCAGAAAAACTGAAAGCACTTGACATTGCAGATATTTATGAAAAATATCTTCACAAATGCTTCAGCACTAATGCTTATGAAATTGGAGATGTTTACAAACTTCTACTGGAGTTAAAGGAAAAAGAATTCGAAGAAAGCTTTTCATCAATTTATTCAGATGTAAATTTAATTGTGATTAATGGTTTTAATGAATTTACTAATCCTGAAATAAAAATAATAAACAGATTATCTCTGATAGAAAAAACAGAATTATTTATAAATTTTGATTATAACCAAAAAAATAAATTTATCTTCTCTCATCTTGACAGCTGCTTCAATCAACTTTTAAACTGCGGCTTCAAAACGATTAATGATACTGCAGAAGTTAACCTGCCTAAATTCAGATTGGCAATTAGAAATGAATTATTCAAATATTACGAGAAAGAAAAGAAGTACAATTATAAAGACCGCGTTTATAAATTTTCGGCGTATGACAGAGAAAGTGAAGTTGAAAAAATTGCAAAAATTATAAAGAGCTTAATAACAGATGAGAAAGTTGAGCCAGACAAAATTTGTGTTGCATTTAATTTAATTCAAAATTATTCTTCAATTGTCAGAGATATTTTTTCAAAAAATGGGATTCCTTTTAATCTTACCGATAGAATTCCTCTTGACAATTCAAATCCTGTAAAAGCAATAATAAACTTTTTAGAAATTGCAGAGAACGAATATTATTATCAAAATATTTTCAGAGCATTGAGCAGCGGTTATATAAAAACTGACAATGTTGATTTATTCAATCTTTATAAAGTTTCATCTGAATTGAAAATCGTATCCGGAAAAGAAAATTGGATTAATATCATTAATGAATCAATTGAAAATATCAAACTTAATTTTGAAGAGGATGCAGAAAATAAAGAAGATAAAATTTCATCATATCAAAGAGCATTGAGTGACATAAAGTCGCTAATAAATTTACTTGCCCCATTCGAAGAAAAACAAACTATAAATAGATTTAAGGAAAATCTTTTCGATTTTGTCAACAAATCTTTTTTGCCATACAAACTGCTTTCCATTAAACATAATCAGGAAGAAAATATTCGTGGTTTTAATAAGTTTATTGAAACTATAAGCGAAATTTTCGATTTGCTTGAAGAAGAAAGAGGCAGCAATGAACTTTATGGAATTCACTTTTTTATGGACCAATTAAGAACTGCATGCAGCTGGGCAAGATTTAATATAAAAGAAAAATCAAATTATGGTGTTTTAATTACAAATCTGGAAGAAATCCGCGGATTAAATTTTGACTACTTATTCATCGGTGGGTTATGTGATGGCGATTTACCTACAAGATATACACCAGAAATTTTTTCATCAGGAAAATTTCGAAAGCAGGCAGCAGTTCATCAAACTGAGGAAAGAAACCTTTTTTATCAAGCATTAAATTGCTGGAATAAAAAATTATTTCTTAGTTATCCTTTAGCAGAGAATAGTAAAGAAACCGTTGTTTCAACTTTTCTTAAAGAGTTCGAAAAAATATTTCTGATTTCTGAAATAAAAGAAGAAGAATTTTCTAATAAAATATTTTCATTAGAAGAATTAAACATTTATGCAGGAAAAAATTATGACAATTCAGAATTGCTGAACACTCTCAACTTCAACACACAACAGCTCATAAAATCAATCAAAGTAGAAAAAGAGCGAGAAGAAAATATTTTTTCTGAATCAATTTATAATGGAACATTAGTTACTAAAGATAATATTGAAGAAGCATCATTCATTAAAGAAAAATTGAATTCATTTATTGAAAAACAATATTCAATTTCTCAGCTTGAAACTTATGCTAAATGCCCTTTCAAATTTTTCATGGAAAGAATTATTGGCATTAAAGTAATTGAAGAACCAACTGAGGACATTGAGGCGATTGAACTCGGAAATATACTTCACTCAATTCTATATGAATTTTACACAAGAATAAATGAAGAAAAAATTGACATTAAAAACAGGGACAAAAAAATTCAAGAAGAAATAAAAAAGTTAATGCTTGAAATTGCCGAGAAGAAAATATCAAATTCATTTTTCAAAGCTCCTTTAACATTTTATGAAAAAGAAAAGCTTACAGGAATTGATGGTAACTTTGATAATTCAATACTTGGAAAATTCATCGAATATGAAGCAGCATCAGATGATAATTATAAGCCAATGTTTTTTGAAGTAAGATTTGGTGCTCTTAAAGAAGAAGAATCGGACAAAACACTAAGTAGTTCAGAACCAATTCAAATTGATGGATTAAAACTGCGAGGAAAGATTGACAGAATTGAGTTATCAAATTGTGACGACACTTTCAACATTGTAGATTACAAGTTAGGTGGGAAAAAACCAGCCACAAAAGAACTGAAAGATGGATTATCATTGCAGCTTCCTGTGTATCTTTTTGCAGCTCAAAATCTTCTTGAAAAAAAATTTGGGAAAAAGTTCAGTCCAAATGAAATGATTATTTATTCATTGAAATATTCCAAAAACGATTTTGGCAAACAAAAGGTATCCTTAATTAAAAGAAAAGATGATGAAATAACTAACATTGATGAATTAATTAACAACACAATTAATCATATCAAAAATTATGTGGAATTAATTTCAAAAGGGAAATTTAACTTATCGCCACATGAAAACAGGGAAAATCTAATTTGCAGATTCTGTCAGTTCAAACCTATCTGCAGAATTCAAACAACAATTTGAATAAAAGTCAAGAACAGTAAACAAGAAATTTTACCTTTCTTGAAAACCACAAAATGCTTTTATAACTTACGCCCAAAAATTATATAAATTTATATGATGGACTTGATGCGAATACTTGTAATAATGTCGATTATTTTATGTTATCTGCAAGCTTGGAGATATCGTAAGCATGAAATGTTTTATTACTTTTTCATACTTGCAGTTGCCGACCCAATTCTAATTATCAGATCTTTATTGCTGCATAACAATAATATTTGGAATCAATACTATACAATAATGAATCTATTCCTAATCTTTTCACTTCCCAAATTGAACACAAAATATAAAATTGGAATCCTTATTGGAATTATTATTTATTTCTTCTTAGATCCACAAGAGTTAAAAGTTTTCATGGTGTTTAATATACTTCAGCTATTTATAACAGGTTATTTTATAAATGTAATTCTGAACGATATTTTGAATAAAAAAGAAGTCAAATATTACTTATTAATTCTTGTTATTTACAACTCGATATTTATTATTTCCCGTTACATTTATTACACTGATATTGTATTGCATCTCAAACTATATAATTACAGGTTAATGCTGGTTAATTCTCTAGTTCTTCTTAATACAATAATAGGTCCCGAAAAAGCTTTTGTAATAAAAAGCAAACTAATTGAAAAGCTTATTAGAAAAAGAAAAGTTGTGGTATATGGCAATGGAGAAAATATCTTTAGTATTGATGATTTAAAAAAGTATGGCTTAACAGAAAGAGAAATTGAAGTACTTAAACTTATTAGCAGAGGCTATACCTCAAAAGAAATTGCCGAACAGCTTTTCTTATCTAAAAAGACAATTGACTATTACCGAAGCAATATTAAAGCAAAATTAAATCTTTCCAAAAAATCCGAAATAATTCATTTTCTAAAAGAAAAAAATCTTTTCTCGGAACCTACTGAAGTTTATCATACAAAATGATAATTCTAATCAACCTAAGCTAAAAGCAAAAAAATTTGTCAAGTTTTTAATGAAATTTTTTTGACTTTTTACTTCAATTTCCCCTCAATTAGTATTTTTTTAGTATTTTTTTTGATTTAATTAGTATAAAATCCTAATGCGCAAGTGAATTTCATTGATTAATTTTGCACCCAAGTTTTGAGGGCACCAATTGACCGGTCGAAAGCTTTGCAAGTAGACCGGTCTTTAATTGGTTAATTTATAAATATCCAGTATTATGAATAATTCTTTTAAGAACTTCCAATTGTTAAAATTTATTTATAAGTATATAAAACTTTTTAATATAAGTGGTTCAATTTTTTATTGGTCGGTAATTTTATTTTTGTTTTATCAAAGCATTTCTAATCTGATTAGTCCTCAGAATTTTATTTATTCGTTAAAAAATCTATTACCTCTAAATGAAAATATTCTAATATTAATTTCGATTTCACTTCAATTGCTTCAAACTGCCTTAGCATTAATGCTTATTTTAAAATTACACTTAAAAGCATCTTTAATAACAGTAATAATCTCACTTAGCCTGATAAGTTTCATTTATTTTTGTAATTCTGTTGAAATCATCCCCGTCATTGAATTTTTTCCTAAAATTATCATAATTAATCAAGAAGGAGTAATTAAATCACTGTTCAACATTTTGTTCTTCATCACAGCATTGATACTTTCAAGAATTATAAACAGCCAAAATTATTAGCTCTTTCTTAATTTTATTGCAAAGTAAATAAAACTAATGATGATTAATAATTCACCAGCCAAGAAAAATTCCCAAAGAAATTCTACGGGAGAATATGAATTAATTCGTGATTGAAAGTTCCACATAAATGAAAATAGAATTAGAGCAGCACCCAGAACAGCTCCAACGATACTTATTTTATTAGTTCTTAATAAAAATCCTTTTTGTTGTAAATAAATACTTATAAACGAGAAGAGAATCATACTTATTGAAATAACTACAGGGGCATAAAGTGGTGCAATCCACGGAACAGGAATTAAAAATAACAAATCATCTGTTGACAAAGATGGAGGCCAGTTCAAAAATATTTTAAGCCACACATAATAAAATATATCCCAAACACCAAAAGTATAAATGAAGTAGAAAAATCTTTCGAGAAATGATTTACCACACAAATAAGAAATACTTAACAGCATAACTATCGTTGAGAATTCACGGAGGATTTCTATTAACAAAATTTTATTTGAAATTAATTTTAATGGAAATGAAAAACCTTCTGGATAGTAAAGTTCTCTTAAATAAACCACAACTGCTGCTTCTATATTTGCCATTGCAGCAGCATAAATGAATAGCAAAATAAATTTAACAATTGGTTTCATTGTACCCCCTTCTAAAATAATAGTTGAAAACTTCGCATATAATTTTTATTTTTTCGATGCCACTGCGAGGTAGTGGCAATTTTTTTTGACTATAAAGCGAAATCTAATTTCGCTTTTTTTAGCAACAAATAAGGAGTGATGAAAGTGTCGAACTTTGTTTATCTAAGTAAAGAACGAATTAGAGAACTCGAAAAAGAATTAGCAGAACTCAAAAATAATGGTCGCAAAAAAATGGCAGAACGAATTGCCGAAGCAAGAGCACACGGCGACCTTTCTGAAAATGCAGAATATGATGCTGCAAAAGAAGAACAAGGATTACTCGAGTTAAAAATTAGCAAACTCGAAGACCTTCTTTCAAGAGCAAGAATTATAGATACTTCAAATATGCCAAAAGACCAAGCTCATATTTTATCTAAAGTGAAAGTAAAAAATCTGAACAATAATAAAATTTATGAATACATTCTTGTATCTCCTGAAGAAGCAGATTTGGAGAAAGGAAAAATTTCCATTACTTCACCTGTAGGACAAGCATTAATGGGAGTAAAAGTGGGCCAAACTGTGGAAGCTAAAGTTCCTGCAGGCATTATAAAATTTGAAGTTCTCGGGATTGAGTAAATTGTTAGATGAATCTTACATACAAATTACATTAGAGCTTGCAAAGAAAGGGAAAGGTAAGGTTAGTCCAACTCCTTTAGTTGGTGCTTTACTTGTTAAGAACGACAAAATTATAGGCGCTGCATATAGAAGTTCTCCAGATGAAATTAGCACAGAACTTTTAGCTTTAAATAATTCTAAAGAAAATCCTGAAGGTTCTACTCTTTACACAAATTTAGAACCCTGCACTTTATCAACAGACAAGCAGGATTGCATTGATACCATAATTAAATCCAAAATAAAAAAAATTGTAATTGGCACATTAAATCCTCATCCTGAACATAATGGTCAGTCAGTAAAAAAATTTAAAAAGGCAGGTCTGGAAGTTAAAACCGGCTTGCTTGAGAAAGAATGCATTGATATAAACAAATTTTATTTCAAATATTGTACTAAGTCGTTACCTTATGTTACACTTAAAATGGCAATAACAATTGATGGAAAAATTGCAGATAGTAGCGGCAATTCAAAATGGTTGACTTCAGTTGAATCAAGAAGTCTAGTGCACGAACTTCGTTCTGAATATGATGCAGTTATGGTCGGATTCAACAGTGTAAAAATTGACAACCCAGAGTTAACTGTAAGATTGGTAGAAGGCAGAAATCCCAAAAGAATTATACTTGATACCAATCTTCAGCTAAGTACGAATTCAAATCTTTTCAAAAAAAATTCAGATAAAAATTTGATTATTCTTACTTCAGTAAAAAATAAAAACAAAAAAAGAAAAATAGAGACATACAAAAAGAAGGACATCGAAATAATTTTTGTGCCTGAACAAAGAAATGGGAAAATTGATTTATCCAAAGCATTATCTATTCTTGCAGAAAGAAAAATTTTATCCATTCTTGTTGAAGGGGGCAGTAAAGTTTTCACAAGTTTTATAAAACAAAAACTTGAAGATGAGGTATTAATATTTTTATCTCCAAAAATTTTAGGGAACGGATTACCTCTGTGTTCAAATTTAGGAATAAAAAGTTTATCGAAGGCTATTAATTATACGATAAAAGAAGTAGATAAAATTGGTGATGATGCGCTGATTAAATTTGTCAGAAGATAATTGGGGCTTTTCCTGCATAGATGAAAAAATTAGAACAAAAAATTATAAACTTCGTTAATCAATATAATTTGATTGAAAAAAATGATAAGCTGTTGATTGCTTTCAGCGGCGGACCCGATTCAACTTTTGCACTCCATTTCTTAAATAAATTCAAAAAGAAATATAAAATAGAAATTGCTGCGATTCATTTTAACCATCAGCTAAGAGGTAAAGAATCAGATGATGATGAAAAATTTTGTTATGAATTCTGTCAATCTTTAAAGATTCCTCTTTTCTCATTCAAGCTGAATGTAAAAGAATATGCTGAGGAAAATAAATTATCAATTGAAGAAGCTGCAAGAATACTTCGTTATAACATTCTTGAAAATTTCTCTAAGGAAAACAAATTTAATAAAATTGTTACGGCTCATAATTTATCTGACAATACTGAAACTGTATTGATGAATCTTTTTAGTGGAACTGGATATTCAGGTTTATCAGGAATCCCGATAAAACGCGGAAAAATTATTCGCCCCTTTCTTTGCATATCAAAAGAAGAAATTTTAGAATATCTAAACAATCACAATATTAGCTATCGAATTGATTCTTCTAATCTTCAAGATGATTTCAAAAGAAATTTCATTCGTAATAAAATTCTTCCTCTAATTAGAGAAAGCATTAACCTTAGAGTTGATGATGCAGTATTTCGTTCTTCTAAAATTTTAGAGGATTTTTCTTCTATTATTGATAATTATATAAATGAATTAATTACAAAACATGTTCGAATCTCGCAGGATAATGTTTTAATCAAATCATCAGCAAAAAAAATTGAAGATGGAATTTTTGGTGAACTAATCAAAAAACTTTTGAAAGATAATTTTAATCATCAGATTGAATTCCAAGACATACATAAAATAAAATCACTATTTGAAAAACAAAAAGGAAGAAAAATTTTTCTCTCAAAAAACTTAATTGTTTTTCGAGAAAAAAATGGAATTAAAATTTTTTCTGAAAAGGAAGAAAAAAATTCAATAATAAAAATAAAGATTGGAGAAAGTGCTTCGTTCAACAGCAAGATTTTAAAAATTGAAGAAGTTCATAAAAGCCATATTAAATTTGGCAAATCAAAAAATATTGAATACATTTCTGCTGATGACTTAAGTGACACATTTGTTTTAAGAAAATGGCAGCCGGGCGATAAATTTGTTCCTCTTGGAATGAAAAAACCCAAAAAAATTTCTGATTTTTTAACCGATGCAAAAATTAAATCTTCAGAAAAAAAAGATAAATTTGTTCTTACGAATAACAATTTTATTGTCTGGCTTGTCGGTTTAAGAATTGATGACAGATTTAAAATTACTTCACAAACAAAAAGGATATTAAAACTGTGGATAAAATAGGCACACAAAATCCTGATGAATTATGGATTGGAACAGAAAAGTTTGTTCCTTTCATAACTGAAGAACAAATTCAGAAAAGAGTTGCAGAATTAGGCAAAGAAATTTCAAATGACTACAAAGCCAAACTCCCAATTTTTATTGGTGTTCTCAATGGCTCGTTTATGTTTATGGCAGATTTAATGAAGCATATAACTATCAACTGCGAAGTTGATTTTTTCAAACTCTCAAGCTACGGCGATGCCAAAATAAGTTCAGGAAAAGTTAAATTAGTAAAAGATTTGAATGCAGATATTACAGATAGACATCTGATTATTGTTGAAGACATTGTAGATACAGGTCTATCAATCAAGTATATCGAAAATTTAATTGAAGAACATAAACCTGCCAGCATGAAAGTGGTATCACTTCTGGTGAAAGAAGATAGTATAAAATATGATGTTAAAATTGATTATATTGGATTTAGAATTCAGAATAAATTTGTTATTGGATATGGACTTGACTATGCTCAAAAATATAGAAACTTAAAATCCATATATGTATTAAGTGAATAAAAGGAAGGTGAAATTTTAATTTATGGCAAACAACGAGAATCGACATAAAAACAACAAATCAAAACAGCCTTTTGGAAATGGTTCTCAAAAACCAGAAGGTGATTTTGATTGGTCGAAAATAATTAAAAGTGTTATAAGCTGGGGAACTGTAATCATTGCAGCAGTTATTATAATGCAATTTATGAAATCTGGTTCTCCCAATGTTGTAGATGTTCCATACGATGTTTATGAAAAATTCCTTGAAAGCGGAAAAATAGCAAGTGCAAAAATTGTAAAAACAGATGTAAATGATTACAGATTCGAAGGGAAACTAATTCAAAAAGAAAAAATCTTTTTGAATGGTGCTTTTATAGATGTTCAAAATTTCAGCGTAACTCTTATAGAACCAGTCCTTCAGGATCAAGTTAAAATCTGGAAAGAAAAAAATATTAAGTTCACATTTGTCAAAGAATCTAACGAATGGACTTCAATTTTATTTGGACTTTTACCATGGATTATAATTTTTGGCATCTGGATTTTAATTTTCAGAAGAATGCAGGCTGGTGCTGG
Organism: Rosettibacter sp. KY25; assembly: GCF_057554405.1. Classification (NCBI taxonomy): domain Bacteria; kingdom Pseudomonadati; phylum Ignavibacteriota; class Ignavibacteria; order Ignavibacteriales; family Melioribacteraceae; genus Rosettibacter; species Rosettibacter sp. KY25. The sequence goes on along the minus strand of NZ_BAAJAO010000011.1, from coordinate 61,680 downwards.
AGGAACAAAAGGAATATTTAATTTTGGAAAGAGCAGAGCTAAATTAATTACTGAATCAGCTGTAAAAGTTACATTTAAAGATGTTGCAGGAGCAGACGAAGCTAAATTAGAACTTCAGGAAATAATTGAATTCTTAAAAGAACCGGCCAAATTTCAAAGACTTGGTGGGAAAATACCTCGCGGGGTTTTATTGCTTGGACCTCCAGGAACAGGAAAAACACTTCTTGCCAGAGCTGTTGCAGGCGAAGCAGGTGTTCCATTCTTTTCAATATCAGGAGCTGACTTCGTAGAAATGTTTGTTGGTGTTGGTGCAAGTCGTGTACGCGACCTATTTGAACAGGGAAAGAAAAATGCACCATGCATAATTTTTATTGATGAAATTGATGCTGTTGGAAGACACCGCGGTGCTGGACTTGGCGGAGGACACGATGAAAGAGAGCAAACATTAAATCAATTGCTCGTAGAAATGGATGGCTTTGAACAAAACAGTGGTGTAATTATAATTGCTGCAACTAACCGCCCCGATGTTCTTGACCCTGCACTATTAAGACCAGGAAGATTTGACAGACAAATTGTTGTTGACCGCCCAGATGTAAAAGGTAGAGAAGGAATATTAAAAGTTCATACAAGAAAAATTCCTCTCGACTCCGACGTTGATTTAGAAGTTCTTGCAAAAGCTACTCCTGGACTTGCAGGTGCCGAATTAGCCAACATGGTTAACGAAGCAGCACTTCTTGCAGCTCGAAAAAATAAAAAGAAAGTCTCAATGGAAGATTTTGAAGAAGCTAAAGATAAAGTAATGATGGGAATGGAAAGAAAAAGTTTGATTATTTCTGAAGAAGAGAAAAAAATTACTGCCTATCACGAAATTGGTCATGTCCTTGTTGCAAAAATGCTTCCTGAGGCAGACCCAGTTCATAAAGTAACAATTATTCCACGTGGAAGAGCACTAGGTGTTACAACTTATCTCCCCGTAGATGAAAAACATACTTATTCAAAAGAATATCTTGAAGCAATGATTACTTATGCACTTGGCGGAAGAGCTGCTGAAAAAATTGTATTTAAGAGATTTACAACAGGTGCAGGAAATGATATTGAAAAAGCTACAAACATTGCACGCAAAATGGTATGCGAATGGGGTATGAGCGAAAAACTCGGTCCACTTGCATACGGCTCTAAAGAAGAAGAAATTTTCCTTGGAAGAGAAATTACAAAACATAAAGATTACAGTGAAAAGACAGCTCAAGAAATTGACGAAGAAGTTAAAAAGATTGTTATGACATGCATGGAAAGAGCAGAAAAGATTTTACAGGAAAATGTTGACTTGCTTCACAAGCTTTCAAAAGAACTACTCGAAAGAGAAATTCTTGATTCAGAAGAAATTGATAAAATTATAAAAGGAGAAGAACTTCCCCCTGTAAAACGAAATGGTTCTGGAAACAACTCTAATAAAGACCAGGAAATTCCAGAACATGTTCAAAAATTATTAGAAGAAAGAAAGAAAAAAGAATCCTCCAAAAATTCCGATAAGGCTGATGGTAGCAAGTGAACACGCAACTATTGATTATCAAAGTGAAATTCTAAGAAAAGCAATTCATCTTTGTTCTCTTTCTATTCCTGTTATTTATTATTTTATTACTAAAGAACTTGCTTTAAAAATTCTAATTCCGCTTCTCATCTTATCTCTCATAATCGATTTAGGAAGATATTATTTCAAACCAATACAGGATTTCTTTTATAATATTTTTGGTTTCCTTTTAAGAAGACATGAAAAAGACCATAAGAAAAAAAATCTGAATGGTGCTACTTATGTATTGATATCTGCTGTAATAGTTATTCTCATTTTCCCAAAAATTTTTGTTGTTACTTCATTTTCAATACTTATTATTGGAGATATTGCAGCTGCACTTGTTGGAAGAAAATTTGGGAAAAGAAAATTTTTACTAAAAAGTCTCGAAGGAACCATAGCATTCTTTCTTTTTTCCTGCATTGTAATTCTATTTACTCCCAAAGTAGAAGGAAATTTTCTTGAATTTGTAATCGGATTTATTTCTGCAGCTGTAGGTGCAATAGCAGAAAATATTTCAATTGGTTGGGCTGATGATAATCTTGTTATTCCTATTACGGTTGGAATTTCCATGTGGATTCTTTATGCAATTTTTTTCCCTCATATGCCCCTTGTTCTTCCAAATGTTCCAAACTAAGGAAACAAAAAAAATTACTAAAAGTATAAACCACAACAATTAAGAAAAATAAGATGAAACTGAAAAAATATTTTCTAAGCCTCTACTTATTAACAATTATAATTTTTCTTGCTGGATGTAATGCTAAAAAAACTGCTACCGGCAACGAAGATGATATTTATGTGTTTGCTGATTCAACAGAATATTATAATCTCGAAGGTTCATTGCTTACAGTTTTCAATAAAATAATTTACACACCTCAACCTGAAAATCTTTTCAACTTGATAAGAAAAGACATTTCAACTCTCGAAAAGTATAAAGAAAAAAAGAATATAATAATAATTGCTCCTCTAAATTCTCAGTCAGATGTTGCCAAATATATTAATGGAATGCTTAGCAATGATGTAAAGAAACTGGTTTATGCTGATTCAATTAGTGTTATTAACAAATATAATCTCTGGGCTAATGACCAGTTGGTAATGATAATTACTTCGCCAACTATTGAACAATTAAATAAAAACATTCTTAAAGAAAGCGAAAATCTACTTTATTATTTTCAAAAAATATCGAACGACAGGCTTTATAAAAGTCTTTATAATTCCAGATATGAACAAAAAAATATTGAAGCCAGATTTTTAAGAGATTATGGCTGGATGATATATGTTCAAACAGACTTTCTGCTTGCAATTGATAAACCACAAGATAAATTTGTTTGGTTAAGAAGAGCTCCTGGCACCGATATGGAAAGATGGATTTTTGTTCACTGGATTGATAATGCCTCGCCTGCTCTGTTAAACCGTGATTCAATTTATGCTATCAGAAACAGATTAACAGAAAAGTTTTACAGAACATCTGACGACTCAAGTTATGTTGAAATTTCTGATGATTACAGAACAACAAAAGAAGTTAATTTCCTAAATCGTTATGCATTGATGACACAAGGTTTATGGCGAATGAAGGATGGTTCTATGGGCGGCCCTTTCATTAATTATACATTTTATGATGAACCAACTAAAAGAATTTACATGCTTGATGGTTCAGTTTACGCTCCAAAATATTACAAGAAAAAATTAATTCAACAGCTTGATGTTTTATTAAGGTCTTTTTTAACAAAACGGGAAGTTGATAAGAAAAGATATGAAGAATTAATGGAGGAACTCGAAAACTAATTTAGAAATTGTAAAACACTTTTAGGAATTTGAAAATTCTTTAGATCACTTTTGATTTTATTTACATACATATTTGCTCTTTCAATTTTGCCGTATTGAATTTCATACATTGCTCTGTATGTCAGCATTGTTCCAAGAACATTTTCAATAAAGTCAATGTATTTGTTTCTGTTTTTGGGAAATCTAATTTTAAAATCAGGAATTGGTGCAGGAACATATTCATTCCCTTTCACTACTTTGAACATAAAAAGATGCGGAACAATTTGATAACCCTCAGGCAGCTGTAATTCTCCTCTCTGCATTTCATTTTGAAATAATTCTAATCCAATGTAAACATTTCTGTTAGTATCTGAAATCAAGCCTGTTAAAATTTTTCTATAATATTTTTCAAGAATATTTGAATCATAATTTTCTGAGCGTTCAAATGGCTTTACTGCAATTAAAAAATTATTAATATTATTCTGAATTTTTTTAGTTACATCAGGATAATTTCTTTTTATTTGATTATAATACCACGAACGTCTCAGCAGTTCTTTGTCTATTACAACAACATCCTTTCTGAAATTTTCAACATACTGGTAATAATATGACGGCGAAACAAAATAATCCCATTGATAAGTTAATATTAATGAATTCTTCTCAACACTTTGAAGAATAGATTTTGTATAGTCCTCGAATGTGTAAACATCTGATTGATTTACTTGAGAGAAATTTGATGCAAAAACAAATATTAAAACTATTAATGTAATCGATAATGAATAATAAATCTCTGTAAACTTTTCGAAGATGAATTTAATTCCAAAAACTCCAAAGAACGAAAGCATGATAAATGAAAGAAGAAAATATGAATCAATATCTACAATATCATAATTAATTACATATAAAACAGAAAATAAAAATGTAACTAAAAACAAATAAAAAAATCTTTTTGAAACTTTTAAACTGTAAAATATTCCAGCAAGAACAAAAATAAAGTAAGCATAAGTAAATTCATCGGGTAAATTTTTTACATAGTAATTAAATTGTTTTTCTGCCGAATTAAACGAGGAGAAGAGCCATACCTGATATTGTTTCCCTGTAAAGTGATGCCAGAAGTTTTCAAAGTTTATCGGATTTCCCCAATTTAATTCTGGATTAGAAGATGCCCGCAAAGGTAAGTAAAGATAAAATAACACAATTATGCAAGCCGAAACCAAAAATGTAATTATTATTATTTTGACAGCAGTTAGATTTAATTTTTCTTTCATAAAAAATAATATTGCAATAAAAGGAAGAACAAGAAGTGTAGTCATATGATTACTAAATCCCAGTGCTAAAGCAGCCCCAACTTTTGTCCATTCATATAAATCATTTTTGTTGTCATAAAATGTTTTTAAAGACAAATAAATTATCAGATTAAACAAAAAAATCTGTAGCGAATAAACTTCTACAGATGTTGATTGAAACCAATAAGTTTTGCTGAATGCAAGAAATAATCCGCCAAATGTTGATACCAAAATATTTTGTTGTTCAAATGCATAATTTTTATTGTGGGATTTTCTCTTGTCTTTCTCTTTCAAACGAGAGTTAAAATTAATTTTTATGTTACTTAAAAGCAGATTAACAGATTTAACAAAAAATATAATTCCAGCAGCACACCAAATAGATGCCAATAAATTAGCTTGAAATATTTTTGTAAATGTTAATGGGATCTTCAAAAATAAAAATCCAATCAAAGTAAAAAGTGGATAACCTGTTGGATGAGCAATTCCTAATGTTGATTGAACCGCAGCTAATTCTCCTGAATCAATTTGAATTACTGCAGGCGCAATTGTGGTTAAATAAATTATGAAAACAATTAAACCTGTAATTTCTGCATAATATTTTTTTATTAATTCAAATTTTACCCACATACTTTTCAAAAAGTGATATATTCGATTTAATTACTGATGAGAGTTGTTTCTGCAGTTCTTCCACGCTTGTTTTGAAAAATGATGCAATCACAAATTTTTTTTCTTCTGTTGCAGGAAAAATCACATTTGTTGTGTCAAATATACATTGAATTGCAAATTCAGTTTTTCTCAAAAACAAATAATTATTGAGAATTAATTCATAATCTTCTGATGGGAAAAATTTTTTAAGATTTCTGATGACATTAATCGTTTTCCTTCCCTGCAGTTTTGGATTATTAAAAAATTGCAATTGAATTAAAAAATCGATTGTTATCAATCCCCCGTTTTGCTTTTTAATATTAAAAGAAGAATCGTAACGCAATAAATTTTCTTTCATTATTGCTCGATACATTTGAATCATTTCTCTTACAACATAATTTCTATCTAGCGTTTTAATATGATTAATCAGAATCAATTTAAATTTCTTAAAAAGATTTCCATTGCCGCAAATAAATCTAAGCTTTGAAAGCGATTGGAATTCCCATATTCTTGCTCTTGTTTCAATATAATTTTTATAGCTTACAATACCCCAAACAAGCGGTGAGTTTTTCCCTTCGGGTCTCAACCTGAAGTCTATATCAAAAGGCTTCAATTCATTTTTCAACACTTGAAGAAGTTTTTGAAAATCATCCTGTATTTCTGAATATTTATTCACATCGTCAGTTATAATGATTAAATCAATATCAGAAGAAAAATTCAACATAAATGAACCATAACTTCCCAAGCCTCCAATAAAATAATTATACTTTTTATTGAATTGTGATGATAACACATTGATTTTTAAATCAACATATTTGCAAATTAAACTGGATACTTTTTCAGTTGAAATTAAACCAAGTGCAAATTGAACTGAAAGCAAAAATATCAGTTGATTAGTTTTATAATTTGAAAGATAGTCTTCAATATTTTTAATAAATATTTCCTGTGATAAAAACATTTCTTCGGTTGACTTATCATGTATCATAATATTCACAGCTTTTGAACAAAACTCACATATTTTCAAAAAGCTTTTGAAGTAATTCTCGTTCAAAAACTGAGAATACCAGATTGAAGGAAACTTTGAAGCTCTTATAATCTTAACAAAATTATCCAGAGTAATATCAGGTGATGAACATTTTTCTAAATATTTTATTAGAAATGGTTCAATGTAATTAAACAGCTCAATTGTTTTGGAATCGAATTCTTTTTGGTCAAAATAACCCAAGCCGCTTCTTAAATACTTTAGATTTTTTTCTGCACGATTAAAATCTTTAAAATGAATTTTGCTCAAATCAACCGTTTCATTTTTCTCATCACTTCCTAATATATTATTGTAAATATTTCTTACCTGCTTTCTTATTTCATTTAATTCTTTTTGGAATTTTTTTTCATCATCATATTGAAAATAACTGCACAACTTATAAAGCAGCTCACCTTCTGAAGGAATAAGATGAGTTTGAGTATCATTCATTAATTGAAGGAAATGCTCAATTTGTCTATAAAAAATATATGCTTTAGATAATAAATCTTTTTCATCCTGCTTTAAAAGATTTTTTTCATAAAGCAATTCAATAGCCTTTAATGTATTGCCTGTTCGAAGTTCTTTATATCTTCCTCCATTTAATAACTGCAATGCCTGAACAGTAAATTCAATATCTCTAATTCCTCCCTTGAAAAGTTTAACATTTTCTTTTTCTTTATTATGAAGTTCAATGTTATGTTTCATTTTTTTTATTTGTTCTGTAAGAGAAGTTGAGAAAGATACTGGGAAAATATACGGCTGAAGAAATTGATAAAATTTTTGATACAAACTATAACTGCCGCATACATAATCAAGTTTTATCAACATCTGTCGTTCCCAATCTTCACCTCTTGTTTCATAATATTTTGTATAATCACTGTAAGCTTTGCATAAAGGAGAATACTTACCGTCAGGTCTTAATCGAAAATCAATTCTGTAAATGTAGCCTCTGTCTGAAATTTCTGTAGAAGATTTTATAAATAACAAAGTTGCTTCAGAAAGTATCTCGTGATATTCTTTTTTAATTTCTTCTATATATTCATTTTCATCATAGAATAAAAGTAAATCAACATCAGAACTATAGTTTAACTCGTTACCGCCTAATTTACCTAATGAACATAAGCAGTATACTCGATTAGTAATTAAATTATATTTCAATAAAATTTCCCGATAACATAATTCAAACAAAACTGAAAGAATTGATTTTGCAACAATGCTTAATTGTTCTGTTATAGTTTTGAGATCAATAAGGTGCAGAACATCATTTATGCCAATTTTTAAGATGTATCTTTTTTTGAACTGTCGTATAAAATTTAATTTTGCATTGAAAGTAGAATATCTATTAATTCCATTTTGAAGTTCTTTTGTTAAAGCATCAGAAGAAATATTTTGAGATAAATAATCTTGATCAAATACTTGATAAAGATATTCAGGATTTCTAACAACTATGTCTGTTAAATAATTACTGCTTGCTGCAATCGCAATTAAAATCTCTGCATGATGAGGATACTTTACAAGCTCATGAAAGAAAGTGTGTTTATCATAAAGTGCATTAAATATTCTAAGCAGATTTGCTTCGGAAGATGGAGAAAAATAATACTTACTGGCTTCGAGCTCCATTAATCGAAGAGCATTATCAAAAATTTCAGAAGAAATTAATCCTTCAGTAAACTCAATCAGCTTCGAAACAAAATTTTCTGAAAAAGAAAAATGTGATTTTTGCACTCTATCTTTTTATTTGTTTTAATGACAAAAATAAATTAACTAATAATAAATAGCATAATTTTATTATTGGTATATTTGCACTGTAAATTATTGTTGAAACTATAATAAATCAGAATTTTATAAACCATTGCAATTTATGATGTTCATTGAATTTCAGAACCTCATTATTTAACTTTCAAAACCGAAAAACTGGAGTGATAAATGATTAATACCTTGCTTAAAAAAATATTTGGTGATAAGAATACACATGCATTGAAAGAACTCTGGCCCATCGTTCATCAAATCAATGAAGAATTTGAAAAGCTAAAAGATCTTACAGACGAAGAACTGAAAGCAAAAACAACACAGTTCAAAGAATATATTCAAAACGAAACAGCAGATTTAAGAAATAGAATTGAAGAATTAAAAAATCAGTTAACTCAAATTCAATCTGCAGAAGAAAAACATAAAATTTATGACGAGATTGAAGAACTTGAAAAAGAGCTTGACGAAAAGTATGAAGAAATTTTAAATGAACTTTTGCCTCAAGCTTTTGCTGTAGTAAAAGAAACATGCAGACGACTTGTTGGTAAATCATGGGAAGTTGCAGGAAATAAAATTACCTGGGATATGGTTCCTTATGATGTGCAACTTCTTGGAGGAATTGTACTTCATCAAGGAAAAATTGCAGAAATGGCAACTGGCGAAGGTAAAACTCTTGTAGCAACACTTCCTTTGTATCTTAATGCTTTAACTGGAAGAGGCGTTCATCTCGTAACTGTTAATGATTATCTTGCCAAACGTGATAGTGAATGGATGGGAGAAATTTTCAAATTCCATGGTTTAACTGTTGGCTGCATTCTTAACACAATGGATACAGAAGAAAGAATAAAACAATATCAATGTGACATCACTTACGGAACAAATAATGAATTTGGTTTTGATTATCTCCGTGATAATATGGCTGTATCCAAAGACCAGTGTGTTCAGCGAGGTCACAATTATGCAATTGTAGATGAAGTTGACTCGGTTTTAATTGACGAAGCAAGAACACCGCTTATAATTTCTGGACCAGTTGAAAAGACCGAGCACAAGTTCGATGAAATGAAACCAAAAGTTGAAAGACTCTTTAGAAAACAGGCTAATCTTGTTGCATCAATTGTTAAAGAAGCTGAACAGCTTTTGCAATCAAATGACCCAAAGGATAGAGAAAAAGCCGGCATTTTATTACTTCGTGCACACAGAGGATTTCCCAAAAATAAACAATTAATGAAATTGCTTTCTGAACCTGAAAATAAAAAGCTGCTTCAACAAACTGAACTTGAATTCTTAAGAGAAAATGCCAAAAGAATGCCTGAGATTGATGAAGAACTTTACTTCGCAATTGACGAAAAACTCAATCAAATAGATTTAACAGAAAAAGGAAGAGAAGAACTTGCTCAGGGTTCAGGTGAAGGAAAAGAATTTTTTGTTATACCGGATTTAGGAACTGAAATCAGCAAACTTGAAAATGACCCTAATTTAACTCCTGAAGAAAAACTTCGTAAGAAAGATGAACTTTATCATTTATATGCAGAACGGTCAGATAGAATTCATACTATCAATCAGCTGCTGAAAGCTTACACACTATTCGAAAAAGATGTTGAATATGTTGTTACTGAGGACGGCAAAATTGCAATTGTTGATGAATTTACTGGAAGAATTTTACCAGGAAGAAGATATTCAGATGGTTTGCATCAAGCAATAGAAGCTAAAGAAAATGTTAAAGTCGAAAGAGATACACAGACACTTGCTACAATTACACTTCAAAATTATTTCCGTCTTTACAAAAAACTTGCTGGTATGACAGGTACTGCCGAAACAGAAGAAGCAGAATTTTATGAAATCTACAAATTAGAAGTTGTTGTTATTCCTACAAACAAACCTGTTATAAGAGTTGATGAAGATGATGCAATCTACAGAACAAAGCGCGAAAAGTATAATGCAATTATTGAAAAGATAAAAGAATTAAGAGAACAACGAAGACCAGTTCTTGTTGGTACAACGAGTGTAGAAGTTTCGGAAACTCTAAGCAGAATGTTAAAACGTCAAGGCATTCCTCACAATGTATTGAATGCAAAGCAGCATCAACGAGAAGCTGAAATTGTTGCACATGCAGGTCAACCAGGTGCAGTCACAATTGCAACGAACATGGCAGGAAGAGGAACTGATATAAAATTAGGTGCTGGTGTAAAAGAACTTGGCGGCTTATATATTCTTGGAACTGAAAGACATGAATCAAGAAGAATAGATAGACAATTAAGAGGAAGAGCTGGACGACAAGGAGACCCCGGAACATCAAAATTTTTCATTTCACTTGAAGATGACTTAATGCGTTTATTTGGAGGAGATAGAATAACATCAATCATGAGTCGACTTGGTATGCAAGATGGCGAAGCTATCCAACATCCTCTAATAAGCCGTTCTGTTGAAAGAGCACAAAAGAAAGTTGAAGAAAATAATTTTGCAATTCGTAAGCGTCTGCTTGAATTTGATAATGTAATGAACCAACAAAGAGAAGTAATTTATTCAAGAAGACGACAAGCACTCGAAGGTGAAAGACTTAAAGGAGAAATTTTTGAATATCTCGATGAATTTGTTCAAGATGTTATAGATAAATATTACGACGATGGCAATTTCGAAAAAATTAAAGAAGAAATTTTCCAGCATACACTTGTCGATATAAAAATTGAACCAGACGAAATTGAAAAAATTGGAAAGGACGGATTTAGAGATAAAATTCTTGAAGCCGCAAAAGATTTCTATAATCGAAAAGAAGAAATGCTTGGTTCAGATTTAATGGCAAGACTCGAAAGATATGCAGTCTTGAGTGTAATTGATGAAAAATGGAAAGAGCATCTCCGTGAAATGGACGATTTGAAAGAAGGAATTGGATTGCGTGCTTATGGTCAAAAGGACCCGCTGCTGGAATACAAAGCCGAGGCTTATAATTTATTTGTTCAATTACTTGAACACATAAGAAATGATGTTATTTCATTTGCATTCAAATTCTGGCCTCAAGCACCAGTTGAAGTTCAAGGAAGAAGACCAACTCCTCAACAAAGATTACACACAATAAAAGATAGTGCAGATAATCTTGGACTTAGAGCTCAGCCGCAGGAAAAAGTTGCACAAGTAAAACAAAAACCAATTCGTGTAGAAGAAAAAGTAGGAAGAAACGACCCATGTCCTTGCGGCAGTGGAAAAAAATATAAAAATTGTCACGGGAAAAACATTTAGAGGACTTTATGAAAAAAATTGAAGCAATTATCCGTCCTTTCAAACTCGACGAAGTCAAAGAAGCATTGCTCGAAATTGGTGTGCATGGAATGACAATTACAGAAGTGCGCGGTTATGGCAGACAAAAAGGTCATAAAGAAACTTACCGTGGAAGTGAATATCAGATTGAATTCGTTCCTAAATTAAAAATAGAAATTGTTGTTGATGATTCTCTGCTCGAAAAAGTTGTTGATGCAATTTTGAATACTGCTAAAACCGGCCAGGTTGGCGACGGTAAAATATTTATCTCCGATATTTCTGATGCAATTAGAATTAGAACTGATGAATCAGGACCAGAAGCACTATGAAAAAATCAATTTTTTCATCCTTCTTGCTAATAGCTATCATTATTTCCCTTTCGGGTTGCAGCTTGTGGCGAGATTTTACTACTTACTTCAATACTTATTATAATGCAAAAACAATCTTTGATAGAACTGAAGAAGAAATATTAAAGAAAAGAACAGATTTATTTGCATTTCGACTTGACCCATTAACATCTCAGCAAATGAATGACCTCACAAAAGTTATTGAGAAGTGTTCTAAAATTCTTCAGTTTGATAGAGAATCTTCATTTTTTGATGATGCAATTTTTTTAACTGGAAAAGCTTTTTATTATCAACAGGAATATGCAAGAGCTCAAAGAAAATTTATAGAACTTGCAAATCTTCCTAATTCAAAATTTGCACTCGAAAATAAATTCTGGCTTGCAAAAACACATCTTCAACTTCGAAATTTTGATGAGGGAATTAAACTCTTAAATGAAGTTCAAGCCGAAGCATTGCAAAAAGATGAAGAAGAAATCTTCACCGATGCTTCAATATTTAAAATTGCATTTTATCTTTTCAGACAGGATTATAAAACTGCAGTGGATGAATGCAATAATTTTTTAAGCAATCTTAAGAATGATGAAACTGCTGCACTTGTTCTTTATCAAATGGGAAAAATTTATAATCTTCTTAACAATACTGAAAATGCTCTAAATGCATTTGCATCAGTTCTTAAACATTCACCAACTTTTGAAATTGAATTTGAAAGTCGTCTTGAATATGCAAAATTATTAGGAGAAACTGGCAAGGTTGATGAAAGTGAAGCTGCATTGAATGAATTGTTATATCAGGGGAAATTTAAAAATCAAGAAGACAGAATTTTACTTGAGCTTGGACAAATCTATGATGAAAAAAATGAACTCGATAAAGCTATTAGCATTTTCATGCAAATAGATTCTACTTATAAACAAAAACCTACAGCCGGCTTTTCTGATTTATTTCTTGCAAAAATTTATGAACATAAAAAACGAGATTATGACAGTTCATATAAATATTACAATAAAGCAGCATCAACAATTTTTGATAGAGATATAAAAAGTCAGGCAGCTTCGCGCAATAGAATTTTTGACAAACTTTTTTCTTATAAGAAAAATCTTGCTGACCTTAATCTTCAATTAACTTATTTAACTGACAACAATAAATTTATTCGTGATTCAGTTGATTATGAAATTGCCTATAATCAGTATCTTGAAGAAACAAAGAAAAAGCAGGAACAAGCTGCACAGTTTGGAAACTTTCCAGCATCTCAAAGACCATTTCAACGAGATGCCGAAACTCCTCAACAAAAAACACAAAAGCAATCTGCAGATTCATCAAAATTATCGAACAAAAAATTATCACTTATTGAATTGATTGCACTTGGAAAAGTAAAAAAACCAGTTAAACCAAAAATTTCAGCCGATTCAATAAGCACATTGATTTCACAAAATCTTTACAATATTGGAAATCTTTTTCTTACCGAACTGGAAGTTCCGGATTCTGCGCAGTTTTATTTTAATGAAGTTATAAATAAATATTCCGATAAACCTTACAAAGTTGATGCTCTTTTTGCATTAGGAACTTACTATGAAACTAACAATCAAAAAGAAACTGCAGACAGTTTATTTAAAATTATTTATGATAATTATCCAAATCATAAGCTCTACATCGAAGCAGGTAAAAAATTAGGATTGATTAAATCTGAAGATAAAAAACTAACAGCCTCTGACCCAGCAGAAAAACTTTATATTGAAGCCGAAGAAAAGTACTACAATAAAAAATATAAAGAGGCAATTGACGAATTCAGAAACATTTATCTTCAATATCCTCGTTCGACATTTGCACCTAAATCAATTCTTTATATTGGAATGATTTACGAAGAACAAAACAAAAATGACTCGGCTGCATTTTTTTATGGAATACTTTCGTCAAAAGAATATGCATCAACACCTTATGGTAAAGCTGTACTTGCTAAATACACAGAATACAAAAACGAAAAAGAACGCATAGAAAAAGAAGCAAAAGAAAAAGAAGAAGCCGAGAAGAAAAAGGCTGAGGAAGAAAAATTAAAGCAAGCTGAGATAAATAATGCAAAGGAAGAGAAACCTTTAACTGTAAAGAAAGACAGCACTGCTTCAATTCAAAAAACTAAATTAGATTCAACCACTCAAAAAACTCTTGAAGAACTCAAGAGGAATTCTGAAAAAACAGACACTTTAAAATCTGATTCATCAAAGAAACAAAAAGTTCGATTAGAATAATTTTGTTCTAAAAACCATGAATCGCAAAAAAGTTCTTGAACTTATAGAAGAAGGTGAAAGTGTTCATGTAGAGTTCAAGCAACGATTTTCTACTTACGAAAAAATTGCAAAAGAATTAATTGCGTTTGCAAATACAGACGGCGGTTATTTACTTCTTGGCATAGACGACAATAAATCTATCTATGGCATTGAAAGCGAAAAATCTGATTATGAATTAATTAAAGAAACTGCAGAAAAATATTGCGAGCCTCCAATCGAATTCAAAACTTACCTTTTTGAAATAGAGAACAAAGAAATAATGGTTGTTCAAATTGAAGAATCGAAAAGAAAACCTCACCGCATTCAGGATTATAAAAAGCATCTTGATATCAACACTGCACAAGTTTATTTGAGAGTAAATGATAAAAGCGTACTTGCAAGCAAAGAAATGATAAAGATACTGCAAACACAAAGTAGTGAAAAGTCACTAATAAATTATGCTATTGGAACAAACGAAAAAATTGTTTTTGATTATCTTGACAAACACGAAAGAATTACAGTAAAAGAATTAAGCCGCATTGCTAATATATCAGAAAGAAGAGCATCAAGAACATTAATTAAACTTGTAAGAGCTAATATTCTTTTTATTCATGTTAAAGATAACGGTGAGAGTTATTTTACATACAGAGGAAATCATTAATTATCATAAATTCTTCTTAAATCAAAAATTGCAATACCGTAGGCTACTGCAACATTCAATGATTGCTTAATTCCGTATTGAGGAATTTCAATTGAAAAATCACATAAATCAAGTAAATCCTGAGATACCCCGGAAATTTCATTGCCAATTAATAAACAAAGTGGAAAGTCGCTTTTACTTACTTTGTAATAAGGAAAACTTTCATCTGTTAATTCTAAAGCACAAATTTTAATACCCTGAGATTTTAATTTCAAAATTACTTCTTTAGGGTCTTTTACATATTCCCAAGAAACACTGTCCTGAGAGCCAAGCGCAGTTTTTAAAACTTCTTTTTTTGGCGGATGAGGTGTATATCCGCATAGATAAAGTTTCTCAATCATTGCCCCATCAGAAGTTCTGAATATCGAACCAACATTGTAACTGCTTCTAATGCTGTTAAGAATAACATAAACCGGCAATCTTTTTACTGTATGAAGTGTCTCAAGTGTACTTCTGTTTTTAGAAATCTCTTCGTGAGTAAGTTTTTTCATGTTTTAAATTAAAGATTGGTTTTATATGTAAGTCTTAACCCAACAATACCAATTATTATAATAAAGATAAATGCAATACGAATTAATTCTTTTGGTTCATTAAAAAACAAAATGCCATAAAGTGCTGTACCTGCTGTTCCAATTCCTGTCCACACAGCATAGGCAGTTCCTATTGGAATATATTTTACACCAAGTGATAAAAAATAAAAACTAAGCAGCATAGTGATGATAGTAAAAATACTTTCTTTCAATTGAGTTAAACCCTGACTGTATTTCAATCCAACAGCCCAGCTTATCTCAAATATTGAAGCAATTAAAATATAAAGCCAACCCATAACTTCTCTTTTTGTTTATGCAAAATTAAAAACATTTTATTTAAGAACTTTGATATAAACTGTATCTGCTATATATGAACCAAAAATTCCAATTCCATCATCTGTAAGATTTAATCTTGGTTCATGAAAATTGCCGTCCTGTTCTTGAATATTTCGATATGTAAGAGTAAACAATCTAAAATTTTCATCACCCGCATAAACAATCAAACGATAATTACCATAGAACCAGATATTAAACCATTCGATTTCATAATTAATTTTATCAACAGAGGAATTAATATTTTCAATCCATAATGCTCGATAGCGGTAATAATCGAAATTTTTTTTCAGGTCTTCAATTTTTATATCGAAATAAGGATTATCAAAAATAAATGTGTTTTCAGAAGCATTTTGAGCAGCTAAAGAAAAAATATAAAAGCCTGTTCCTTCAGAAGGCTTAAAAGCAATTTTAAATTTCTTCAAGTTACTATTATCATCCATCTCTCTGTATCTCAGCGAATCAAGAATTGATTCTTCTCTGATGATTTTAAATCCATACTTTGGAGTATGTGTGATTCCAGTGGTTTTTAATTTTTCTCCATCAAAATTAGCTTCAACAATTAACTTGTATGATTTATCATAATCTATCATCAACTCATTACTTTCATAAGAAAATTTTTGAGGATTATATTTCAAATTATATTCTCTATTGGTTTGAAGGTCGATAATTTTTACCAATGCATCTGTAATTAAGATTGACATCGGATTTGGTTTTGAATTTATTGGAAAGTTTTTTGTAATCCTGATACCTTCTACATATTTGCCGGGAACAAGATAACCTTCAACAACTATCTTTGGCTGATAAGTGTTTTCACCAATTTCTACTGTTCCCTCTCCGCATGAAAGAAGAAACAATGTTAATAATATCAAAAATATTTTTTTCATTGTTATCATAATTTAGAATTTTGCATTTATTCCAATGCTTGGAATTATTGGAAGCATGTTAACATTCTTTGCTTCTAATTGAATTGCACCATCATCTTTAATTTTTTCATCATAATAAATGAACCAGACATTTTTTCTGTTCAGCAAATTAAATATTTGCAGATATGGTGTAAGCGACCATCCCTTGTATTGAATTTCATAATTAACACTTAAATCCAATCTTGCATAATACGGCAATCGATATTTATTAATTGAAGAAGGATAAATAGCAATACTGTATAAATTTATATTCCAATCAGGCACAGGATTGGCAATGTAAATTGATGACGGAAGAGTGATTGGCTGTCCTGAAAAATATGTGAAGTTAAATCCAATCAGCCATTTTTTATTTGAATTATCCGATGTTCCATTAATTTCATTTAACAAATCATTAACATTAACATTTGCAACAAAATTTATAGCATGAGTTCTGTCATGTCTTGGAGGAAATGGATTACCTTTATTCGTATTATCAACTTTATATTTTGTTTTAGAAAAAGAATAAGCCAACCATCCTGTTAAAGCTCCAACATCTTTCCTAATCAGAAATTCAATCCCATATGAATTTCCATCACCTCTAAAAAATATATTTTTTTGTGAACCATAGATTGGATAATTATCCTGTGTATAACCAATTGGTTCAATATCAGCATTTAAATTGGGATTGAGTGAATAGATATTATGATATGTTTTATAGTAAGCTTCTATTTCTAATTCTGCTTTTCCGAAAATTTCTCTCTGATAACTGATAATGTAATGTAAAGCATTAGACCCTTTAATAAATTCATCTGCACTTGTCCAGATACTTGTCATAAAAACTCTTGGGATTCTGTGTGCATATTGATGATACAAACCGGTTGAGAATTTAACATTGCTTTTTGTGTCAATTCGATATTTAATAGAAAATCTTGGGTCAAAGCTTTCATAATTTTTTGTTGAAATATAATGGTCATACCTCAATCCAGTTTCAAGATTTAAAAGCGGGGTTGGACTCCAGCTGTTGGTCACATAAAATGAGTATAGTTTGGGATGTCTTGATACATCAATTTTATTCCGGAATATAGCTTCTTTAAAAAATCCAGAAGCATTTTTTAATTCAAAACCAAATTTGAAATTAAGTTTATCATTATGAAAATACTCAAGTGCCCCTTTCAGTGTAAAATCATCAATATGATTTTTTTCATTGAGTTCGGCTTCATTAAAATCAAAATTAGAAAAGAACTGACTGTATGTTAACCAGAAATTTCCAAAAAGTTTTGGTGTAATTATTGTTCTCCAATTAATGCTGCTTGTTCTGTTCCCCCATTTGTAATTAAATCCAAAAGATTCAGAACGATTTTTATCAAAAACAAAGTTGAGATTATCAACGCCTCCATAAAAACTTATGCTTAATTTGTTCGATTTGTCAATATCAAAAAATGCTTTCAGGTTGCCATCTAAAAAATAGTAATCAGGAATATCATCAAAAATTTTTGCTACTGTTTGGTCAAGGTAAGTTCGTCTTAAAGAACCAGAAAGCGAACCAAATTTTCCAAGGGGTGTTTGCAAAGTTGTGTTTAATGTCAATAAACTCAAAGAAGCTTTACCTTCAAAATTATTTCTGTTGCCATCGTTATTTGTTATGTTAATAACAGATGACAATCTGCCACCATATTCTGCTCCAAATCCGCCTTTGTAAACTTCCACTTTTTTAATTGCATCTGTGTTAAAAGTAGAAAACAATCCAAAAGCATGCTCAGGATTATAAACATCGGTTCCATCCAAAAGAAAAAGATTTTGGTCGGGTGTTCCTCCTCTTACATAAATTGCTGATGAAAAATCTGATACCGGCACAATACCTGGCAGACTTTGAAGTGTTCTTAGTAAATCTGCTTCTACTACCTGCGGCACTTTACTTATTTGAACAGGTGTAATTTCAATTTTTGAAACAGGTTTATTATATAATTTATCAACAATATTCATTGAATCTGCAGATACAATAACTTCTTCGCTTAAGATTGCTGTTGGAATTAATTTTATATCCAGTCTTCTTGATTCATTGGCATTGAATATTATTTTTTGATTATGAGTTTTATAACCCACATAACTTACTATCAATTCATAATTGCCGGGCGTAATGCGAGGGATGACATAGTAGCCGCTCAAATTTGTGCTCGTTCCTAAATTTACTCCTTTGAGATATACATTAGCACCTATTAAAGCTTCGCCAGTAGAAGAATCATAAACAAATCCGCTTAAAGAGGCATAACCACTTTGTGAAATTATATCATCAGCAATTAAACTGATAAATACAAAAACAAAGAAGATTTTTTTCATAACTCGAAAGACAATTTTAGATTCCTATAATTATAGTTCAGACAAAATCAATTTTTGAACGATTGATAAAATAATAAATTAATTTCAAAGGTTAATACATACATTGAAAAAGTGATAGAACTGAATGAGCTAAAAAAATTATAAGATAAATCTCTTTTTGTGAAAAAAATATTTGTAATTTATGTTGGTTGATTAATCACATAATGTTATTACAGTTCTTTTTTAATTATTTATCAGGTGAAATATGAAAACCATAATTGAGCCTTTCAAAATCAAATCTGTTGAACCAATTAGATTTACCACAAGAGAAGAAAGAATAAAAATTTTGCAGGATGCAGGATATAATCCTTTTTTAATTCATTCAGACGATGTTATAATAGATTTGCTTACAGACAGCGGTACATCAGCAATGAGTTCAGAGCAATGGAGCGGAATAATGAAAGGCGATGAATCATATGCAGGTGCAAAAAGTTTTTTCCGATTCGAAGCTGCAGTTAAAAAAATTACAAATCACAAATTTATTATTCCTACTCATCAAGGAAGAGCAGCAGAAAAAATTTTATTTTCTATTCTTGGCGGTAAAGGAAAATATTTTCTCAGCAATACTTTCTTCGACACAACAAGAGCTAATATTGAATTTACAGGCGCAGAAGCTATTGATTTGTTGTGCGAAGAAGGAAAACATCCAGAAATACGGGCTCCATTCAAAGGAAACATCGATGTTAATGCACTCGAAAAATTTATTAACAAAGTTGGAAAAGAAAATATTCCACTTGTCATGTTAACTATCACAAATAATTCAGGCGGTGGTCAACCAGTTTCGATGCATAACATCAAAGCAGTAAGAAGTATATGCAATAAATACAACATCCCGTTTTTCTTCGATGCTTGCCGCTTTGCTGAAAATGCCTACTTCATAAAATTAAGAGAAGAGGGTTATAAAGAAAAATCGATTATTGAAATTGTTCAAGAAATGTTTTCGTATGTTGATGGTTCTACTATGAGTGCAAAAAAAGATGCACTTGTAAATATTGGCGGTTGGCTTTCTCTTAATGATGAAGACTTAGCAATGAAATGCCGCAATCTTCTCATTGTAACCGAAGGTTTTCCAACATACGGAGGATTAGCAGGCAGAGACTTAGAAGCAATTGCTCAAGGTTTGGAAGAAGTCGTAGATGAACATTATCTTCAATATAGAATTAGAAGCATTGAATACCTTGGAGAAAAATTATTGAATGAAGGAATCCCGATAATTGAACCTACCGGTGGTCATGCAATCTATCTTGATGCCAAAAGATTTATTCCTCATATTCCACCGGAACAATATCCAGGACAATCAATCGTATGTGAACTTTATATCGAAGGAGGTTTAAGAACAACTGAAATTGGTTCTGTTATGTTTGGCAAATATGATAAACAAACAGGTAAATTAATCCCAGCCATGATGGAACTTGTTCGTCTTGCAATTCCAAGAAGAGTTTATACTCAAAGTCATATCGATTATGTGGCAGAAGTAGTAACTGAAGTATTTAAGAAAAGAAATGAATTAAAAGGTTATAAAATTGTTTATGAAGCACCAATGCTCAGGCATTTTACTGCAAGATTTCAACCATTGTAATTAATTCGAAGGAATTAAAATGAAAATAAAAAAATATTTTTCGCAGGATTTTAAAAATCAAATTTGGAGACTATTAATTTCTGATGAAAATAAATTAGTAATAGAAACCCGCAATCCACAAACAAAAGAAGCTTTCTTCGATTGCTTTGATATAAATAAAAAGAAATTCTTATTTTCTGATTTTCAGCTTGATGAAAAATTTTATGTGGGGATAGAAACTATTTATAAAGAAATTATCTACTTCCATAAATTTCCAAAACCTGATTTGCCGAACCACAAAGAAATAATTGCTTTTGATATTAACTCACAAAAAATTTTGTGGACAAACAGTGAGCTTAGTTTCCTCTTTGCTTATGACGATAAAATATTTGCATACAAACAGGGATTTGAAGAACGATATTTCTCTGCACTAAGTTATCTTGATGGAATTATTGTTGAAGATTTGGGAACTGATTATTTGAAAATAAACTCACTTAGAAGAGAATCAGAAAATCTGAAAGATTATAGTCAATATATTTTCCCTCAAGTTTATTTAAGCGAAGACCAATTTATTGCAAAGTTTATTAATGATTATTTTTCTAAAATAATTCTAATTGGAGAAATTGAATACGGAATTTACAACAATCTGCTTTTACTGAGTTATCATACACAAAATCAAGCGGGAAATCTGAGGAACAACTTTGCTGCAATTGATATGCAAGATAATTCAATAAAAATTTCTGTTGTTCTGAGTGAAAATACAAAATCGTTTATGACCGATTCATTTTTTATGTATAAAAATTTTTTAATTTTATTAAAAGAAAAAAATGGGTTGATTATTTATAAACTGGAATAACAAAAATGGAATTATCATTAGAAGAAAAGAAAATTCTTCTTAAAGCGGCTCGCATGGCAATTAATTCAATTTTTACAGGCGAAGAAATTCCAAAACCCGATTATGAAAAATATCCTTCGTTAAAATCGCACTCAGGTGCTTTTGTTACATTAACAGAATTTGGAAGGTTGCGTGGTTGTATTGGTTATATCATTTCCGATAAACCGCTTTATGAAACTGTTTGTGATGCTGCAGTAAGTGCTGCATTAAACGACCCAAGATTTCCACCCGTGCGGCAATCTGAACTTGATGACATTGAAATTGAAATATCTGTATTATCAGAACCATTTCAATTGAACAGTTATGATGAAATTATTGTTGGTAAACATGGTTTAATACTCGAAGAAAAAGGAAGGCGCGGTTTACTTTTGCCTCAGGTTCCGGTTGAACACAATATGAACAAAGAACAATTTCTCGATGCTATCTGTCAAAAAACAGGATTTCCTGCTGGATACTGGAGAACAAAACAATTAAAATTAAGCGGCTTTACTGCTCTTGTATTCAACGAGAAAGAATTGGAGGAAAAATGAAACAAGTACGAGAACCATCTGTTGCTGGTATGTTTTATCCTTCATCTCCTTCTAAATTAAAAGAAGAGATTCAAATTCTTCTCGAGACATCAAAGCCATCAGAAAATATAGAAAATATTACAGGAATAATTTCACCTCATGCTGGATATATTTATTCAGGAAAAACTGCAGCCTATGCATACAATGCTGTTAAGAATAAAAATTATAAAACTGTAATAATAATTTCTCCAAGTCATAGAGAATACTTTGCAGGAATTTCAATTTATAACGGAGATGCTTACAAAACACCACTTGGAGAAGTTGAAATTGATAAAACAGTTTCTTCTGAATTAATAAGCAGCAGTAAAATAATTTTTGAAGGAATTCAGGGACACCGCTCTGAACATGCTGTTGAAGTTCAAATTCCATTTCTTCAAATGGTGCTTGATGATTTTAAAATTGTCCCAATTGTTATGGGCGATCAAAACCGCATTTTTGTCTATGAACTTGCAGAAAAACTTTCTAAAGTTGTAGATGACCAAACATTAATTGTGGCAAGTTCAGATTTATCTCATTACTATTCAAAAAGAACAGCTGACGAATTAGATTCAATAGTTGAAAAACACATACAAAATTTTGATTACGAGGGATTACAAAGAGACCTTGAAAATAACAGATGCGAAGCTTGCGGCGGAGGTGCAATTGTTGCTCTAATGAGAACAGCAGATTTAATTCAAAAAAGAAAATCAAAAGTTCTTCATCGTTCTGATTCCGGTGATGTATCAGGTGATAATTCTGAAGTTGTAGGTTATTTATCTGCTGCAATTTATAATTAAAAATTATATTTATACTCTACTTATTTTCACAGAATAAAGGAGGTTTATGACTAAACTTGAACATTTATTTGTAAGAAACCGCACTTGGTCTGAAAACATTAAAAAATCAGACCCGGATTTTTTCAACAAGCTTTCAAAACAACAAAAACCAGAATATTTATGGATTGGATGTTCAGATAGTAGAGTCCCTGCAAATCAAATTGTGGATTTATTACCAGGAGAAATTTTTGTTCACCGCAATATTGCAAATGTAGTAGTACACACAGACTTAAATTGTCTCTCAGTAATTCAATATGCAGTTGAAGTTCTTGAAGTAAAACATATTATTGTTTGTGGACATTACGGCTGCGGCGGAGTTAAAGCTGCACTCGAAAATAAAGAGCACGGATTAATTGATAACTGGCTGAGACACATTAAAGATGTATATCGATTTCATCAAGATAAATTCAGCAACATAGTTGATGAAAATAATAAACTAAATTTACTATGTGAATTAAATGTAATTGAGCAGGTAGCAAATGTATGCAACACTACAATAGTTCAAAATGCATGGAAGGCAAAAAAGGAACTTACAGTTCATGGCTGGATTTACAGCATTGAAAATGGATTATTGAAAGATTTGAATGTAAGCATTTCTAACATCGACCAATTAAATCCACTATATAAAATTTGACAATCAAGGGGAAAATCTAATGGAACAATTTGAAGGAATTAATCTTGAATCTCAATCAGGAGAAGTTAAACCACTTACACCATTCCAATTGATTTTTGATAGGATGATAAGAGATATGCGCTTTGTTGGAATGTTTACAATTATTTATGGAGCCATTACATGCTTATCAATTATTGGTGCTTTAATTGGTGTTCCAATTATAATCATTGGACTGAGAATACGAGAAGCAGCAGACCAATTTGCAATCTTTAAAGCAACAAACGAAGCTGCCGCTCTTAAAATGGGATTCGAACTGCAGGGGAAATTTTTTCGAATAACAAAAATCTTAATAATCATCGGCATAATTTTAACCTTAATCTGGATAGCTCTAATTATTATATTTTTTGCTTCCGGATTAAGCACATTGATGCAGATGAGAGAATTTGAATACAATACAATATAATTTTCATTTGTTTTTGCTAATTAATTGAATTATGCATTAGGATTGTTGATAACAACAAATTTACAAACAAAATGAATTCAACTATTGATAACTAAGATTCGAAAATCTTTGATGCTGTTTATGCGAGAAAATAAAATTTTAGGGAACACGGATAAATCATATAAACAAGAATAAAAATATCAATTGATTGATATCCGTGTTCCGTCCAAGTTTTTATTAAAAATGAAAATTAATTAAAGGAAGTACTTTTGATATCCCACTGTTATTTCTTGCAATATTAATTAATCCAAGCTGAACGCCTTTCAATTCTTCTGCAATATTCAAAATCCCAATTACTAATCCTTTTTGAGTTCCTTCAATTTTATGAAAAGATGCTATTGATATTCCATAAAGGTTACCAACTTCTACCCAGCCTGGTGTAACATTTAATCCGTAAAATTCATCTGCTTCCATTTTGTAGCCAGAAAAATTAATTCCCTTAATTGTTCCTTTAGAAAATGTTGCAATAATTGATTGGTTCAATCCAAAAATATCACCTTTGCTTACTAAAGCTAAACCTCCAACATTAATTCCTTTAATTCCTTCTTTTGAAACTATAGCAAGACCACCAATATTTATCCCGCTAACATTACCATTCGATACGAGTGCAAGTCCGCCAAAATTAATTCCATTAATATTACCTTTCGAAACCAGAGCAAGTCCGCCAATATTTACTCCACTAATATTTTTATTGCTTACAAGAGCAAAACCACCAAAGTTAATTCCGGAAATGTTACCTTTAGCAACAGATGCAAAACCGCCAAAATTAATTCCTGCAATATTATCCCTTGATACAAGAGCAAGTCCGCCAAAATTTAATCCTTGAATATTTCCACCCACAGTTGCAATTGTTCCAATATTAATTCCTCTTAAATTTTTCTTCCCTAATAATGCTGCGAGTCCAAATGATAAACCATTAATATTTTTTGCTGCAGGTGCAATTCCTAATGCAATTCCATTAATAGTTGATGCTGGATTTTCTTCAGGTTTCCACAAAGTAATATTAATTCCATTTACATTTTTTACTTCACAATCTGAAGTATTAATTCTTATTCCGTTCCAGCATTCTGAATTTCCAAAACTAATTCCTGTTGAGTTAATTCCAATATCAAGACTTGAATGCGAGCATACAAAATCTGTTGTGTCTTCATCAAAAGAAAAATCCTGTGAATAATTAATCGAATAGAAAAACAGAATTAATAAGAGAATTAACATTCTTTTCATTTTTACTTCTCCAATTTATTTGCAACGATTTAGACTTGTCTAACCCTCAGAGAGTTACATGAAAATATTACTTCTTTTTCAAGAAACCATATTTCTTTAAGTGAAGATATGCAAGATAACCAACTGCCCCAATTTGCACTGATTGAAGAAATATCTTAAGGTGGCTATAATTTTGTGACTTATAATATTTTGCAAGCAATGGAGAAGCTATCATTTCAGAATAATTTTCGAAATTAGTGTTGCCCTCATTAAAGTTGTCGATTAAATATTTTGTTTGCAGCCAGACAGTTGATGAATCAAATAAAAAGAATTCATTTGATTTTATTCTGTCTATACGCTGAAATAAAAAAACATCATTCAAGTTAAATTCATTTTTCTCGTAATGAAAAAAAGAATTTTTTGATGTATAAAATTATTTTTTCTTGTGAATATGATGATAGTGATAAAACCAAAACTAAAAGATAAGATTTTTTAATAATCGTAGTCATCATCTTCGCTATTTTCATTAAACATATCATCATCAAATCCAAAATCTTCTTCTGTGAAATCTTCCGGTTCTTCTATATCCTCATCAACATCATCATCTTCGCTTTTATTTTTTTTATTTGAATAAGCAGGTTCTTCCTGTTCCATGAAAAATGAATCTCGTGATGAATATTTTTCATCCATTCTATCCATTACCCTGCCAATTAAATCATCAGTAATATCGGCTTTCATTTCTTTGATATCAGGTTTATCAATTATGTCAAATTTTTCACTGCCGGTGGGTGTTTCTTTCCACATTTCTGTAAGCGATTTTTTATCGAGCTTACTTAAATAATTATCAATTTCTCCTTCAATTATTTTAATATGCTCGGGGTCCCATTGAGTTTCTTCGTACAATTGGCTTTTCATAAAATTCCAAAAAGAACCAGTCTTCTTTCCCGGTTCGGGCAGTTTTTTTAATGATGTTATAATTTCATCAACAGCTTTTTTCATTTTGTAAGACACTTTTTTTCTCCTTATCTAAATATTCTCACTGATAAATTAGTAAAATCTTCTAAAAGTCAATATACCAATTAATTTTATCTTTTATTTTTTACAAATACTGCTAAAAAATTTATACCAAAATATTTTTTATTTTTATTGTGAATATAATTTTATATGTATTTATAATTAAGCCCCCGTAGTTCAATGGATAGAACACAAGCCTCCGGAGCTTGTAATGTGGGTTCGACTCCCGCCGGGGGTACTAAATTCATTTTCTCACATAATGCGGCATATTATTTGGCAATTCAATTACTAATTCAATTAATCCTTTCATTTCATCATTTTCATACCATGGAGATTGATAAATAATTTTCTTTTTTCCTTCTTTTTCAATCGAATAAATATTTTCTTTTTTCTTTTCAATTAATTCTTTAATAATGATTTTTGATTTTTCATTGTGGCAGTCATATAAATTTTTTCCTACTAAATCATAACCTCCTTTATCCTGAAACATCTTTGCAGCTCTGTCATTCATATAAATAATTATGCCTTCAGTATTACAAATTGTTATTGCTGCTGGAATAGAGTTCCCTAATTCAAAATTCATGGTTCAACCTCTGAAAAATAAATCTACAGATACATTTGCAAATTAACAGAAATATTTCTTAATGGTGCAAGATTTCCAATAAATTCAACATAATAATAATTAAAAATATTTTTTGCGTTCAAATAAATTTTTGATGGCTTATTCATAATGAAAAAATTATATCCAACTGTAACATCTGTAACATATACTGGAACTCTTTTATCACCATCAATCACAAGTGCTAAGGGCGGTTGTGTTATTTCATAATCTATTTCTTCTACTTTGCTTGCATATCTGAAATCGACCCCAAATTCAAAAGGCATTGGACTAAAATTTAATTGAGCATTAAATGTATTTCTTGGACGGTATTTCATTGCTTTATTTTTTTGAATATCTCTTGCCCACATATAATTATAACCAATCATTAATTTTAATAATGATGGAACAACATTCCAGTCGCCAATAATTTCCAATCCTAAAATTCTTGCTTTACTCAAATTTATAAATTGAATTTTTCCCTCTTTAGTCAAATTGGGTTCAATAAAATTGTTATAGTCTGTTCTGTAAAATGCAATATCAAAATTTAGATTATTGTTGTATTGATAAATTGCACCGGTTTCAAGTGAAAAACTTGTTTCTGATTTTAAGTTTGGATTTTCTTTGACATCAATTCCACCACCAACACCAGCAGTTGTAAATACTTCTGCAGGAGTTGGTGCTCTGAAACCTGTTCCAATAGAAGCTCTTAATATTAAATTGGAATTTAGTTTATAATTCAATCCTGCACGTGGAGTTATTGCATTTTTTCCGCCAATTGTATCTTTGCCGCTGGAAGGAAATAGTTTTATATAATCATAACGAATTCCCAGAGTAGCAATTAAATTTTTTATTCCTCTGAATTCCGTTTGAAAGTAAGAAGCGAATCCCAGAAATTTAGTATTAGAAAAAATATTTGATTTAACATTAGAACCCGAAGCTTCTAAACCTGTTGTAATCAAAAATTGTTTGGAAAGATTGTAATTAATCAAAGCTTCGCTGCGGAATAAATTTGCATCAGATGTTGTAACTTCAATCCCATAACCATCAAATCTTGTATGATAGTAGCTCAACTTAAAATCACCAGTAAGATTTTCATTGAACTTGTTGTGATAAATTAATCCTGTAAAAATTCTGTTTGATTTTACAGTTTTATTCGTATCTTCATCTTTAGGCACAAGAGCATGACGTGAATCTTTCCAGTATAAAAAATTACCGCGGTTCATATTCAAATAATCTGCAAAAAAAGTTACATCACTATTTTCTGAGTTTTTATAATTTACTTTAAGATATCCAAAATATTTTTTGCTGAAGTTATCTCGCTTGTAACTGAGGTCATCAAATTTTTTCAGTGAAATTGTGTAACCCAAATTATTATATGAATTCGAATGTGTGATTTCCAACCCATAAAAACTTCTGTAATTTTTATTCCATCTCCATGTTTCATAAACAGGTTTATCGTATAATCCATAGTATGAATTTATATTTGTAATGGGAGATTTTACTGCTGGTTTTGTAATTATATTTATTACTCCTCCAATAGCTGATGTTCCGTACAAAGAACTTGCTGGACCTTTTATTATTTCAACTCT
Organism: Rosettibacter sp. KY25; assembly: GCF_057554405.1. Lineage (NCBI taxonomy): Bacteria > Pseudomonadati > Ignavibacteriota > Ignavibacteria > Ignavibacteriales > Melioribacteraceae > Rosettibacter > Rosettibacter sp. KY25. Next base: position 33,588 of record NZ_BAAJAO010000011.1, on the reverse strand, counting down.
TTCGATATCAGACATTGGAATCATTTCCCACACAACATCACCATTATCCCCTGAATAAAATGGTATGCCGTTAATTGCTGCTAAAACTCTCGCTCCAACACCTTTACTATAACCGCTTGAACCGCGGATGCTTACCTGTTCAAGATTCATCTGAATACCGGGAATATCTCTTAACAACTCATCGAATGTTTTATAATTTTTTCTATTAATTATTTCTGGCTGAATCACAGTTGTGCTCACAGTTAGGTCTTCTTTTTTCTGTTCATATTTTCCTGCAGTTACTATAACCTGCTGAGTTTCAATTACGGAAGTTTTTAATATAATAGTGATTGGTTTAAAATTTTGATTAAAATTTATTTTTATATTTCTTCTTTCATAACCAATGGCTGAAACAACTAAGACATAATTTCCATAAGGAATATTTTTTATTTCAAAGAATCCATTTTCATCAGCAGCATCACCATAGAATGTTCCTTCAACAACAACATTTGCACCAATTACAGGTTGAGCAGTTTCATTTATTACTCTTCCTCTTATTGATCCGCTTTGCGCATAAATATTTGATAATAGAATAATAAAAATCACTAATAACTTTTTCATATCATTTCTCCTCATCAATTATTACATTGGCGGCTGAGGTGGTGGATTATTAAAATCAACAACAATGTTAACATTTGTTGTAATTTTACCTGCTTGAATAATTAACTTTGCAGGCTTTGTTTGGTCTCCATTGATGCAGTAAACTCCAACTACATACCAGTCTTTTCTATCAAGTGAAATTTCGGGAGTTTTAGATTGAGCAACTACAACATAAGAATATTCTCCTTCGCCAAGCTGAAGTATTGGCAAAAAATTATTCTCGATTGAATTATAATAAACTTCACTTGAATTGTATGGTATTGAATCAGAAACAAAAGAAAGATTTGGCGGGAAAAAATCTTCACTTTTTGTAATTGGATTCTTAAATACAACAAGATGAGTTCTTTTTACACCTTCAGGCCATTTACCGATAAAAGTAATTTTGCCGGAAAATCCTGATGGACCTGAAGGTTTTTCTGGTTCGGGTTCAATTCCCTTGTCACAACTATAAAATAAAAGTGAAGATGCTGCAAACAAAAACAATAAAAACTTTTTAATCATCATTAGCCCTTAGTAATTTTTTATATTAAAATAGAATAATATTAGATAATCAACAATAACTATATTAATCTCACTTTAGTAAGTATAAATTTTGTGAATAAGTGAACATAAAACTTTCTTTTTCATTTTAATAAATCTTAATTTTGCAAAAAATAATGAGGCAGATATATGAAAAAAGTTCTCGTTTTATTAATATTTTCAACTCTTTCATTACTCGCACAGGAAAATATAAATGATGAGACAAAGGCAGAGGTAAAAGAATTAACTGAATTCCATGATGTAATTTATCAACTGTGGCATACAGCATGGCCTCAAAAAGATGTTAAAATGATGAAATCATTAATGCGCCCGATTGATGAAGGTTTTGAAAAAATAAGATATGCAGAATTGCCGGGAATTTTAAGAGATAAAAAAGAAAAATGGGATGAAGGTGTAAGAAAGCTTGATGCTATTATCGAAAGATATAGAGCTGCACTTGTCAAAAATGATACTGCAGCAGTTCTTAAAGCTGTCGAGCAGCTTCATTCTCAATATGAATATCTCGTTAGGTTAATTAAGCCGGCAATTAAAGAATTAGATTCTTTTCATCAAGAATTATATATGCTTTATCATCATTACATTCCGAATTATGATTACGATAAAATCAAAAAGTCTGTAGAAATTTTAAAAACAAAAATGAAAGACTTAATGAAAGCAAAATTGCCTGCACGACTTGAAAACAAAAAAGAAGAATTCAACAAGTACAGAAACGAATTAAATAATTCTATCGAAAAATTATATACAGTTGTAAAGAAAGGAAATGTCAAGAAAAACATCATTGATGCAGTTGAAGAAGTTCATACAAAATATCAAAATCTTGAAAAGATTTTTGATTGAGAGGAATTAATGTTCGCAGCTGCAGTTTTTTCCTGTTTTAACTTTTTCAAATGCTTCTTTTCCTTCTTTATAGGAAAACCAGGCTATGGCTAAAGCTCCTATTGAATCCAGACCGCCAATATTTGTGATTTCATATCCTGCACTTGAAATAAGCAAAACAATCGATAAGTACAAACATGTTTTTGTGCAATTTGCATCAGCAATAATTGCATCCGATTGAAGCAGCTTTCCTATTTTCATTTTATAAAAAATTAAAAACGACATTGCAACAATAGATATTAAAGAAATAACAATTCCCCAGAATGTTGTATCGGGTTTGTGTCCAGTAAACAGATTATAAACTGCTGAAACTACTAAGCCAATTGTAAGCAAATAAAATGAAGTTCCTGTAATCTTAAGTGCAGTATTTTCGAATGCATCTCTTGTTTCGCTGTTGTTGTTTTTAATTCTAATAAGCATATGAAGTATTCCAACACCAGAAATCACTTCCACAAAAGAATCTACTCCAAAGCCAAAGAGAGATAAGGTTTCATCTTCTAAACCGAAAAAAATCGAAATCAATCCTTCAAGTATGTTATAACCTATAGTAATATATGCAAGAATAAAAGCATATTTATATAAGTTCTGCCTGTATTTGATAGAGATAGCTTCTTCCATGATTAATTTTAGCAATAATTTTTCTTACAATACAAAATTATGCAAAACAAAGTTCATTAATTTGAATGTTACACAAATAATTTTCTTCTAAATAATTTGCCAAATCATTAAGTTTCACTTGCAAATTTTTTGCGGAGGTAAAAATGAGAGAGTTAAAGTATTGTATGGTAATCTTAATACTAATTTTTATTTCAGGATGTGCAGTAGTTATATTAAAGCCCGCAGATTTTTCCTGGCCCATTGAAAATGCAATCAAAGTAGATGAAAAAGGTTTTATAAAAGAAGACCGTTATACGTTTTCGGTAAATGTTAAACCAATATTTTATGAAGAATTTAAGGATTCAAATCTTGCTCTTGGAAAAGAAATTAGAATCATACGTAATCAAGCTGGATATTATTTTATAACCGCATCTAAATTCAAAAATGTTTATGTATTAATTCCAGTTGAAGGCGGAATGAAATTAGTCAATAAAATTAAAATATCAGAAAGTGAAGAGCTCATACAGCCTGCTTTTAATCAGAAAGCACCAAATATTGAATTAATTGATGGCTCAAAAAAATATCTTTTGAATCAAAAAGGTATTGTGAGGTAAGATTATGAATAAAAAATATTTACTCTATTCAATTTTATTTTTTACAGTATGTTCGATTGCATTTGCACAATCAGATTATGAAAAAACTCAAACATTCAAAAAGCAATATAAAATTTATGAAGAAGCAATCAAGGATGCTTCGAGTCTGGAAGAATGTAATTTGATTGCTGAAAATATTACTAAATTCAAAAATGAATATCTTCAGGATAAAGAATTGCTCGATAAAGTTCTTTATCCAGAAAATTTTGAATCGGCATTTGCAAAACTTGAGCGAGCACTTGAAATCCGTAAAGGTGATTTCACTCAAATAACAGAACTAAAAACTGAGGTCGGAACATTAAAATCTCAAGTTACAGAATTAAGTGAAAAGAATCAGGATTTAATTGCACAGATAAAAGCACTTAATCTTCAGGTTAAAAAAGATGCAGCTACAATTGCTTCGCTTCAAAGATTGATTGCTCAGTTAAAAGCTAATATTCAGCAAAGAGATATGCTTGTAAGAGACATTATTGATAGTTTATTAACAGAATTTCTGAAAACTCCAGCAACATTAAACGAAGCAGAAAAACAAGCAATCATTACAAGAGTTGACAGCCGTAATTTATTTTATAACATTGAAAGAACTATTGCAGATAATATCCAATACATGAAAGTAACTCAACTTACACCTAAAGACTTAAGTGAAATGAAAAAGCAATATCAGGACTTTAATAAATTGTGGAAACAGATTGGTCCAAAACTCAGCGATGTATATTTAACAAAACAGGATAAAGCAGCAGAAATTGCAAACATTGATGGATTGTTTTTCGAGTGGAATTCCAGATTAAATGATGAAATATGGACACAGGTTAATCAATTGTTTAGAGAAAAAAATTTGGCTGTTTTGCCATTCAGAAGCGGAGAACAATTTGTAAACAGTGTTTATTCTTTCATTGATGATGAAATCAAAAATCTTGGTGTAAAAAGTAAAGACGAATCACTAAACACATATTATACTTTTACTGATAGTGTTTATTTCAAGTCTGTTCAGCCTGTATGGATACCAATTTTAATTGAAAACAATATGATGACAGAAGCAGATAAAGACTCAATCGAAGCTCATATAGCTTTATGGAAAGAAAAAATTTCTCCTCCCTCTAAATTTAACTGGGTTTATGTTGTCGGTGGATTAATAATCATTGCTCTAATTGTAACGCTTATTATAAACAGCAAAAACAAAAAGAAAATTGTAATAGAAGAAAAGAAATTAGACGAACAGCAATGACCTTATAAATCAAAGGTCATTATAAATAGAATCCTAATTTCAAAGATTTGCTGTAAGAGAGCAAGTTTATCAGAATTTTTAAAGGTCAGCTTTACGAAGATTTTCATTTCTGTGCAAATATGCTCTTGTGCGATTACCTGTGTTCTATTTATTCATTAAATAAGAAATGCAAAACTTAGAAATAGTACATAGAAATTTTTAATCAATTTCATCCACTCATTCATTTTTCTTTCTGCAGTATACAACAAAGAATTTTTTATTTTGAGGAAGGTTGACATTGTAAGAATTGATTAATAAAAATTTTTCTTTAATCATTTTTTCTATTTCAGCTTTATCAAAAAGTGTCATAATTGAACTTAATGATTTTAATGAAACATAAGGTGTCTCTGAAACTGGGGTGGCATTTTCACTCGGAAGTTGAAAAACTGCGCATAAAATACTTTGATGCTTCAGCCACTTTTTTATTTTGTTTAGAACTTTTTTAACATCAACATATTCAAAAATTAATGCGGCGTGAATTAAATCAAATTTATTGCTATGCAAATCAATCTCATTTAAATCGGCACAAATTAATTTAAGCTGCGGCAGTGAATTATGAAAACGATTGTAACATTCTTCCAAATAATTTTTATTAACATCGATTCCGATAATTTCATTTATGTTACGATTAATTAAATGTTCAAAGCCATTGCCTGTAGTGCAACCTAATATACAAATTGATTTTGGATTGAATTCATCTAAAACATCTTTAAAAATTTTATTAAGCATCTGAAGCTGTCCAACATTTGGAGCAGACATGTGATTTTCATAATCAGATGCAGGAATTTCAAGCCAAGGATTCAAATTCATTTTTTATCCAAAATTATTTTATATAAAATCCAAGTGTGAAAAATCCAACCCAATGTTTGAGTGAAAACGGCGCTGTTAATCCCATAGATGATTTTCTAAACGGCAAAACTTTTTCTGTAAATGTATCCGAATATTTTATCAACTTTCCTTCAATATTTTTAATTCCAAGATTATTTGCAATTTTATTTAATGTAAAAAGTCCAAAAATAATTGGATATCTTCCGCACCAAAGAGGAATAATTTTCAGATTAGTTTCATCAGGCAAAATTTCTTTTGCAAGATTTTTTATTCTCTCAGGTTCAACAATTCCAATTAAATATTCATTTATAATCCGCTGGTCATTTTCAATTCCCTTTTGATGTGCGTTCAAGTCCAAACCATAAGGTGTGTTGTTGAAATCTTCTCCATAATGATTTGCATCATTGGAAATAAGTATAAATATGTCCTTACCAAGTTTCAATTTATTTGTTTTGATGTAATCAGTAATAATTTTTGAAAGCTGAAGAGAAATTTCTTCCATTTTCTCAATCGACATCTGAGTAACCATAATTGGAGTAATCTTAACATCTGGATTATAAAATTGAAGAAATGGGATTAATGCCTCAATTGAATGTTCAACTTCGTGAGCTTTGTTATTAACCACAAAATATTTTTTATTGAGTTTCGATTTAATTATTTCTCTCAATGGAGAAATTTTTACATCATTATAAATTCCTTTCCATGAATCAAAATTATCAAGAATCAAAACTTCTGTTGGTGGATTTACTTCTTTTCTTACTGTTCCATGTGTTACACCAAAAATTATAACTTCTTTTGCATTGATTAGCTTAAAGAGTGGATAATAAACTTTTCCTGCATACAAATAATCATCATGAACAGAAATTGCAGCAATTAAATTTTCTTTATCTGGTTCTTCTCCATTGTAAATGCTATCAAGATATTCAATAAAATTTTTCATTTCTTCAGAATTCCAGCAGAATCCAACATCATCTCGAATTGGGCGAATATTCTGAGAGTAAAATGATTCTAAAAGAACAAAAAAAGTTATAATAAATAAAAGATAAATTTTGTTTTTCATATTTATTAACTACTTTCTTATGTACATTTTAATCTATATCAAAAGGTGATTAAAAATACTAAAAACATTTTCAAAACATCTTTCCATAAAATAATTTTTAAGATGATCCACTTCGTTTATTTTTAAGATGCTTCACTTCGTTCAGCATGACATTTTAAATTAGATAATCTGAAATAAACTATTAATCAAACATTACAAACAACATTATAATTATTTTATAAGAACAATTTTCTTTACATCTACAAAATTATTTGATTGAAAAGTACAGAAATATACACCACTTGAAATATTATCTGAATTCATTTCAATCTGATAATAGCCTGAAGTTTTATATTCGTCAACGAGTGTTTTAATTTCCCTTCCTAAAATATCATAAAGTTTTATTTTAACAATTGTGTTTTCAGGAACTTGATATTTTATAATTGTAGTTCCATTAAATGGATTGGGATAGTTTTGTTCCAATTTATATTCTGTCGGTAAAGAACCATAATCATTAATGTCTGACTTTATTCCTTCGCCATAACATTCAATTCCAAACCAGAGTGATTTGAAAACTGATTGGTCAACATCAATTAAATATTGATTTGATTGAAATGGTTTTACAATGAATGATTGTGATAAAATTTCTTTTCCCTTATTATCGAGCGGATAAACTCGAATTGAATCGGCATAAATCATCAAAGTCATTTTTATTTTCAATGGATAGATTTGAGTTGGTGCTTTTCCCCAGTTATTGTTTATTGTTGTGTTTCCATTCCATATCATTCCAGTATTTTGAATTTTTGTTCCAATTGTAAGCAATGATTTTTTTGAAGAAGAAATAATGTTGTCATCAAGCGATAACCATGTAATTGTTCCAAAATCATCTGAAGTTAAAATGTCAGCAATCATCATACTTCCAACTTTTTTCCCTTTCAATTTGGAAAGATATCCTGTTGCACCAATAAATTTTTGTGAAGATATAATTAATGTTCCATCATTTGTATTCCATGTTATTTCTTCTGTATCTGTTGTAAATGAATTTCCAGAAACTGGAGGCAGCTGATTAAAATTAGTTGTGGTTGTTCCGAAATAATTTTCTGTTTTAACAGCATGAATTAAAGAAATTTTTCTGTCGTAAAAAGAAGGACCACTCCATCCAGATGCATCATTTTTTGGAAGTGAATATAATGTATCTGCAGTGTAACTAACATAAATTGGGTTTGCAGATGGTTTTATTAATTCATTTCTAAAAGCATAAGCTATTGATGGGAAGAAAGACATTAAAACAGAATTGCGGTTTATTCCAAAGTAACCTGCAATAAAATCTTTTTCCCATTCAAATGCTTCGCTGTAATCAAAAAACATAAATGCATCTGCATCATTAAACGAAGCATAACCTGAACTAAATAAAATTGATTCAACCTGATATCGATTAGGAAATGGATGATTGTATTCACTTACTGTAAATGGTTTTCCAACAATTGGAACACCAGCAAATAAACCTGGAATTGTTCCACCATTATTATCTTTAACCATCGGAGTATTATTAATCAACCAGTTTGTTGAAGACCATGGTTCAGCAGGAAATTGTGGATGGTCCCAATACGCATGATTATCAACATAATCTGCATCTGACATTGCTGCTAAATCTGCTGGACCTACATTCCAATTTGTTCCAACTATTGGTACTTTTACTCCTAATGTGTCCTTCAAAAATTTAATCATCTCTTTAAAATAATTTCTCTCAAGATTGATATAAAATTCAGACATATCTTTAACACGTTGATTCGTATACTGAACACATTTTGCATAATCGATTCTTGCAACATTTCTTAATTCGAGAGATTCATTTTGTTCTAATCCTGCAACACCAGCTTTTGTAAAACTAATTTCATCAAACCAGTAAGTTCCTATTTCTTTTCCAAGACTAAAAGATAATCTTGTATGTCCAATATTATTTTCGGGTGCTTTTATGCTGAAAGAAAATGTTTGCCAGCTTGTTGTTAATTTAATTGAATACCAACCGTAAGAATTCCAAGGTGAATTATCGTTCATAACACTGACACTAATTTCTTTTGGAGAATCTGAACGTGCAGCAAAAGAAAATGTATATGATGAATCTTTAATAATTGTTGCAGTGGGCATTTTAAATTGAATATGCCAATCTGTGCCAGTTGCTTTTTTTACAACAACTTTAAAGCTGGAATTTCCTTTATAAGCTGCAGAATTATCCCGCGAGGTATCTGCATCAGCACCATTATGTTCTTCCAGTGCCCAGTAATTTCTTGGATTGGGATTTTCGAATCCGCCATTTTTTACCTGTTCATTCTGACCAAAAGCTACCGTCCCTTTATTCCATGCGGCTTGAAGATTTTGTGTTGTTCGATATTTATTAAGTAAAAAATCATTCCAAAGACTATCAAGCATTTTTGAATAATAATATGGAAGAACACCGCCGGATGAGATTGGTTTTAATTGATTATCTCTCCAAAATCGATATAATGAATTTTCATTTGTAATTTCGATCATTGCCATAACCGGGTCATTAACCAATGCTTTTCCAGTATATGGATTTACATGAGTAAGCAGTTGTCGTGCATATTCTTTGTGAAGACTTTTTATATAAGGGTCAAAGAAATTTACACCTTTCCCAAATTCTGGAAGCGAATCATAATCAACTACTCCATCAAAAATTCGAAATGTTCTTGAGACATGAAGATTCATATTCACATAAATTCCATTTTCTTTGAGTTTTGCAATTATAAATTCGAGAGTATCAAGATAAGCAGGAATAATCAAACGAGTATCACTTTTCCCGACAAGACTTCTTTTCGACCATGGATTATCGAGATGATGCATTCTAACAAGATTAAAGCCAAATTTTCTAAGTCTGCCTGCAAGTAATCCTGCTTTATCCTTTGGCGGGAATGCATTATCAGCTCCAAAGTTGGTTCCCCAGAAACGAATCCTTTTTCCTTTCACACTAAATTTTCCTTCAGAATCAATCGATACAAATTCATCATCTTCAATTTTATCAATTGGAAAGTTCGGTAAAAATTTTTGAGAACTTGTATCATTAGATGGCAGATAAAAATTAAATCCACCGGAAAAATTTTGAGCATACAGGTTAAATGAAAACAAGAAGAGTATTATTAAAATTTCTTTTTTATACATAGTATTTCCGGGATTAATGATAAAATTTTTCAAAAATAATTTCATAGAATTAAACAGAAGAATTCATAATGTCAATTTTTTTGAAGTAAGAAAAATCAATTAGTAAAATATTTTTCAAAGAGATTCTTCGCTTCGCTCAGAATGACTGTAAAGGATTATATCATTCTTAAGGAGCTGCCTTATGCTAGGTGATCGAAGAATCTAAAAAACCAATCTGCATTCCTAAAAGATTCTTCGCTTCACTCAGAATGACTTTATGTTTACTTTCGTTGTTTTGAATTCATTTATATTTTTTTAGTCATTCTGAGGAGTCCGCCTTAGGCGGACGACGAAGAATCTCATTTTTTATTGCCTATAATGACAAGTTATAAATTTAGATACTTCGCTTCACACAGCTCGCTTGCTAAAATCAGAAATGACAGATATTAATATGTCATTCTGAGAGAACGCAGTGACCAAAGAATCCAAATAAGTTAAAGATTCTCCACTTTGTTTAGCTTGTCTACATCGAGCAGGTTTACCTGTTATAAGAATATTAACGATATTATTTTTTTCTGACATAATAATGTTTAATTAAATTTAGATTCTTCGTCCGCCTCTGGCGGAATCAGAATGACTTTTTTATTCACTCTTGTCACCTTGTGAAACATGGTAATCAAAAAATTAAAAATTCTTCACTGCCTTCAAAATGATCATAACGAACATGTCATTCTGAGGGAACGAAGTGACCAAAGAATTTAAATAAGTTATAGATTCTTCGCTTTGCTCAGAATGACTTTATGTTTACTTTCGTTGTTTAGAATTAATTTACATTTTTCTTTAGTCATTCTGAGGAGTCCGCAAAGGCGGACGATGAAGAATCTAAAATTAATTCAGCTTATCAAATAGATTATTTGCTTCAAAATAATTTATTTATTATTCAGCAATTCAAATATGGCTGCATTTTTTGAAAATATATAATTCCTGATTGTTTTACCAGAAAGTGTTAAATCATTTTCTGTCCATCCTCCAGATGTATTTGCACCAGGTTTTAATGCAGCCGAGCTTTCTGCTTTATCCATTATTGACCAATTACAATTACTCAGCTTATTACTTTCCATAAAATTCATCCAGATATTTGCTTCATTCAAATCAATATTTCCATTTCCACTTGCTTCACTTATTCCATACTCTGTTACAAAAAGCGGGATTCCTTTATTCAATGCAGTTGTTGCTTTGTTTCTTAAAAATTGTCTATGAGTGCTTGAATAAAAATGCAGAGCGTATGCAATATTATTATCTTGAATTGGAGAGTTTGCAGCAACATCTACATCCTGCGACCATGTTGGAGTTCCAACAACAATTAAATTGTCCGGGTCATATTGACGAATTGTTTTAATCACTTCTTCAGCATAAGGTTTTATAACATTTGTCCACGATACTTGAAGAGGTTCATTAAATATTTCATAAATAATGTTTGGTTTATCACCATATTTTTGTGCAATAGTTTTAAAAAATTCTTTTGATTGTTCCAAATGATTCTGTGCATTATGGTCGTGCCAATCGACAATAACATAAATGCCGTATTTAATTGCTGCATTAATTACGATCTCTGCTTTTTGCATTTCTGCTTGTGGATTAGTTAAATAACCTCCACTTTCAACTCCAATTGCTGCTCGAACAATTGTGCATTTCCAGTCATCTCTTAACCATTTAATTACATTCTCGTTATAAAAATGTCCGCCCCATTGACTCCAGAACAAACTCATTCCTCTCAAAACTACAACACTGTCATCTTTGCCAAAAATTTTATTTCCTTTCACTTGTAATCTGCCGTATAATTCAACAACACTTTTGGGAGAATTAATAGCTGGCGGGTCAGTAATTGTGTTCCCTTCTTTCTTACAAGAGAATGAAAAAAACATTGTTATAATTAAAATCAAAGTAATTGTTTTAGATTTCATAAGCACACTTAATATTAATCTCTTTTTAATTGATTATCCCGAACTAAAGTAGATGCAACTAAATAAAATGCTCTGAACTTTAGCTTGGTAATAACAGACTAAAGTCTGTTCTACATACTTGCATTTTCTGGTAATAACAGACTAAAGTCTGTTCTACATTTTCTACATCTTCAATATAACAGATATAATAACAACAGACTAAAGTCTGTTCTACATTTTTTTCTTTATATCAACATTATAAAGAAATTATACTCTTTAATTTAATATCACGTGAAGAACTTCCAATTAATATTTCATAATCATCTTTATCAAGTTTCCATGAACGAGATGATTCATCATAATACGACAGAGAATTTTTATCGAAATCCAGTATCACTTTTTGAGTTTCGCCAGGATTTAAATAAACTTTCTTAAATGCTTTTAATTCTCTAACCGGTCTATCAACTTTAGGATTTTTTTGACTTACATAAAGCTGAACAACTTCTGCTCCTTTCATATTACCTGTATTTTTCAAATCGATACTTACTTCGTATTTATCTCCTTTATCAGCAACATTGATGTTTGAATATTCGAAAGTTGTATATGATAATCCATATCCGAATGGGAAAGCAGGATCAATATTATATTTATCAAAATGGCGATAGCCAACATAAATATCATCTGCATAATAAGTGCGTGCTGGATATTTTCTATAAGTTTCATAAGCTGAGCAATCTTCCCATCTTTTTGGAAAAGTAACTGGTAATTTTCCACTTGGATTGTAATTACCAAACAATACATCAACGATGGCATTTCCTCCTTCGCTTCCACCAAACCACATTTCAAGAACAGCATTTACTTTGTCAATCCAATTATCAACTAAAACTGGTGCCCCTGTTGTTAAAACAACTACAGTATTTTTATTAACCTCAGCGACTTTCCGAATTAATTCATCCTGTTCGCTTGGCAAAATTAAATCTGCTCTATCCATTCCCTCAGATTCAATTCTATCTGAAGTTCCAACAAATAACAAAGCAACATCAGATTGTTTAGCCAATTCAATTGCTTTATTCAACAAATTATCTGCTGGTGTTTGCCAGCCGAGGATTGCAACAGCTTCGCCGCTTTTTTCATAATATTCCATTTTAATCTTGTACAATTTTCCTTTTTCTAAATTAATTTTTCGAGAGATTGTCATTACGCCGTGGTCTGTCCAATCATTGATTATAAGATTATCATCAAACCAGAGACGAACACCATCATCTGTTGCAGTGTTAATAATAAACTCACCGCTTTGAGGAGCTTTCAAATAACCTGTCCATCTAACTGAAAAATTATTAATATCTAATTCATTCGCTGGTTTGCCGTCTGCCCAGTTGAAAGAAATATTTTTATCAATTCTTCTTACTTTGGGTTCGCCTGAGAGATTAACATTATCAAAATATTCTGCATTCAATCCATTTGTTTTTTGACTTTCATCTGTAAATAAAAATTCAGATGGAATTCCTTGTGTATCGCCTTCGAGTAAAACTCCGGGTTCAAAATTAATTTTTATATTCTTTGGTAATTTATTTCTCAAAGCATCAAGAGGAGATACAGGATTAATCGGTATAACATAAGCACTGCCACCGCCTCCAGTTCTTGCAATTTTAGCAGAAGGACCAATAACAGCAATTGATTTGATTTTATCCTTATTCAAAGGCAAAATATTTTTTTCGTTCTTTAGTAAAACAATTGATGCAAGTGAAGTTTCATAGGCTGCTTTACGATTTTCTGGACTATTAATTAAAGATGAATTTTCTTTCCACTCAGGTGTATCGAACAAACCGAGTTTAAATATTACAGTTAGAATTCTTCTTACTTTATCATCAATTTTTTCAATTGATAATTCACCATTTTCAATTGCAGGCAAAAGATTTTCTTTATTCAAAAAAGTTCCATAAGGCATTTCAAGGTCTAGCCCGCCATTTGCAGTTGGAATAGAAGAATGAACTGCACCCCAATCACTCATCACTAAACCTTTAAAGCCCCATTCTTTTTTAAGTTTTTCAATAAGCAAATAATTGTTCTCGCTTGCAAAATGTTGATTAACTTTATTGTAAGCACACATTACACAAAGAACATCGGCTTCTATAACAGCAGATTAAAATGCAGGGAAATAAATTTCATTCAAAGCGCGTTCACTTATCATAACATCAACGAACATTCTTTCGTGTTCTTGATTGTTAGCTGCAAAATGTTTTACTGTTGCAGCAACTCCTTCTTTTTGAACACCTTTGATGTATTCTACCGTCATTCGAGATGCAAGAAACGGGTCTTCACCAAAAGTTTCAAAATTTCTTCCCCATGTTGGTAGTCGAACAATGTTCACACAAGGACCAAGAATAACATGGCGTCCTTTACCTTTAACTTCTCTTGCAATTGCACTTCCAATCTTGTTGATTAAATTTGGTTCCCAAGTTGCAGCCATTGCAATTGATGCAGGAAATGCAGTTGATGGATTCCATCTTACTCCAACTGGTCCATCTGTCATTCGAAGTTCTGGAATACCTAATCGAGGTATTGGTTTTGTTGCAAATCCTGTTCCGCCTAATAAATCAATCTTTTCTTCAAGGCTCATTCGTGAAAGCAAATCTTCTACTCTTCTTTCAATTGGCAGTTTAGAATCTTGATATGGAAATTTCGCTTGAGCTAAAATTGTTGATGCAATCAAAAATAAAATTAATACATTCTTCATATTTCCTCCTAAGATGTTTAAGAATCTTATAAAATATCAGAGGAATAATCGTTGTTAATATTATAATAAATTTTTAATTACCTAATCCAAGAGCCTTTAAATAGTCATGATTAATTACGCAATTCTTGAATTTTATGTTTTCAATTAAATCGTTCAATGCTTTTATAACAATTTCTCTTGAAGGTTTATTTTTTCTGATTTCTTCAAAATTCTTTCTTGAACCCTCAGCATATTTAATTATTTCATCCCATTCTTTGGTTTTAGGAAATGAAACAACACCTCTTGTAGATTCCATTTTCTTGTAAGTCCAAAAGCACCAGCCAATTTCATTTTTTTCAAGAAGTTCTCTAAATGATTTTATCCAATCATTATCATTTTCACCTGATTCACCAAGCCATATCGGTACATTATATTTATCTCTGAAATCAATGTATTCTTGAATTTCTTTTTGTTCTGTCGGCATCCAGTACTTATGAAAAGTATAAGCAAGATTAGAATCAAAAGGAGGACCAAATATTTTAAAATTTGTATTCCATTGTGAACCGCCTAAAAAGATAATATGATTTTTATCAACTGAACGAATTGCTTCTGAAATTTTTTTGTAGAGAGGTTCCAACAATTTATTTAGTTCTTCTTTGTTATTTAAGTGATGTGGAATAGGTTCATTCAATAAATCATAACCGAGAATAATTGTTTCATCTTTATATCGTTCTGCAATTTTTTTCCACAATTTAATTGTAGTTTCCTGTGCAGCTTTGCTTTCAAACAAAAATGGATAACCCCAGCTGTCGTCGATATTATCACCTGTTTGTCCACCTGGTGCTGCATGCATATCAAGAACAATATACAAATTAAATTCTTTGCACCATGAAACAACATCATCCAATCTTTTGAAACCTTCATCGAGTTGAATTTCCGGCTCATCTTCAATCAGAAAGAGTTTGAAATTAAATGGAACTCTTATGTGATTAAAGCCTGATTTTTTAATAAATTCAATATCATCTCGAGTTATATAGTTATCTCGAAAGTTCTTCCAAAATTTTTTTGCTTCTTCTGGTCCAACTAATTCTTTTATAACATTATCAATGAGTCTGTATGAGTTCACATTTTTAAAATGAAACATATATCCTTCCGGATTAAGCCAGTTGCCAAGATTAATTCCTTTAAGCAAAATTATATTGCCATCAGAATCAACAAAATGTTTTCCTTCAACCTTAACAAAATTATTTGGCTGAGCTTTAGAGATTACAACAATTAATAAAATTAGAGAAATAGTTTTTATAAACTTCATCGAATTACGGATAATATTTTTTAAAGATTAAAATCACTTGTTTCTATCACTTAATGATTTACTCAACAGCCATTCATAGATTTCTGGATTATTGTAAGTTTCTGTCCATGAATCATGTTCTGCATCGGGATAAACAGTAAGTTTAGCATTACCGCCGCAGCTATTTAATCTTTGAACTAAATCTTCAGAAGCTTTAAGAGGAACAACTGGGTCTTTAGCACCATGAAAAGCCCATACAGGAAGTTTTCCCATCATGCAAACCTCAAACAAATCACCCCAGCCGCAAATTGGAATTACTGCTGCAAGTCTATCAGGAATTTTAGCAGCCAATCTCCATGTTCCATTGCCGCCCATACTTAAACCTGTGACATAAATTTTATCTTTATCTACTTTATAGTTCTCAATTAAATAATCGAGCAATGCTGTTAATTCATCTGGGTCCCACCTTTTATTTAATGGGCATTGTGGACTTACAACTATAAAAGGAAATTCTTTTCCTTCTTCAATTAATTTTGGTGGACCATGTTTTTTAACAAGTTGTAAATCATTTCCTCTTTCACCTGCACCATGAAGAAAGAGCAGCAATGGAAATTTTTCTTTCAAATCATAATCCTTTGGAAGATAGAGCAGATAATTAATGTTAACTGTTTTCCGAATTTCTGTTTTTAAATTTTGTTCTGACTGCTTTCCCATTTTTTCTTTTACAATCATATTTGATGAACATCCAATTGAAAATAATAAAATGAAGAACAATAAAATTGTTTTTTTCATTTTTCCCTCTATTCAATTACTTTAAAAGAATCTTCAAGAACATCAACAGAATTTTTTCCTACAAAGACTTTGAAATCACCTGGTTCAATTACGTAATTCATATTAATGTCATAGAACTTTAATTTTTCTGGTGTAATTGTGAATTCAACTTTTTTTGTTTCACCGGGTTTGAGATTAATTTTTACAAAATCCTTTAGTTCTTTTACTGGTCTTGTAACACTTCCAACTAAATCTCTAATATAAAGCTGAACAATTTCTGCTCCTTCGTATTTGCCTGTGTTTTTAACATCAATGCTTACTTTTAATGATTCATCTTTTTTAATCAATTTTTTGTCGAGTGTAAGATTAGAATATTCGAACGTTGTGTAACTCAAACCATAACCAAATGGATAAAGGGGTTCAAGTGAGAAATCATTATAAAAAGAAGTATACTGAGGTTGCTCGTGATTATATGGTCTGCCTGTATTTTTATGATTATAATAAATTGGAATTTGACCAACATATTTTGGAAAAGTAACTGGAAGTTTACCACTTGGGTTATAATCTCCAAACAAAACATCAGCAATTGCATTGCCGCATTGAATTCCAAGATACCATGTTTCAAGAATGGCAGGAATGTTCTCATTAATCCAATTTATTGTTAATGGTCTTCCGTTCATTAAAACAACAACAATTGGCTTATTAGTTTTATATAGTTCTTTAATTAAATCTTCTTGAACACCTGGTAAATCAAGTGTAGCACGTGATTGAGCTTCGCCGCTCATATCTCTTGATTCGCCAACAACAACAATTGCAACTTCAGACTTTCGAACAGCTTGAATTGCTTTTTTAAATCCGCTTTTGTCAGTTCCTTTTACCGAGCAGCCTTCGGCAAAATTAATTTTTACATTATTACCTAATTTATTTTTTATTCCTTCAAGAACAGTAACAACATTTTCTGGTTTTCCTTCTTGTGCCCAAGGTCCTAATGGGTCATCTTTAGAATTAGCAAGTGGACCAATAACCGCAATAGATTTTATATTTTTCTTTAATGGAAGAAGATGATTTTGATTTTTCAGCAATACAATAGATTCTAATGC
This sequence comes from Rosettibacter sp. KY25, assembly GCF_057554405.1. Lineage (NCBI taxonomy): Bacteria > Pseudomonadati > Ignavibacteriota > Ignavibacteria > Ignavibacteriales > Melioribacteraceae > Rosettibacter > Rosettibacter sp. KY25. Next base: position 16,175 of record NZ_BAAJAO010000011.1, on the reverse strand, counting down.
TACTTTTTTTGCAGCATCTATCATTTCTTTGCTTAAGACAGTTTTTCTTTCACGGTTTTCATCACAATATTTATAAGGATTATCAAACAAACCCAATTTGAATTTAGCAAGCAAAACTCTTTTTACAGCATTATCAACTAATTTAACATCAACTTTTCCTTCATTTACAAGTTCAGCAAGGTGATTAAAGTAAGCATTTCCTTCCATGTCCATATCTACAGTTGCATTAATTGCAAGTTGAGCAGCTTTTTTTAAATCTTCTGCCAAGCCATGCACAACTAATTCTCCGATAGAATTCCAATCACTTACAACAAATGCATCTGTTTTCCATTCTTCGCGCAAAATTTTTGTCAATAAAAATTTATTTGCTGATGATGTAATGCCTCCAATTTCGTTAAAAGAAGCCATTAATGAACCAGCACCTGCATCAACTGCAGCTTTGAATGGACGCAAATAAATTTCTCTTAATGTTCTTTCAGATACATCAACTGTGTTGTAATCTCTTCCGCCTTCAGCAGCACCATAAGCAGCAAAATGTTTTGCACAAGCTAATATTGTATTTTCTGATGATAAATCATTTCCTTGATAACCTCTAACTCTTGCTGCAGCCATAATTGAACCAAGATATGGATCTTCGCCGCTTCCTTCAACAATTCTGCCCCAGCGTGGATCTCTGGCAATATCAACCATTGGGTTGAAAGTCCAGTGAACTCCTGCAGAAGATGCCTCAATAGCTTGCATTCTTGCAGAAAATTCTACTAATTCTGGGTTCCATGAACTTGCTTCTGCAATTGGAACAGGAAAAGTAGTTTTAAATCCATGAATTACATCAAGTCCAAAAATTAATGGTATTTTTAATCGAGATTCTTCAACAGCAATTTTTTGAAGTCTTTTAGTTTCTTCGGCACCAAAAATATTAAGCAATGAACCAATTCTTCCCTTTCGAATTAAATCTTCATGACCTTCTTTTGGTTTTGGTGTTTTAGTTCCGGTATCCGTCCCGCCTGTAAATTGAACAAGCTGACCAACTTTTTCATCAATAGTCATTAATGATAAAATTGAATCAACTTTTTGTTCAAATGATTTTACTTGAGCTTTCATTGTAAATGCAATTAATAATAAGAAAAGAATTTTTTTCATTATCTCCTCAAAGAATTTAATCAATAAGTTAAACCATAGCCATATGGAAAGAGTGGATTATAATTATTATCACCAACATTAATTGGAATTTGAGACATGCTTTTGGGCCATGAATGAGATAATTTTCCTGTAGGTTTATAATCGCCGAAAATCACATCAGCAATTCCATCGCCTTCGGTTCCTGGCAGCCATGCAGCAATAAATGCATCACAATCTTCTAAAATATTTGTGATAATCATTGGTCTGCCAGAAATTAAAATAACAACAAGCGGAATTCCTTTAGCTTTAATTTTTGATATTAGTTCTAAATCTTCTTGAGATAAATTCAGGTCAGTTCTATCGCCTTGTCCTTCTGCATAAGGTTTTTCTCCAATTACTGCAATTGCAACATCAGCATCAGGCAAATTATTACCATCGATTGAATAAGTCACAGTGCTGTTTTGTGAAACAGCTTTTTTTATTGCTTCAAGAATTGTAGTTCCCTTGGTTATATTGCCTTCTGCTCCTTGCCATGCAATTGTCCATCCTCCGCATTGAATTCCAATATCATTTGCAGCTTTGCCGGCAACAAGAATTTTCTTATTGCTTTTAGACAAAGGCAATATTTTGTTGTTTTTTAATAACACTAATGATTGTCTTACTGCTTCTCTTGCAATTGCTCTGTGTTCTTGACTTCCAACCTTTGATAATAATGAACGGTCTGCAAATGGTTTTTCAAACAATCCAAGAAGAAATTTAATTCTCAAAATTCTTCTTACCGCATCATCAATTCTGTTTACAGAAATTCTATTTTCATTTACAAGCTGTTTCATTGATACAAAAAAGTTTTTGTAATCATAAGGAAGCATGATCATATCGATACCAGCATTAATTGCTGTTTCAAGTTTTGTTTTATAATCACCCGGCAATTGGTCTACTCCTCCCCAATCACTTACTACGAATCCCTGAAATTTCAATTCTCCTTTTAACACTTCAGTAACCCAATATTTACTTCCATGCATTTTTAGACCATTGATACTGCTGTATGAAACCATGATACTTCCAACACCGGCATTAATAGCAGAAATATAACCCGGCAGATGAATTCTTCTAATTACTGATTCATCAACTTGAGTATCTCCCTGGTCTTTGCCCTCTTTAGTTCCGCCGTCGCCAAGAAAATGTTTTGCACATGCAAGAATTGAAGTATTATTGCTTCCAAGAATTTCAGTCTGGAATCCACGAACAGTAGGAGCAGCCATCATTTCAGCCAATTCTGGAGTTTCACCAAATCCTTCATAAGTTCTGCCCCATCTTTCATCTTGTGGAACAGCAATACATGGTGCAAAAGTCCAATCAATGCCTGTAGCTGCAACCTCGACTGCAGTAGCTCTTGCTACCTGTTCCACAAGTTCTGGATTTCTTGTGCATCCAAGTCCAATGTTATGAGGAAAAATAACAGCCCCATAAACATTATTGTGACCATGAACTGCATCGATTCCATAAATGATTGGAATTTTTAATCTTGTTTGAAGAGCATAAGATTGAAACATATCATACATATCTGCCCATGCTTCGGGAGTATTAACTGCAGGACCCGAACCACCTCCGCTTAAAATTGAACCTATAAAATAATTTTTAATATCCTGAGGATTATTAATAACAGCACTTCTATCAACCTGAATCATTTGACCAATTTTTTCATCAAGAGTCATTTTAGAAAGAAGTGCATCAACTTTTTTATTTATTTCTTCTAATTCATCTTGATTAAAAGAATTAATAGAACCATTTCTGCATGAAAGTAATGCAAAAAGAATTACAATTAAGAAGAAGATTCTTTTTCTCATAATTTTTTCTCCAATTCGTTCCACATTAATGCTGCTGCTCCAAGAACAGCCGAGTTCTTTTTAATTAATGCTGATTGTAAAATTTTCACTTTATTCTTGAAAATATTTAAGAGATTTTCTTCTAAATATTTTTTTGTTGGTTTAATCAATAAATCACCAGCAACTGCCAAACCTCCAAAAAGAATAATTGCTTCTGGACTCAAATGAGCAACTGTATCTGCCAATTTAAATCCAAGAATTCTTGCTGTTACATCAAAACATTCGAGAGCAAGTTTGTCGCCTTTCTTAGCTGCATTGTAAATATCTTTTGATGTAAGTTTTTCGTATGGAATTGATCTTAATTTACTTGGGATTGAAGTTGATGCCATCAATTCAAATGCAGTTCTTTTAATGCCGTTAGCAGATGCATAAGTTTCAAGGCATCCTTTCCTGCCGCATCCACACTGTCTTCCATTAGGGTCAACGATTGTATGACCTAATTCTCCAGCGAATCCATCTGCACCGTAAACTAATTTTCCATCAACTACAATTCCACTGCCCAAACCTGTACCTAAAGTAATCACGACAAAATTTTTCATTCCTTTTGCTGTTCCAAAAAGCATTTCACCAATAGCTGCTGCATTGGCATCATTTGTAATTGCAGATGGAAGTGAAGAATATTTTTTTATTTCTTGAATTACATTTACTGTACCCCAATTTAGATTTGGCGGTTGTTCAACAGTTCCTTTGTAATAATTAGCATTTGGAGCTCCAATGCCAATGCCTGCAAGCTCAAGTTTGTTTTCAAATTTTTTGTATGCACGATTAATTTCTAAAAAAAGTCTTTCGAATAATTGTTCTGATTTTTCTTCTGCTCTTGTGGGAATTGATTTTTCGAAGTAGCATTTTCCATTTTTATCAACAAATCCAAATTTTGTATTTGTGCCCCCAATATCCACTCCTATCATAACTTTAATTTTAGGCATTTAATTCCTCCTTGATTTCAAATAAATAACATATAATGACAAAAATTATGCCTTGAAGAATTATAAATACAGTTGAAATGTATTTATAAATCAAAAAATAAAAGGGCACCTCCCAAACAAATTATGAACAAAAAGGAGAGGTCTTATTATTTTGATAAAGTTTGTTATTAAAATAATAATGATTGCTAAAGTGTAATTTTGACACAATTAAATAAAAAGTTCTTAACTAAAAATAATTATAAACAACAATAAGAGGCAGAAAAAACTTCTGCCTCTTTTGAAGATTTGAGATTTGAAAAGCAAGACGATATCAGAAATTAATTCCAAGAGAAAATTTTTGGACATTTGTTAATCTTCCAAAGCTGCCGTAAGAATAATCAACTTTAATTGCAATATTGCCAAGCAGTAATTGTTTTACACCAAATCCAAAAGTAAAAGATTCTTCTGAATCTTTAAGGAAAAGAGATTTGTATCCACCACGAATCGAAAACATATCATTGAAAATATACTCTGCTCCAACATTTACACTTTCATAGTTATCACTTGGATGCATTGCATCAATAGCTAAATTCAGCTTATGCATTTGAGTATCAATTGGACGATATGCAATGCCAACTCTGAAATTTAGAGGTAGTTCCCAACCTTCGGTTTGAAGGTAAGCAGGTATCTGTCCATTGTTTCCACTACTGTTGGGGTCTAAATCAACCAGAACAAGTGCAGTATTTCCATCAAGTTTCATTTTCGTACCAAAGTTTGAAATTGACATTGCAAGAACAGCACCATCAAAAGGAGTTACATATTGTACACCCATATCAACTGCAAAAGCTGTTGCGGTCATTTTCCAGATTTTTTGCATTACAAATTTTGGATTGAATCCAATTGCAAAATTATCAGTCAGGTTAATTGCATAAGCTAAACTGAACATTGCATCAGAAACACTAAATGTTTCTCCCGTTCCTTCAGGTTCTTCAATTGTTGTTACATTCATTTCTCCAATGTTAGAAGTAAGGAAACTAAATCCCACAGTACCCATATCTCCTATGTTATAAGTAGCTGCAAAGAAATTGTAATCTATATCTGCAATCCATTTTGTATGTTCGAAAAGAATTCCAACACCGGATAATTTTGCCAGACCAGCGGGGTTCCAGTAAATTGCACTCTGGTCGTCTGAGATTGCTACAAATGCACTTCCCATTGCTGATGCACGGGCACCTTGACTAATTGAAAGAAATGGTGCAGCGCTTGTTCCTCTCTTGGATACATTTGAAACAAAGCTCTGTGCATAAATCGTGTAACTCACAAAATAAATTATTAATGAAATTAATGTTAATCTTTTCATATCTTTTCTCCATCCTATTTAATTACAGCAAATTTACCAATGTACTCACCAACTCCGGGTGCATCAACATGAAAGATATACAAACCATAAGCTATCTCCATTCCATCTTCGGAAATTAAATTCCATGATAATGAACCATCTTCTGGACCAGAATCTTTATGCAATGTTTTTACTAAAGCACCATTTACAGTGTAAATTCTAATTGTGCATTGAGCTGGAAGATGAATGAAATCAATTCTTCTTTCACCTCTTCCAGTTTGATTGAGATTTCTTCTTTCCCAAATATTTGCACTAATATATGGATTTGGCACAACCTGAATTTTACTTAATTGAGAATTTGCAAGTTCTTTATCTACAGAAGAAGCTTTGGTCTTAAATGTAAAGTAATCTCCTGTTCTAAATGGTTTTGTTGTCGATAAGACAAATTTATCTCCAGCGCTTGGTTCGATAACATTAACTCCAGCAGGTGCATTGTAACTTATTCTCCATGTAAGTTTATATGCAGTTCCAACATATTCAATAATTACAATATCATCACCAAGGTCAAATTTTTTGTTACTGTTGTTATCGAATACTTCTGCTTTAACCACATCACCTCTTGTTAAGTTATGAACTTTGAATGGAACACTTATTTTTGTAAATGGAGTAATTTCAGTTGGTGCACTTAACCATTCAATCATATAGTCAGAGGGCCATGCAATATTTCTTGCAGGTGAGCTTTTATCTGGAGTAACAATCATAACCACATTACTTTTTCCAACTAGCCAGCCTGAGCTCTCAGGTCGATATTGAACTGCATTATCATTAATAACAGAAACTGAAAGACCATCAAAAGGAGGGCTAAATTTACCAGTTCCAATATTTGATGAATCAACTGATGCTATTAATGTATCAACTTTATTACCAGAAACTCTCAGAACAGAATAAGAAATTGTTTTGTAATCATATTCAGGTCCAGATGAATTGAACACAATTTTATATTCTTTCCCTTCTTCAATTATGTTCGGATTAAGAATTTCGACTGCAACTTTTCCTGTTCCAACTCCTGATGATACTTTATTCAAATCGCCAACGATTTGAGGAGGAACATACCCAGCTGCAGGCGCATTAGGAACAACTACTGCACAATTGATATCAACAAATTGTAACTGACCTACTAAATTTTCTGTAATAATTTTTGTTGTTTCAGAAGGAATTAATCCTTTAGTACCAAAGTTTGGGTCACCCTGATCGTATGCTACAACTGCATAATAATATTTTTGTCCATTTACAACATTTGTATCAACATATGAATGTTGTAAGCCGGTATCATCACCTCTCCAGAAATGTGCACCGTTGATTCCGATTGGATCTGGACCTTTAATTCCATCTTTCAAGTCAAATTGAGCAATAGGTTTCCAGTATTTTGGTTCTCCTTTTGAATCTGTAATAACTTTTATGTCATTAAATTCTGGTTCTTGACTTCTATAAATCAAGTAACCTTCAAAATCTTTTTTGTAACCTTTTCTTGGGTCGCCATCCTGATAACCAAGGAATGGGTCACGAGATTCTTCTGCTTTTCTATCCCAGTAAAGAAATACTTTTTTATCACCAGCAACAGCAGTAAGAGTTGGTTTATAAGGCGGCTTAGAGAAATTATAATTTGCATTATAAATTTGTTGAACAGTTTCTTTATTAAAAATCATATCTTCTTTATCACTTCCAAAAACCAAAGCCATTGAGAATCTTTCGCGTCTATTCAATTTAAGCGGGAATGGGCCTGAACCAAAGACCATACTTATGTTAGAATTTTGAAGTAATGTATCAAAATTTGCGTAATTCATTTTACGCCACATTACTTCATCATTTTTGGGCCACCCGTCAGTTGGTCCTTTGCCGGCAAGTCTATAGATTGATAAACTTGTCAATCCAATTTGGTCTGATTCATCTTTATCTGTTTTATCAAAGTTTGGTTCACCATCTGTAGGCAAGCCATCTGCTTCGCCAATGTCTGGTCCTTTGTATTGTGGGTCCCAAGGACCAACACCATCCTGACCAACATCATCGTTCAAAGGTTCACCAACATCCCAAACTCCATTTCCATTAAGGTCTGAATACGGAACCCAGTCGCCATCATTGTCAATTCCATCATCTCTTCTTTCGTCAATCATTCCATCTTCATCGTCATCAAAATTATTCCATGGATTACCAGGACTTTCAAGATAAGCATAGCCAACATAGCCAACTTTCCAGTTGTCTGGCGGTGCTTTGCCGTCGTTATCAAATCCATAAGCAATATCAAGTTTAGTATCATAAGAAGCACAGTCATCGCCGTTATCATCTACACCGCCAACTCCAGTATCACAGTAGAAACCAAAGTATGTTGTATCGTAATTGAAGTCGGATAAATTAACTATATCGAAATGCCAGAAAATAATATCTTCAGCAAGAACATGAGACCATTGGAAACCGCGAACTTCAACTCTTAATCCCAATCCACCGCGGTTATGGTCTGCAGCAATTGGGAAATAGTTATAAGGGAGGCGAGTAAATTCTTTATCTTTTGAATCATCCATTACGTAGAAAGTTTCGAAATCTGCATTTTGAACACCTCTGCCAAAATAGCCATACCAGTAACCATCCCAATTTGCATCAATATTGGGAAGAGCACGGGGCCATTTGTCGGGCCACGTTTTTGGTTTTGTGCTTATTGCTGGTTCTTCTGAACCAGGGGCAGCGTAACCAGGCACTGGTTCCATTACCCACAATTCATTTGTCACAGGGTCAAAATCAACTTCTTCTCTATATGAAGTTTGACATGGATGAATTAATTGTCCATTACCAGGAGCAATAACAGCAGAACTAATTAAAGGAGTAACACCATCAATATAATTATGACCTGTTCCTTTAGGCCATTCACCAGATGGTCTATCGGGCCAGGAGCCAACCTGCCCATCATTCCTGAATATTGTTCTAATTAAATTTCCATCCATTATTCCTTTCTTTCTGTATGTTTTATCCCCATAAGGTTCATTCCTGTATTTTTGAATCTGGGGATCAATTTGCGGTAAAATAATTCCCGCATTAATCAGAAAGAAAATTATAATCAAAATATTTCTCTTCATTCTTAACTCCATTTTCTATACTTAAATTTTCATTCTAAAAATTTACATTCACCCCTAAACTAATTCTGCGTGGAGCAGAAAAGTTGCCGGGGTTTTTAAGATATTCATCAATTGTATTCAATCCTATAATTGGACCGGCAAATTTCACATTTAAATCTTTATCAGCTCTTCCTGTGCTTGCATAAACTCCAACTTCATTTTTAATATCAAATAGATTATAAACAAGAAGGAAGAAATTGAAATCATAACCAAAAATTCTAAAGTGTTTGTTTGCTTTTAAATCTACATTAAGATAAGAAGGACGTCTGCCATTATTTTCGAATCGAAGACCACGTGTATAGCGCGGTTCTTCTGTGTAAGGCATACCAGAACCATAATTAAAAATTATTCCTGCAACCCAATCATTTGGGTCGCCAACATTTAGAACTACATTTAAAGTGTGAGTTTGGTCCCAGTTTAATGGAACTACTTTTTTATTTGACTCAACTGGCGGGTCAGATTGATTATTGTTAAACTCTGCCATTGGGTCTGATGCATTTCCTGCAGCAATTTGATATGTATAATCAATTCTTGCACTGAAGAAATCAGCAAATCTTTTATCGAGAGATAGAATTACACCTTTAACATTTCCATAATCTCTATTAATATATCTTCCAAATAAAAATCCTTCATAAGTTTCCATTATTTGCATGCCGAGCAGATTTCTGATATCGCTGTAGTAAACAGATAAATCAATTGAAACATTCGGGAAAATTACTTGCTGCAAACCAAGTTCATATTTAACTGTTTTTTGTGCTTTTAATTCTGGATTTCCAATATATGAGGAAAGAGAAGTAGTCTGGTCAATAATATAATTTGGATTTGTGTATAGATTAGAAAAAGTTGGAATCTGGAAAAAGTGTCCATACGAAAAATGAATTGCTCCTTTGTCAGAAATTGGGAAAGACACACCAAGACGTGGACTAATTTGATATTCAGCTTCAGCTTTTCTTTTTTGATTAGCTCCGGGAAAATTTGGATTGTTCAAAGGATTTCTTAAATCAACAGGAAGCTCAGCATTAGAATTAAAATAATCGAATCGTACACCAGCATTTATTATCATTATGTCATATTCCATTTTATCCTGAATGAAAGCTGAAATTTCATAAGGATTTCTTTTGTAAGATTGATTATACTTTGTACCAGGGTCGCTGTAACCAAGAGTAAAAATTGGATTGCCAAGTGAATCAAGTTGACCTTCTGTCAAATTCCTGATTGTTTTCCAATGGTCGTAGAGTGTATGAAGTCTTCCTTCTACACCTAATTTTACTTTATGCTCTTTTGTTATTTGTGATTCTAAAGTCCATTGAGCAATGTATGTTAATGTATAACGATTATACCTATCAGTTTCATTTCCACCTTGACTGAATGTATAACCTGAATATGGACTTCCCTGATTTGGTTCTACATAACGAGGGTCATATTCATCTGCGTATAAATGTCCCCAATATTTAAAAAGACTCGAAGATAATTTTAATGATGAATAAGTGCTTTGATTTGGGAAATAATTTATTTGAAAATTATTTGTGGTATTAACTCTATAATGATTTTTAATTGCATCAGGGGTCCATCTGTAATAATGATTGTAATATTTATTCCAGTTATATTCCCATGCAAAATTGTAACTGAACTTAAAATGTTGAGTTGAATATGTAAGCTTACCATTGAAAGATTTTCTTTGAGTTGGATTCATTGGAACATAAGAACCATCACCAGTATGCTGGTCAATCCAAATTGTATTATCCATTGGGTCTGGAAAGATTGGGCGATTATCAGTTACATTATAAACTTTTTTGCCGTAGATATAGCCTTCATCGCCAAAATATCTTCCAGAAATAAAGAAAGTAAGATTATTTAAAATTTTTGTTGGACCGCTCAAACTAAATTGAACATCTCTTGGTCCTTTAGGATTGATTTTGTTCAAATTATAGAAAATATCTTTATGATTTGTTAAATAACTTCCCATGTAAGCAGAAACATTTCCTTCAAATTTTTGGCCACCATCTTTTGTTACAATGTTCACTATACCACTCATTGCCTGTCCATATTCAGCATTAAAAGTTCCGCTGATTACTTCCATTTGTCGAATTGCATTATTCTCCACTTGAATACCAAGACCCCCATTGTAAGCATCTGTAACAGAAATGCCATCAACCAGATAAGCAACTTCGCCTCTTCTTCCACCTCTAAAATGTCCATCAATAACACCAGCCTGAAGATTAATTATTTGATGAATATTTTCTACTGGCATAAGTTTAATATCATCAGAAGAAACAATAGCAGAAGATGCTGTTAAGTCCTTGATAATCAATGGTTGAGTAGCAGTAATTACAACTTCACCAACACTTACAGCAGTTGAAGTTAATTGAACATCAAGGCGTGTAGTTAAATCTATTTTTATAACAACTTTTTCAATTGTGACTTTATTATATCCGACCATACTTACAGTAACAGTATAGGTGCCAGGTGGAATATTATTGATATAGTAATAACCATCCATATCTGCAGCAGCCCCAAAATTAGTTCCGTTCAAAATTACATTGGCACCCATCAAAGGTTCTTTGGTATCGGCATCTATAATTTTGCCTGCTAATTTACCTGTAGTACCGGCAAGTAAAATATTAGAAGCTAAAAAGAAAGCTATTAATATAAATTTTAGCACAGATAAGCTGTACGGTTTACTAAATGAATTAAGTATTATCATTTTATTTCTTATCATTGATTTAATCTTACACATAGTCTAATCCTCAAAATTTTTTATAATAAACGAGCGCAGCATATTTCAGCTGCGCTCAATTAGAAATATTATTTAATGAGAATCATTTTCTTAATATCAACAAATGAGCCGCTTTCAAGTTTATAGAAATAAACTCCTGTAGAAAGTCTGGAAGCATCAAAAGTTACATTGTAAATTCCTGGCTGCTGGAAGTTATTGACAAGTTCTGCAACTTGACGACCAAGTAAATCATATACTCTTAAAACAACATTTCCAGCTTTTTCAATTGAATACTGAATTTGAGTAGTTGGATTAAATGGATTTGGATAATTTTGTGATAGTGAATATGTAAGTGGAAGAGAATTATTTTCTACATCCGTAATTGGACTCATCTTATCTCCAATAAAAGTATAAGTCCATCTTGAAACATCTGACCAGGATTGGTCTTGATTATCAGGTGAATAGCATAAGATTCCTTCTCTGTTTCCTGTAGCATCATTATCATTGATTGAGAAGTCAATTGGAATTCGGTATCCTTCCTTTACATATATTTTATCTTTCTTTGCATCAGGATTAGCGCGTTTGTTCATTAAGTCATTCAAAGGAATTCTTGCTTCTACAATGTAACCTGTTGGGAATTTTTCCTGCCAGTAATAATTTGAACCTGGAACAACAAGTGAATCAGTATCACTTCCACCACCTTCAATTCTGATATGATTCTTATGGAATCTAATATGATAATCCGGTGCATCACCCCTTTGATATGCTGTATGTTTTAATCCTGTCATATTGTACATACCAATAAATAAATCTGGAGCGTCATTGAGATAAGATTCAGGTCGAGAAGTAGGATTAACAATATCATCAGTAACATCAAATGCTACATAGAGATATTGTTGATCAATTGCAATCCAGGATTTTACAGAAAGGTCATTATCATTATCAATAAAAGTATTTGGAGCAACAAATGCAGTTCCTTGTTTTAATTCAAATGGAACGATGCCATTCCATTCATCCAAATTACCATCAGCTTGGAAGTTGACTGTCTTAATTGCAACAACAGGAACTCCTTTAGCCATATTAGTCACAGGATTATCTGTAATTGCTGGGAGTGAAGTATTTCCTGCTTTGTCGGTGCATGTTATTGCATAGTAATAAGAAACATTCTGGTCATTAAGAGGCGCTCTTAAAACATGTTCAACAACACCAACACCTTCAGGAATATTAGCTTTTACAGAACTTACTTTGGGTGAGTTCAAATCTGTAATAGGTTCTGGGCTGAAATAGATTGTATATTTTTCACTTGTTTCTCCAGGTACATCGTTCCATGTAATTAAGTTTGTATAAGAACCTGGAATTACTGCCAATCCTTGTGGAGCTTCAGGAGGAGTTTTATCTGTTTCTTGATGACCAGAAGGAATTAAGAAATCAAATAAAATTGTTCCTTCAGCAATTACATCTGTTCCAATAGGTCCATTTGCATCAATAGAAAATTCAATTTTAAATCCACTTATAGCACTTGTATTGAACATTCTGTCGTCGTTACCTTGGCCATCAGGATTTTTAAATACACCTTTTTGTAATGACCAGTCACTTACATCTGCTTGAACAAGTGGGATTTTTACTGTTTTCCAATCAAATGCTTCATCTACATTAATGTCAAATAATGTAAACCAGCTTTCGCGAGTACTGCCGCTGTTATCATAAAGAATAAGTCTTACTTGAAGTCTGCCTGTTAGTTTATTTGGGTCTAGATTTTTTATTGCAATATATAAATCAGTATTTGCAGCAAGATTAACTGGCTTGTCAAACATGTGTTCTAAATTAACATACCCACCCCAGCTTTGAGAAGCAACTGCTTTGTAATGTACTTTAAGAGCCGATGCTCCTTCGAATTTATCAACAGTTTCATCAGATAATTCTAATTTAGTTATAGGAGCTGCAGCACCATCCCAATCCATTTTGTCTATGCTCCAATAACCTTGCAAAGCAGCGGTATTGTCAAAAGTTGATAATGGAGTATAACGTGCACCAACAAGTGTAATATGGTCCCATAGAATTACACCTTCTGCCCATTGACCACCAGTAAGAGGAGTGGTACATTCAATGCTGTAACCAACAATCTTATCTAAATCAAGAACTCCATTATTTGCAACACCACTCCAGCCTGGCAAAGTAAAACCACGGTCATCTGGATTTGCAACACCATTATCAACAAGAGGAATTAATAATTCTTTCCATCCTGGAGTTGCATCGTAAGGAACAGCAGTTTCAAAATACCAATCTTCATGGTCTGCAGGACTATTCCAATAATTTGCACCACCACCAGCTTCATGCAATTTAAATCTCATGTGAACAGAACCAGGTTTTGATGATGGAACAAGATTGTTATACCAAATACTGATATGAGTAGCCATACTCATATCGATATATTGATTAAACTCAGGGTTTCCCGGTTCAGTTGAATTTAGATGCATTACCTGAACAAATCCACCCCATGATTCTGTATAATTAACATGCCATTCTACTTTGAGTGCACCAGCACCAAATTTTTGCTGGGAAGTTTCATCACTTAGAACAACATAACCAGTTCCTGTTCCTAATCCGTGCAAGTTGCCCGGTTCAGGATAATTCCAGAACTTGTTTGCTACAGTATTATCCAGTGTATTTACCACCCATTGTGCATTTAATTGAGCAGCAAATACAAACAGAATAATTAATAACGTAATTTTCTTCATACACTTACTCCTTATTTTGTTTAGAAGTTTTTAATATTTGTTACATTAACAGATACCATAAACTAATTGTTAAAATCAGTATAACCCCTGAAATTAGAATGTTCATTTTTATATTTTGCATTTGAATATCAATTATGCTGCCCTGAACTCCTGAACTGAAAAAATTTTTTGCTTTGCTTAAATCATATTCAGATTGAAATAAGTAATTAAAAACAAAAAGCATAAGTGAAGTAAGGATAAATAAAAAGATTGCAAAATGGAGATAATTTATTTCTGCATAGGCAAGTAAAATTTTATTGGTTATCAAATTAGATTTCATCATCAATTCAATCACAAAACGGGAAAGACCAAAAAATTCCCCAACAATTAAACTGATGAAAGCACTTCTTGAATTAATCTTTTTGAATATCAGTCCAATTATAAATACAGCAGTAATTGGTGCGCTAATAAATGCTTGCGTGCTTTGAAGAAAAATATAAATCTGGTTGTTAATTACTTTCACAAATGGAACTATGAGTAAGACAAAGACAACGATGAATATTGTAGTCATTCTTCCAACAAGCACCAAAGTTCTTTCGGAAGCATCAGGATGTGAGGGTTTGTAAAAATCTATTGTATACAATTCAGAAATTGTATTGAATGAAGATGAAAGAGAAGACATCATTGCACCTAAAAATCCAGCAATTATAAATCCTCTTATGCCTGATGGAATAATGTTGCTTGAAAGTAAAACTGGATAAGCTTCGTCGCCATCAATTCCTGGATAGAGAGCAGCAGAAATCAAACCTGGAAGAACTAAAATGAAGATTGGGAAAATTTTTAAGAAAGCTGCCAGCAATGTTCCGCTGCGAGCATCTTCAATACTTTTTGCTGCAATAATTCTCTGAACAATATAATTATCTGCACACCAATACCAGAAAGCAATTATAGGAGCTCCAAAAATTATTCCTGTCCATGGAAACTCTGGATCGTTGATTGGCTTGAACATTTGGAAATATTCTGCTGGAAGTTTTTGGATTAAACCGTTAACACCACCAGCTTCATTCAATCCAAATATTGTAAATACAAATGCAGAAACAAAAAAGAAAATTCCCTGAAATACTTGAGTTCTGACAACAGCAGAGAAACCACCGACAAGTGTATAAATCCCAGTAATTAAAACTATTGCAGATGCCGACGAAAAAATACTCCATCCTAAAATGCGATTGAAAAGAATTCCTCCGGCAAAAAGTGTAACAAGAATTTTAGTTATAATATATGTTAAAATAGAAATGCCCGAAAAAAATTTTCTGCTTTCACTGTCAAATCTTTTTTCAAGAAATTCTGGTGTAGTAAAAATTCCAAGATTTTTATAGATAGGAGAAATAATCCATCCGAGAAGAACCAGCAAAAAAATTGCAATCAATTCAAATTGTCCAACTGCAAGACCACGTGTAGCTCCAGAACCAGCCAATCCAATAAAATGCTCGCTCGATATATTTGCAGCAAATATGGATATACCTACAGCTATCCAGCCAAGATTTCTATTTGCAAGAAAATATTCTGAAGAATTTTTATCCTGATTACGAGCTTTCAAACCAATTCCGAGCACCGTAATCAGATAAATAAAAATTATGATACTATCAAATAAACTTATCGAGTTTTCCATACAAGTATTTTTTCAAAAACAATACCACACAAAAGATTGCAAATCTGCATCTTTTCAAAGGATTTTCGAAAAAATACTTTTGGCTCGATTATTTTTATGATAAGTTCTGGTTATTATTTTAATAACCAGAAATGTTATTTAAGATATACTATTTTGCTGATAGTTTTATAGTTATTAAAAGAATATTGAACAAAGTAAACTCCAGAAGAAAGGTTATATTTGAGTGGATTTAATAATAATTGATGTTCTCCTGAATTTTGTATTTCATCAAATAAAACATCAATTACTTGACCAAGTGCATCATAAAGTTTTATTGTTACTCTCTGGGTTTGAGGATTGTACCACTTTAGCCATGTAGAAGAATTAAATGGATTGGGATAATTCTGAAAGATTATATAATCTTTTGAATTATTCACTGAATTTGATTCAACAGATGTGATTAACTCTAAACCATTTTTAGGAGTTGGGATTTTTTTTGATGTAAAGATTTTAAATTCTCCAGGTTCAAGCTCCAATTTAATTTTCCCATTTTCAATTTTAATGCTGTCTCCTGTAAAATATTCATACCAATATCCATCACTTGAAAATATAAAATCATTTGTTCTTGAAATGACATCAAAATTGCCAACAATGCTTACATTCATTGTGGAATCATATAAA
>NZ_BAAJAO010000010.1:0-135909 GCF_057554405.1 Rosettibacter sp. KY25 | reverse complement strand
CGATAAAGATTTAATGCTGACTGCAGTTGAATTTAAGAAAGGGGCAATTGGATATTTACATAAACATCCACATAAACAGGTTTCATATATTGTAAATGGTTCGTTCGAAGTTACACTCGGCAGCGAAAAGAAAATTCAAAAAGCTGGAGATGTTTATTTTGTCCCTCCTGATATTGAACATGGAGTATTAGCTCTTGAAGAAGATAGTTTGTTAATCGACATCTTTCATCCTTATCGTGAAGATTTTATCAAAAAATAATTTTGAGCAGAAAAATGAAACTCATAGCAAAAATATTTTTTGTTTTATTTTTATTCGTGAGTATTTCATTTGGTCAAATTAAAACATTAAGATTATGGAATACCAATGCTCCTGGAAGTGAAAGCATAAATAATGAAACTTATGAAGATGGTCGTTATAGAAATGTAAACCAGCCCGAGCTTTCTGTTTTTCTTTTTGAAAATCGAAATAACAATACCCCGACAATAATAATTTTCCCGGGCGGTGGTTATACTCATCTCGCATTTGAAAAAGAAGGAATTAAAATTGCAAAATGGCTGAACGAGAATGGTATTAATGCATTTGTATTAAAATACAGACTCAATGAAAATCTTGCTTTAATTGATGCTCAACGGGCAGTCAGTTATGTGAGAGCTAATGCAAATAAATTTAATATTAATCCAGATAAAATTGGTGTTATGGGTTTTTCGGCTGGTGGTCATTTAGCAGCTAATATGATTATTAACGACAAAAAATTTTTTAATGACAAAATTGATTCAACAAGCTGCATACCTGATTTTGCTGTTTTAATTTATCCATGGCTTCAAAATTTATATCAAAAAGTTCAAGATAAATTTCCGCCAGTATTTATTGTTCATGCCTCAGATGACCAGCGTGTTCCTGTTGAACAAAGCATAAACTTTTTTAATGTGTTGATTAAAAAAAATATTCCAGTAGAAATGCATATTTATGACAAAGGAGGACACGGCTTTGGAATAGAACCAGATAGAGGCAGAGCATCAACATGGGGAAATATTTTTCTTAATTGGTTAAAAGCTGCAATCCAATAAAAATTTTTGGAGAATAATTAACATGAAAAAAATATTATTCTTATTTGCTGCCTTTTCTTTTCTTTATGCGCAAAGTTCAATAAAAAATTTTCCTGATGTTTCAGGTTTTCAGAATAGTGCACATCACTGGTATGATATTTATGCAGAAGATAATGTAATTCATCCTCTGCCAAATCGTCCACGATATAAACCAGAAAATGTTAAAGAGATTGCAGATAACATTTTGTTATATCAAAAAGAAAACGGCG
The DNA here is from genome assembly GCF_057554405.1 of Rosettibacter sp. KY25. NCBI lineage: Bacteria > Pseudomonadati > Ignavibacteriota > Ignavibacteria > Ignavibacteriales > Melioribacteraceae > Rosettibacter > Rosettibacter sp. KY25. Next base: position 134,593 of record NZ_BAAJAO010000010.1, on the reverse strand, counting down.
GATGGCCTAAAAATTATGACATGCTTGCAATATTAACTGAAGAGCAAAAAGATTCTTTAAGAAACGCTAAACATCAATTTAATACTACATTCGACAATGGCACAACTCATTCACAAATTGAATACCTTGCTCAAGCTTATTATTTAATTCATGATGAAAGATACAAAGAAGCATGTTTGAAAGGAATTGATTACATACTTTCTGCACAATATCCAAATGGCGGCTGGCCTCAATTTTATCCTGATACAAGCGGCTACAGAAAATATATTACTTTTAATGATGGAGCAATGATTGGTATAATGAAGGTACTTCATAATATTGTTCAAAATAAACCTCAATATTCATTTGTTGATAATGAAAGAAGAGAAAAAGTAAGAGCAGCTTTTGAAAAAGGTCTTGAATGCATTATTAAAACACAAATAAACGAAAATGGAAAACTTACAGCTTGGCCTCAGCAGGCAGATAATATTGGATTATTTCCTCAATGGGCAAGAGCTTTTGAGCCACCATGCATTTGTAACGGAGAAAGTGCAGAAATTGTTCTTTTTTTAATGAGTATAGAAAATCCCTCAAAAGAAATAATTAATGCAGTCCAAAGTGCTGTTAAATGGTTCGAAGAATCTAAAATTAAAGGAATAAAAATCGTTGAGAAAAAAATTGAACCGAAAAAATATTACTACAGTACTTTTAATTATGACAGAATTGTTGTTGAAGATTCAACTGCTCCTCCAATATGGACTCGTTACTATGAATTAAAAACTAACAGACCTATGTTTTGCAATCGGAATAAAAAAATTGTTTATTCGCTTGCAGAAGTTGAACATGAAAGAAGAGCTGGCTACACATGGTATACTTATGCACCTCAAGAAGTTCTGAATAAATATCCTGAGTGGCAAAAAAAATATGCCCCAAATGAAAATGTTTTAGAAAAAAAGTGAGTCAGTCATGAAAAATCTTATTAACATAATTTTATCATTATCATTAATAATTCTATTAAGTTCATTTATGATGTTAAGTCAAAAATCTAAATATAAAATTGTGTGTTTTGGAGATTCAATTACATATGGAGCTGGAGTTGAAGGAAATGGATGGGTAGAACAAATTGCTAAAAAGACTGATAAATTGTTAATGATTAATGAAGGAAGAAAAGGCAGAAAAACATCAGATAAGAAAGAACTTCTTCCAATTTTAGAAAAATATCCTGATGCAGATTTGTTTACAATTCTCCTTGGCGTGAATGATTTGAAAGATGGAAATGACAGTCTTGTAAATGAATGTGTATCAAATATCAAATGGATGATTGAGGAAATAAAAAACAAAGTGCCCAAAGCAAAAATTTTATTGATGTCTCCCTGCAATATTAATTTAGAAACAATGTCAGATATCAACAAACAGAAAAAATATAACGAAAATACTTACAACTCATTAATAAAATTAGAAAAAGAATACAGCAAAATTGCTGACGAAGAAGAACTATATTTTCTAAGTTTATTTAATGTAGTATCCCCTCAAAATTTTTGGGATGGTTTGCATCCTGATATAAAAGGTCATCAGGAAATTGCAGAAAAAGTATTTGAGAAATTAAATGCTATTATTAAATAATTTCTTTAATCAAAAAGATTTGAAATTGGTTAAAGCAATTTTGTAATAAGAATGATTTGAATTAATCAATTTGAAAAGTCTACTTTAACTGAAAATTTTTTTCACAGAATTTTAAAATAAGATTAGACTAGTGTTATGTATTACTTCCGAGAATCATTTTCTTAAAGTATTCGAGTGTTAATTTTAATCCTTCTGCTCTGCTAATTTTTGGTTCCCAGTTAAGAATTTTTTTTGCACGTGTTATATCCGGCTGGCGAACTTTTGGGTCATCTTGTGGAAGTTCTTTATAAACAATTTTACTTTTTGAATTGCAAAGTTTAATTACTTCTTCAGCAAATTCTTTCAGAGAAACTTCATCTGGATTTCCAATATTGACAGGATAAACTTCATTCGACATAAGCAATCTAAAAATTCCTTCAATTAAATCATCAACATAACAAAAACTTCGAGTTTGAGAACCATCTCCAAAAACTGTAACATCTTCACCTCTTAAGGCTTGAGAGAAAAATGCTGGCAAAGCTCGTCCGTCGTCAATTCTCATTCTTGGTCCATAAGTATTAAATATTCTCACTATTCTTGTTTGAAGCCCATGATAACGATGATAAGCCATAGTCATTGCTTCTGCAAATCTTTTTGCTTCGTCGTAAACACCACGAGGACCAACTGGATTAACATTTCCCCAATAATCCTCACTTTGAGGATGAACAAGCGGATCGCCATAGACTTCTGAAGTAGAGGCTAAAAGGAAAACTGCATTTTTTTCTTTTGCAAGTCCAAGTGCTTTATGAGTTCCAAGTGAACCAACTTTAAGAGTTTGGATTGGCAATTTTAAATAATCAATTGGACTTGCTGGTGATGCAAAATGCAAAACATAATCAACTTTAGAAGGAACATGAATATAATTTGTAACATCAAGTTTAATGAATTGAAAATTTTCGTTGCCAAAAAGATGTTCAATATTTTCTATTCTGCCTGTTAAAAGATTATCAAGGCAAATAACTTTCATGCCTTCATTAATTAATCTATCACAAAGATGGGAGCCAAGGAATCCTGCTCCGCCGGTTACAACAGCTGTTTTCTTCTGCATTGATTAAACTTTGACCTTACTTTTCTTTGAGCCATTGGTTGGATTTGAATAGTAGTAGTAATATTTATAATAAGAGCTATAACCACTTCTATATTGAAAATTATTCAATACTACACCGAGGAATGATAAATTGTCTCTTCTTAATATATCAACTGATTTTTCCATTAAATCAACTTCAGTATTATTTGCAGAAACTACAAGAATAGTTCCATCAACATATTGAGCTAATATTTCAGAATCCGTAACAGCAATAAGAGGCGCCGAATCAATAATTATATAATCAAACTCTTTTTTTAATTTTTCAAGGAATGATTCCATTTGTGCAGAACCAAGTATCTCCGAAGGATTTGGAGGGATTGTTCCAGCACTTATATAAAATAAATTATTAACTGATGTAGAACGAAGTATCTGTTCAAATGAAGTTTGACCAAAAAAATAATCTGTAAATCCAGGGAATCTCTTTTCATTAAAAACAGAATGAACTCTTGGCTTTCTTAAATCTGCATCTAAAATTAGTGTTTTATAATTTGCAAGGGCAAGACTTCCAGCAAGATTTACTGAAGTTGTTGTCTTCCCTTCAAGTGACATTGATGAAGTAACTAAAATTGTCTTCAAAGATTCTTTATCAATTTTAGAAAATTTAATTCTGGTTCTTAATGCTCTGTAAGCTTCGCTTGCACTTGCATCAGGCTTTTTGGCAACAATAAATTCCAATTCTTTATTATTGCTATTTAATCCTTCAATTTGAGGTATCCATGCAAGAATATTAATATTTCTGTTTTGAATATCTTCGGGAGTTTTAACTGTGTTATCGAAATGATTACGAACAAATGCAAAACTAATTCCTATACCCAAGCCTAAAAATAATCCAATAACAACAATTAAAGGTCTATTTGGTTTAGATGGTTTAAGTGGTACTAATGCAGGATCAATAATCAACACATTACCCGGAACAGATTGTTCATTAATAATTGCTTCCTGATATTTTTCTTCTACTTGAAGATATAATTTTTCATAAGCTGATTGTTCTCGAGTTAATCTTGCAAGGTCAATTGAACTTGTAGGAAGTTTGCTTAATCTTTTATCATAATCATTAACAATTTCATTCAGCTTTTTATATGAAGCAAGAAGGGATTGATATTTTACTTCTTCTTCAAGAACTTTTTTGGTTAAGTCTTTTATTTCATCTGGGCTTGCAGCTAAAATGCCGGCACGATAAACTGTAAGCTGGCTGTTTAATTTTTCTCTTAAGTCATTAATCTTAGAATCAAATTCTCTAATTATTTCATCCTTTTTACGTGAATCCTTGCTCGATGATAAAGCACGGTCTTTCTGCGTCATTAAATCAGCAATTTGCATCTGTAAATTTTTTATATAAGGTTCAGTTGCAAAACTTTCAATATAATCATTTATGTTTGGGTCTTTCTTTGCAAGTTCAGCTTTGTATTGATTTAATGTTTTCTCTGCAATAGTCAAATCAATTTTTGTAGCATTCATCTTAGATTCAAAATCTGTAGTTTGTTCAATTAAAGCTTTTGCCTGTTCCGGCAATTGAACTATTCCTTTTTGTTCTTGATAATTTCTTAAAGCTTCTTCGACCTGAGCAAGTTCTGAAAGTTTTTCTTCACGTTGCTGCGCTAAAAAATTTTTTATAGCTGTCAATTGTTGACGATTATATTCAAGATTTAATTCTTTGTAAGCTGCAGCATAAGAATTTGCAATTATTGCGGCTTCTTTTGGAGAAGGAGATTCAACATTTATTTCTACAATATCTAATCCGCGTTTTTGTTCTATCGAGACTTTTCTTTCAAGTAAATCAATAATGTCTTCTTTTGACAGAAGAACTGGTATACTCTTTTGTTCTGAATTATCGAGTATTAAACTAAAAATATTTTTTGTGCTCGTTGTCTTGAAACTATCAATTAAAGCTTGTGCAACTTTGTCCCTGAGTTTATAACTCTTTAGTATTTCAATTTCATTTGCTATAAATCTGTCACTCCCAAAATCTTGGAATTCTGGAATTAATGGTGAATTTAAGATACTCCCTTGTGGTTTGGTAATTTTAAGTGCTGTTGTAGTTTTATAAATATCTGGTGCATTAAGAGCGTATATTGCACCAATAATTAATCCTGTTAAACCAATTATTATTATTACACCAAGATTAAGCCTAATCAGGTTTATATAATCTTTTAATGAACTTGAATCTTGATAATCTCTGTTATTTACTGCTTCCACATTGCCCTCATTATTTTCTTGTTATGTTTAATATTAAAATTGATAATGAGATTAAAGTACTCAATACAGATAGCCATATGCTCACTTTATCTCTCGTGTACAATCTTGGAGCACCGGGAACAACAAGAATATCACCTGCTTCTAAAGATGGAGGCTTTTTATAAGCCTTTGATAGTTTTTTTTCATACATTATATCATTATAATCAATTTTAATTAATACCTGTGATGAATCTTCATTAATACGATAGATTCTTAAATCGTCAAGATGAGCAGCATCTGTTGGACCGCCTGCATATGATAATAAATCAATTACTGTAGTATAAATTGGGACAACATATTTCCCGGGGTAACGAACAAATCCCCAAACAGAAACTTTAATATTGACAGCTTCGGGGTCTGAAAAATCAAAAAAGCCAGATGCTTGATTAAAACGATTGGGCAGAGTTGATGCACCAAGTTCGTAATCCTTTACCTGAGCAAATATTGATGAAAAAATCAGAAAATAAAATGTTACTACAAATAATTTAGTTTTTATCATTAAGCCCTCACCTTTAATCTTCATTTAAAATTGTTAATGAAATTGTTCTCGATGAAAAATAACTTCCGATGAATCCTAATATTACCCCGGTAAATAATGCAATTATATAACTACTCTTAAATACTATGCTAAATTTAATATTATTTAGTAAGGTAATCAATAAAAGTTCTAAAATATAATTAATCCCAACACAGATTATGCCTGATATCACTCCAATCAATATTCCATAAAGAATTATAGGTATTTTTATTGTCGATAATTTTGCTCCAACAAGTTTCATTGTTTGATATAAATTTTTATTTGCTTCAATTTGTATTCTGCTGTTGGTGTAAACAAGATATATTGAAAGCAAAATTAAAAGTATAGAAAATATATATACAATCAGCTGACCCGATTTTAAGTATTTCAAAATTTTTATAATGAATTCATTATCATAAACTACTTCTGTTATGCCGGAAATTGATTTTATTCTATTAATCTCTGTGCTGATATTTTCATAAGATAATTTTTCCGGCTTAAATTTTATAATGAATGATGGCGGTAACGGATTTTCTGTTAATACATCTCTGAAATCTTCACCAGTTTCACGGATAAATTCTTTTACTGCATCTTCCTTACTGATAAATTTAATTGAAGCAACATTCGGTTGATTTGAAATTTCTTCCTTGATTAATTGTATTCTTGATGAATCAATAAAATTTTCTAAGAAAACTGTAACTTCAATACTTTTTTTAATTCTTTGAGAAAATTTATTTGATAACTGCAATACTAATATCGAGAAGCTTGTCATCAATATTGCAATTGTAGTAACAGAAATTATTACAACAGATGCAAATGGGGAACGTTTAAAAATTCTCAATGCTTCTTTTGTGTAAAATGTTATCATAACAATTAGAAATTTGATTCATCAATCCAGTGAATAATTTTCCACTTATTATTTGTGTCTTTGTTCAATTCAAGATTAACTTTGCCGTCAATATAAACAATGTCAGTTGGATTAAATGTTATTGTTAAATTAAAACTTCTCACAATATGAGTTGAATCCCCGCTTATTGATACAATATTATTCCAAACTAAATCAAGTCGTTGTGAATTTTGAAAAAGTCCATAAGTTACTCTCATCTCTTCGTCTCGCCCCCAGCTTACATCTGCTCCAATGTTATAGTCTCTGTAAGTAAAAACAAAATTTTTATCTAAAAGCTGACTATAAATTAATGTATCCTTAAAAGTGTAGGCATACTGAAAATTTTTAAAAACACCATCCACACTGGACAAATCACTTATCAAACTTTGAGAGCTGCTTAAATTTTCATCAAGCTTTGGAGCAAATGGATTAACGCAGCTGCTTATTATTACTACCAAAAATATTAAAGCTAATTTTTTAATAAGCTGTTCTCCCTTTTAAATCACTCCAGCATAAAAAATTTTCTTTTTTGATATCCTGCCATTCAACAATTGACCATTGGTCCCTTGAATCGGAAAATATTTTAAATTGCGCTGTGCCTTTAAATGTGCCTCCAATTAATTGATTATTGGAGTTAATCGTCAATGTGTAATCAAAGTAATAAACTGCACTATCGCCAAATAAATTTGTCTGAGTATTATCTAGTAATAAATTTATATTCTTACCTTGAGGCAATTTCGATATCAAATTTATAAAATATTGTTTCTCTTCTCGAATTGTCCAGTTATTCAGCACTGGATATTGAGCAGATGAACCAGATGCCGGGATAAAAATAAATTTCTTTTTCAAGAAAGAAGTATCAACAAAACAGGAGATATAATTTTCAATAATTTTTTCTTCCACTGATGATTTAAAATTACTAAATAAAATTTCTGGTGATGTTGCTGCTAAATAACTTGAACTTGGTTTATTGGGTTCCTCTGGTGTTCTTGTTGAAAAAATATCACATGAAACTAACAGCAAAGAAAGAATTATTATATTAAAAAATCTTTTCATCATTTTTTAAAAAATAAAATTACTCTTGGAGATATTGTTTCTTGAAATTCATTGCCATCATAATCACCAAAAATTTTATCGAGTTTATACCCGGATCTCAAAAATTCTTCTATAATTTTATTTGCATCATACAATTTAACTGATTCGAAATATTTTTCTTCAAAATTATTTTTTAGAATTGTTATTTCCTTTATAACTCGGTCATTTTCAATCTTTCTTTTTTCGAATATCTTCAATTCGTCAATATTTTTTTCTGACTCAGGTACTAAATTTTTCTCAAGATAATATTTATTAAAATAATCCATCACATAATAACCATTTTCCTTGAGAAAACTAAAAGCTCTTTTTATGAAACTGAAATTTTCTTCATCACTTTCAAAATAACCAAAGCTTGTAAATAAATTCAGAATTAAATCGAATTCAGACTTAAAACAAATTTCCCTGATATCTGCTTGAATCAAATTCAGATTGACATTTTGAGCAATTGAATTTTCGTAAGCTTTTTGCAATAAATTTTTACTTAAGTCAAAGCCAAAAACTTTATAGCCTTTGAGCGAAAAATAAATTGCATGTCTGCCTGAACCACAAGCTGCATCGAGAATTTTTGATGATGGCGATAAATTGGTTGTAGACAAAATTAAATCAGAAAGTTTTTGTGCATCTGTGTCATCGCGATGATTGTAAACATGAAGATAATTTGGAGATTCAAACCAGTCTTTATACCAATTTTGCATCACAATGTAATTCTTCCGCTAAAAGCTCTTCCAATTGTTGCTGGGTCAGCAAATTCAAGGTCGCCGCCAATAGGCAACCCGCGAGCAATCCTTGATACTTTTATTGGATATTGTTTCAATAATTTTATTAAATACAATGATGTTGTATCACCTTCGGTATCGGGATTAAGTGCAAGTATGACTTCATTAATACCGCCTTTTTCAATTCTTGAAATTAATTCTTGAATATGCAGCTGTTCAGCTGTTACGTGAGCAAGAGGATTTAATACACCGCCCAGCACATGATATAAACCATTATATTCATTTGTCTTTTCAATTGCAATTACATCACTTGCTTCTTCAACCACACAGATAATCGAATGATCTCTTTTGGGACTTAAGCATATATCACATTTTTCTTCAACGGAAAGATTAAAACATTCTGAACAAAATCTAATTTTTGTTTTCAAATCCGACAATGCTTGAATAAGCGCATTCACACTGCTTTCATCACTCTTTAATATGTGAAGTGCTAATCTTTGAGCAGTTTTCTTCCCAATAGAAGGAAGTTTGCTCAACTCATCAATTGCTTTTTGTAATGGTTCTGCTATCAACAATTTTAAAATCCAGGTATATTAAATCCAGGCGGCAGCATTCCTTTAGTTATATTTCCAATTTCTTCTTCTGCTAATTTGCCAGCAGACTGCAAAGCTTTATTTACTGCTGCCACAATCAAATCTTCAATCATTTCTTTATCACCACTCTTAAGAATCTCATCATCTATTGTAATCGATATAATTTCTTTTTTGCCGTTTGCAACAACTTTAACCATACCACCACCGCTTTCTTCAGTAACAGTTTTGTGTTCAAGTTCTGCCTGAACCTTTGCCATTTCTTCCTGCATTTTCTGAATTTGTTTTAACATACCTTGCATATTGAAATTCATTAATCCTCCTTGAGATAATTATTTTTTTGGTTGCAGCACAAAATTACCAAAAAAATTATTCACAAGAAATTAAAGCTGGAAAATATTAGATTTGCAATCGTTATTCACAGATTAATGAGATTCATGATTTCTAAATATGGCATTAATACTTTCATAGTACTTGCTGCTTTTTCTTTAATATTAATAGCAGCATCTTTTTTTATAAGCAATAACTGGATTAAATACACTTTACTTATTGCAGGAATTTTATTCCTTCTTTTTAATATTAATTTTTTTAGAGACCCTGAACGCAATACACCATCTGGGGAAAATATAATTGTTTCAACTGCAGATGGTGAAATAATAAGTATTAAGGAAGTTTTTGAAAAAAGATTTTTAAATGATAATGCAATTCAAGTATCAATATTCATGTCGCCACTTAATGTTCATGTCAATAGAATTCCAATAAGCGGCACAATCGATTATCTGAACTACATCAAAGGTGATTATTTAGTTGCATTCCACGAAAAATCTGACTTAAGAAATGAAAGGACTGAAATTGGAATTACAAGTAAATATGGCAAAGTATTATTCACTCAAGTTGCAGGTTTCCTTGCAAGAAGAATTGTGTTTGATTTAAGACTTGGCGATACAGTCAAAACAGGCCAAAGATTTGGAATGATTAAATTTGGAAGTCGTTCCGATTTGATTGTTCCAAAAAACTGGAATATCAAAGTGAAAGTTGGGGATAAAGTTAAAGCTGGAGAAACAATAATTTTTGAGCATATAAATGAATAAATTATTAACAAAATCAATAATTGCAAATTTTATAACGTCATTAAATATTTTCTGTGGTTTTATTTCAATAGTATTTTCTTCTCAAAATAATTTTAAGATGGCTGCAATTTTTATAATTATAGCTGCAATTTTTGATACTATGGATGGTTTGATAGCAAGACTTTTGGACACATCAAGCCGTTTTGGAGTTGAACTCGATTCACTTTCTGATGTTGTAAGTTTTGGAGCTGCTCCCTCTTTTCTTGTTTACAAAGCTTATGCATATCAATATGATTATATTGGAATAATCATAAGTTCATTTCTTCTAATTGCTGGAGCTCTTCGACTTGCAAGATTTAATATTCTTATTGAAGACTTAAAAACAAAAAGTGATTTTACTGGTCTTCCAATTCCACTTTCAGCTCTTACAATTTCTACTTTGATTTATTCTTATTATCAAGATACTCAAGTTGCAGAGCCTTACAACAATTTTATATTCCCATTGGTAATCATTTTATCAATTTTAATGGTAAGTAAAATTAAATATAGAGCATTACCAAAAATCAGCAGTAAAAAATTTTTTAAGAAATTATTAATATTTGTGGGATTAATTATAATTTTGCTATCGGCAATTGTAACAAATGGTAAATTTCTTTTCTTTGTTTTTCTGTCTGTGGTAATTTTTGGAATATTAAATCACATTTATTTATTATTCAAGAAGACACAAATAAATTAATGGAGTTAAAAATTGTTTAAGGCAGTAGTTATTGTTAAAAGAAGACCAACAATACTTGACCCGCAAGGCAAAGCAGTTGAACAAGGAGCTAAATTGCTTGGATTTAATAATGTTAAAAATACAAGAATTGGAAAGTATATTGAATTTTTTGTTGATACTGATGACAGAGATGCAGCAGAAAAAGAAGTTCTTGAATACAGCCAAAAATTATTATCGAATCCAATAATGGAAGATTTCGAATATACTCTTGAAGAAGTAAAATGAAACCTAAATTCGGTGTTATTGTTTTCCCTGGAGCCAATTGCGACCACGATGCCTATTACGCAACAAAAAAAGTTTTAGGCTATGACGCAGAATTTATATGGCATAAAGAAAGAGATTTGAAAAATTCTAATGTCATTATTTTACCAGGTGGTTTTTCATACGGCGATTACCTGCGAACTGGTGCAATTGCAAGATTTTCTCCTGTTATGGAAGAAGTAATAAAATTTGCAAATAATGGTGGAGTTGTAATCGGTATTTGCAATGGTTTCCAAATTCTTCTTGAAACTGGTTTATTGCCTGGTGCAATGCAAAAAAATCAATCTCTAAAATTCATTTGTAAAGATGTTTATATTAAGATTGAAAACAAAGAAACCATTTTTACAAAATCCATTAAACAGGATGTACTTAAAATTCCTATAGCTCATGGTGAAGGAAATTATTATGCAGATGATGAAACACTTAAATCACTTGAAGAAAATAAGCAAATAGTTTTTAGGTATTCATCAAAAGAAGGAAAAGTTTATAAAGAATTTAATCCGAATGGTTCGCTAAAAAATATTGCAGGCATAATAAATAAAAATGGGAATGTACTTGGAATGATGCCGCATCCAGAAAGAGCATGCGACCCACTGCTGAAAAGAACTGATGGAGCTTTAATCTTTAAATCAATTGCAGAAAACATTTTTTATTAAAAAATTTTTATGTCATAGGAGGTTATTATGTTTGGAAACTTAGGTGCTTCGGAATTATTAATCATTGTTCTCGTTGTTTTAATATTATTTGGTTCGAAAAAAATACCAGAACTTGCTCAAGGAATTGGCAAAGGAATGAGAGAATTCAAAAAAGCATTGCGGGATGTTGAAGAAGATATCAAATCAATTGATAAAATTGATGATGATAAAAAAAATGGTGATAAATCTTGAAACAATACAGAAATCATTTTGAAAAAATAGAAAAAATTAAATCATGTGAAATTTCTCTTCGAGAGAATGTTAATTATTTCTTGAAAAGAATTGAAGAGAATTCTAACCTTAACTGTTACAACTTTGTTTTCAAAGATTGTATTGAGCAGGCTGATATTATTGAAGAAAAAATTAAAAATAATCAAGCTGGAAAACTTGCTGGAATGGTCATTGCAATTAAAGATGTGCTTGCTCTTAAAGATAAACCCATGACCTGCTCATCAAATATTCTAAGAAATTTCATATCAATTTATACATCAACTGCAGTTCAAAAATTAATCAATGAAGATGCAATTATTATTGGCAAAACCAATTGCGATGAATTTGCAATGGGTTCGTCAAACGAAAATTCTGCATTCGGTCCTGTACTGAATCCTCACGATACTTCAAGAGTTTCAGGCGGTTCAAGTGGTGGTTCTGCAGTGGCAGTTGCAGCAGATTTATGTGATGTTTCTTTAGGAACAGATACTGGTGGTTCTATTCGTCAACCAGCTGCATTTTGTGGAATTTATGGCTTAAAGCCAACTTATGGAAGAGTTTCAAGATATGGATTGACTGCTTTTGCATCTTCTTTCGATACAATTGGACCATTTGCTAATTCAATTGAAGATATTGCTCTTGTTCTTGAAGTCATTTCAGGAAAAGATGAAAAAGATTCTACAAGTCAAAATTTAGCCGTGCCGGAATTTTCTAAAAATATTTTGACCGATAAAAAATTTAAGATTGGAATTCCAAAAGAATATTTTGGCGAAGGATTGGATATTGAAATTAAAAATGCCATCAATAATGAAATTGAAAAACTAAAATCAAATGGTCATCAAATAATTGAAATTTCTTTGCCTCATACAGAATACGCAATTGCAACATACTACATTCTTACAACAGCCGAAGCATCATCAAATTTGTCTCGATACGAAGGAGCTCATTATGGATTTCGTGCAGAACAAGCAGGCGACTTAATTGATATGTACACTGAAACCAGAACTCAGGGATTTGGCAAAGAAGTAAAAAGAAGAATTATGCTTGGCACATATGTTTTATCTGCTGGTTATTATGATGCTTATTATCGCAAAGCTCAAAAAGTAAGAAGATTATTAAAAAATGATTTTAATGAAGCTTTCAAAAATGTTGATGTAATTTTAACTCCAACAACTCCAACAGTAGCATTTCGAATTGGTGAAAAATCCTCAGACCCGCTTGAAATGTATTTGAGTGATATCTATACAACCTCTGCAAATTTAGCAGGAATTCCCGGCATAAATATTCCAATTGCAAAAAATAAAGATGGAATGCCAATAGGCATGCAGCTCATGGCAAATCAGTTTGAAGAGCTAAAACTGATTCAATTAGCAAAAGTAATCGAAAGCTTGAAGGAAGAAAAATAGAAATAGTTGGAATAATGAGAAAGTGGATCTAAAATTATTTTTCAGATCTAACTCTTAGATCTTATTCATTTATTATTTCATATCTCAAATTTTTCAATGAATGAAGATATTACCATTCTTGATTTTTATTCACAGCAAGAAAAAAATTTTAAGTCCTGCTTTAAATATTAGATCACTCAATATTTTTGTTCTGAGAAAATCTCATAAAGTTTTTTTAAAATAAAAAGTCCCGCAAATTTAGCGGGACTTTCAGAAGGAGGGAAGTTATGATTAATACATATCACCCATTCCACCATGAGGCATAGGAGGAGTCTTTTCTTCTTCCTTCTTTTCGTAAACTACAGCTTCAGTTGTAATTAACAAGGAGGCAACAGAAGCAGCATTTTCAAGAGCAGTTCTTGTAACTTTAGTTGGGTCAATTACACCAGATTTCATCAAGTTTTCATAAGTTTCAGTTTGTGCATTAAATCCAAAATCATCTTTTCCTTCGAGAACTTTGTTAAGAACAACAGCACCTTCGAGACCAGCATTAGCAGCAATTTGTTTTAATGGTTCTTCGAGAGCTTTTTGAACAATTTTAACACCGGTTAACTGATCTTCATTTTCAACCTTAAGATTTTCTAAGGAAGCAATAGCTCTTACTAATGCTACGCCGCCGCCTGGAATAATTCCTTCTTCAACAGCAGCTCTTGTAGCATGGAGAGCATCTTCAACACGAGCTTTCTTTTCTTTCATTTCAACTTCTGTAGCAGCACCAATCTTCAATACTGCAACACCGCCTGAAAGTTTAGCAAGTCTTTCTTGTAATTTTTCTCTGTCATAATCAGAAGTTGTTTTTTCAATCTGAGCTTTAATTTCATTAATTCTCTTCTTGATTTCTTCAGGTTTACCAGCACCTTCAACAATTGTAGTATTATCTTTATCAACTGTAATTTTCTTAGCTCTACCTAAATATTCGAGAGTAGCATTTTCTAATTTGAAACCTCTTTCTTCAGAAATTACAGTACCATCAGTAAGAATAGCAATATCTTCGAGCATAGCTTTTCTTCTATCGCCAAATCCTGGAGCTTTAACAGCACATACTTTTAATGTTCCGCGTAATTTATTTACAACTAAAGTTGCAAGAGCTTCGCCTTCAAGGTCTTCTGCAATGATTAACAAAGCACGACCAGCCTGAGCAATCTTTTCGAGAATTGGGAGTAAATCTTTCATTGCAGAAATCTTTTTATCATGAATCAATACATAAGCATCTTCGAGAACGGCTTCCATTGTTTCTGAATTAGTAACAAAGTATGGTGAAATATAACCACGGTCGAACTGCATACCTTCAACAACTTCAAGAGTGGTTTCAGCAGATTTGCTTTCTTCTACAGTGATAACACCATCTTTACCAACTTTTTCCATAGCATCGGCAATTAAATCGCCAATTGCTTTATCGTTATTAGCAGAGATTGCACCTACCTGAGCAATTTCTTCACGTCCGCCAACTTCCTTGCTTATAGATTTCAAATATTCAACAACTTTAGCAACTGCAAGGTCAATTCCTCTTTTTAAGTCCATTGGATTAGCACCAGCAGTAACATTTTTTAAGCCTTCACGGAAAATTGCTTGAGCCAAAACAGTAGCTGTTGTTGTACCATCGCCGGCAACATCACTTGTTTTGGATGCAACTTCACGAACCATCTGTGCACCCATATTTTCAATTGGATCTTCTAATTCAATTTCTTTTGCTACTGTAACACCATCCTTTGTTACTGTAGGTGCACCAAATTTTTTATCTAAAATTACATTTCTTCCTTTAGGACCTAATGTAACTTTAACTGCATTAGCTAATTTATCAACACCAGCTTTTAATGCATTTCTTGCTTCTGAACTAAATTGAATTACTTTTGCAGCCATAGATTCCTCCTTTTTTAATTTTCAAACTTTTTTATAGAACTGGAATTATTTTTTAATAATTCCGTAAATATCGCTTTCACGCATAATTAAATATTCTTCACCGTCAATTTTTACTTCTGTTCCTGAGTATTTACCATAAAGAACAGTGTCCCCAACTTTTACATTCATGCTAATTAATTTGCCGTCTTCTGTAATTCTGCCATCACCAACTGCTACAACTGTGCCCTCAATTGGTTTTTCCTTTGCAGTATCTGGAAGAATAATACCACCTTTTGTGGTTTCTTCTGCCTCTTTTGGCTTTACAATAACTCTGTCTGCCAAAGGTTTAATTTTGAATTCTGCCATAAGTTACCTCCTTTTATTAATTTTTAATTAGCACTCATTTTTAGCGAGTGCTAAAATATAATTCGAACAAGATTTTGTCAAGAGGAATTTTTAAAAAAATTACAAATTTTGCTTAAAATAAAAGATTTTTTGATTTTGAGATAAGTTAATTTATCTGATTAAATCGGATTGTATTTGAATTTTATATCAAAGAGAGTATTAAAAAATTTTTTAATTAAAATTAAAAAACTTCACTGCGTGTAAGAAAATTAAATTTTCTTTTCCCCTACAACAATTTTTGAACCCTCAACATTTTTGACAACTATCGATGTATTACGTGTAATATACTCTCCCTCTGTTACGACATCAATCCTTTTTCCATCAAATAAAGCAGTTCCAGAGGGGCGTAAATCTGTTAGTGCAATTCCCTCTTTACCAATTAAGTCAATAAATTTCTCTTTGACAGCGTAACCTGATTTTTCCTGTACTTTTTCCTGTAAAATTAATTTATTGAACAAGGTTGTCTTGGGTAAAAATTTTATTAAAAGTGCTATAACAAACCCTGTAGCTAAGAAAGTGGCTGCAAGTTGAATAACTGCAAATGAGATTAAATTCATATCGATAATTGGCAAATCTGAAATCAAACCTAAAAATAATCCAGCAATCATTAAAATAATTCCAAGAATTCCAAAAAATCCAAATCCCGGAATAAAAAATATTTCAATAATCAATAAAATAAAGCCAAGAAAAAATATTATGATTTCAAGTATGGAAGCTAATTTTAATATATAGCCTGAACCAAAAAACAATGCAAGACATATTAAGCCCAGGGTTCCTGGCAAGCCCCAGCCTGGAGTTTTAATTTCAGTATAAAGACCAATCAAACCAAGCATAATTAAAAGTGAAGAAACTATAGGATTATTCAAGAATCTTACAAAGTCCTCTGCCCAGTTAGTAGTTACAGAAATTAGTTCTGCATTTTTATATCCAAAAGCATTTTTTACTTCTTCAATTGAAGTAACAATTGTATCAGCCATTTTGAATTTATAAGCTTCTTCAGAAGTCAAGGTAATAAGTTTTGTGCTGTCATCCTGTAAATCTGGAACAACAATTTTTTCATCAACCATACCTTGAGCAATATCAGTTCTTCTTCCATTTTTCTCTGCAGTAGCTCGCATTTCTGAACGCATATATGATTGATATTTTTCTGATTGTTTTTGTCCTGACTGGTCAACAACCGTTGATGCACCAATTGAAGCACCTGGCACCATAGCAATTTTATTACATGAAAGAGCAATTAAAGCTCCTGCAGAAATTGCCCGTTTATCGATGAAAGCAATAGTTTTGACTTTGCTGTTTAGAATTGCATCTTTAATTTGAGTTGCAGCATCAACTCTGCCCCCAAAAGTATTTATTCGAAAGATGACAGCTTCAGCAGAATTTTTTTCGGCTTCTGTTATTACCCTTCTTACATATGGAGCTATTCCTAAATCAATTTCTCCTTCAATAATTCCATAATAAATTTTTTGTGCAGAAATATTTTTAATAAGACAAAAAATTATGAGCAGAAAAATAATTCGTTTCAATTTTTTCCCCTCGATGTAAAAAATTTATGTTTTCTATTTTATGATGAATTTTTATAATAATTAATTTTCATTTTAATCCAATTCCAATCAGGTTTATAATAATTAAAGAAAGAATGAAAGTTATCCTTAATCCATTCATAATAATCATCTTCAACAAATTGACAAAAAGCTTCAACTAAATCATCAATTGTAATATCCTGAGGAATATCTACGACCTCTAACTTTTCCATTAAATATTCTTTAATAACACTTCTATCTAACATTTTTATTCCCCCTTACACCATTTGGTCTTTTAATATGTCCATTTATTTGATGTTTATCATAAACATCAAAAACATCTTTACAAAACTTAATCATTTTTTCATCGTTATTCTTAATTGCTTGCTTGTAAATTTTTATAAAAAATTTTTACCTGCTTCGGTTTGTGAATAATTTTTCTTTAATAAATTATGTTCCATACATAAAGTTTGTCCATTTTCTAATGTATTTGTTCCTCCTTTATCTTTTGGGATTATATGGTCGGCACATATTTCTACACCATCTTTTCTTCCTCTTCCGCACACAACACATTTGTAATGGTCTCTTTTAAAGATTTTCTCTTTAATATCGGGAGAAAAATCAAATATTTGATTATCACTGATTAAATCTGGGTCATATCTATAAATACCTTTTCTTACTTTTATTAATTTTCCTTACTGATAAAATTTACGAATTTGTCGCCAGGTATCACGAGGTTTTTTCCCATACAATTTTAGATATTGTTCTTCAACCCAATCGACTACAGGACCATGAGGCAAATCTTTTTGGGAATGTTTTTGAAAATACTCCAATACTAAATCAGCAATAGATTTATTTTTCATTCTTGTTCCAAAATTGATTCCACATTTAATTGATAATTTGAAGCTTCTTTCAATATCCGTTTTTTTGCTAATTCACAATAGTTTTTATCAATTTCAACACCGATTCCTTTTCTATTTAAAATTTTGCAAGCAACTAATTAGAGCCGCTGCCGAGAAATGGGTCTAATACAGTATCTCCTACATAACTAAATAACTTGATACATCTTCTTGGGAGTTCAATCGGGAAAGGTGCGGGATGTCCAATTCTCTTTTTACTTTCTCCCATAAAATTCCAAACACCATTTGTCCATTCAAGAAATTCTTTTTTGGTAATATCTGATTTTTTTGTTCCGCTTGTTTTCTTCCATTTTTTCTTATATAAAAAACAATCATTTCTACAGGAGCAATTACATATGGTGCACTTGCAGATAACCATGAGCCCCACGCAGTCCTTCTTGATATATATTGTTCATTCCATATTATTGTTGAATGATATTTAAATCCAATTTTTTTTGCTATTGTAACAATATCAGCATAAACACTTTGTTGACCACCTTTATTTTTATCTAAAGGGATATTCAAACAAAATCTTCCATCACTTTTTAATAATTTATAAGTTTTATCAAGCCACTTTTCAGTAAATTCAAGATAAGTATTGTAATCAATATCATCTGTATACGAATTATATTTTATATCAACATTGTAAGGGGGTGAAGTTACAACCAAATCAATTTCTTCTTCTTGAATATAATTTGAAGTAAGATAATCATCATTAATAATTTTAATATCATCTGTTTTATAAAAAATTTTGCTCATCTTTTAGCCTATGTCTTAATACTGCCCCCTCATATAAATTTATCTAAAAATCATCTATCAATAAAAGCATAATTAAGCATTTTATAAACGAGTTTTGCTGCTACAAAATTTGAAGACGGATGATATTTGGTTGGAGCTAATTCAACAACATCAAATCCTACGATATTTTTTTCTGTGCCGACTGCTTTAAGTAAATTCATAGTTTCATCCCAGAATAATCCGCCTGGTTCTGGTGTGCCAGTAGCAGGTAACAATGAAGGATCTAAGCCATCAACATCAAATGTTATATAGACATTTTCTGTTAAATTGTTTACAACCAACTCATGCCAATTTTCTCCATACATACCCATTTTAATCTCACGCGCATAAAATGTTTTTATCCCCTTGTTCTTTTTTATCTCAAGTTCATCAATGCATTGAGCACGAATTCCAACTTGAACAATATTTGAATTGAATTCTGCTACTCGAGCCATTACACATGCATGTGAATATTTTGAACCTTCATAGCTGTCTCTTAAATCCGAATGTGCGTCAATTTGTAGAATAGAAAGATTTGGGAATCGTTCATGAAATGCCATGATTGGTGCTGCAGATAGTGAATGTTCGCCGCCGAGTGTTACAACAAATTTTCCTTCATCAATATGTTTTGCAACTTCTTTATGGATTTTTTGCAATGCTTTTTCAATTGATAATTTTTGAAGATTCATAGGTTCAAGCGTACAAATTCCTTTTTCAAAACAAAGTTCTCTTTTCTGTTCTTCATCATAGAATTCAACATAATGAGAAGCTTTTAATATTTCTTCAGGTCCTTTGCTTGTTCCTTTCCCATAGCTTACTGTTTTTTCAAGCGGAACAGGAAGAACAACTATTTGAGAATCATTATAGTTAGAATATTTTTTTTCGATGCCAAGAAAATTTTGTTTTATTCCAAGTTCTTTCATATAACTCCTTTAATTTTTTTAGACTGTCTTAATCAAACTTATGATTAAGACAGTCATTTTTTAATCTTTGAGAATTGTTACAATAGCAGAACGGTCGAATTTCATTTTAACATTATTGCCAACATCAATTAAAACAGTTTTTTCATCAAGCTGGGCTACGGTTCCATAAAGTCCACTGCTTAATATTACTTTATCGCCTTTCTGAACTGAAGCTAAAAGTTTTTCTCTTTCTTTTGCTCTTTTTTGTTGTGGACGAATAATCATAAAATAAAAGATAAAGAATATAGCACCAAACATAATTAAGGTGCTAATTAGACTTCCTGCTCCGCCTCCTTGTCCATTTGGCGGAGGTGCCATTGCTAATAATAAATCCATTTTTTACTCCTCTTTTGATTGAACATTGATTGAAATTATTTTTGTTATTTCATCTTTCCATTCAGAAAATTTACCTTCTTTTATCTTTTCCCGAGCAGTTCTGATTAGATTTAGATAAAAAGTTAAATTATGAATAGTTGCTAACTCCAAAGCTAAGATTTCTTTTGCATTAAATAAATGCCTTAAATATGCTTTTGTAAAATTTTTACATGTATAACAATTGCATTCATCATCAAGTGGGCTGAAATCATCCTTGTAAGCCGCATTTCGAATTGTGACAATTCCTTTTGAAGTAAATAAATATGCATTTCTTGCATTTCGTGTAGGCATCACACAATCAAACATATCAATACCTCGAGCAATTGCTTCAAGAATATTTTCGGGTCTTCCAACTCCCATTAAATATCTTGGCTTATTTTCAGGAAGAAAATCTGTTGTGAAATTTACAATATCATACATTGTTTCTACTGGTTCTCCAACAGCCAAACCGCCAATTGCATAACCATCAAATTCAAGTTTGGTTAAATCTTTTGCCGAAGCTTCACGTAAATCTTTATAAACACTTCCCTGAACAATTCCAAATAAAAATTGTTCATAACCATAAAGAGGATTTGTAGATTCAAATGCTTCTTTGTTTAGGATTGCCCATTTTGATGTTAACTCTTTTGATTTTTTTGCATAATCATATTCACATGGATAAGGAGTACATTCATCAAGAGGCATCATTATATCCGAGCCAATGCTTCTTTGAATTTCTATTACTTTCTTAGGAGTAAAAAAATGAATTGAGCCGTCGAGATGAGAACGGAATTCAACTCCATCATTTTTCAGTTTTCTTAAATCAGATAAGCTGTAAACCTGAAAGCCGCCGCTGTCTGTTAGTATTGGCAAATCCCAATTCATAAATTTATGAAGACCTCCTGCCGCTTCTAAAATTTGTGTGCCTGGTCTTAGGTATAAATGATAAGTATTGGAAAGAATAATTTCTGCTTTTACCTCTTCTTTCAAAATTCTTTGAGTTATTGCTTTCACTGTTCCTTGAGTTCCAACAGGCATAAATATAGGTGTTTGAACAATGCCATGTGCCGTTTGGAATTCTCCTGTTCTTGCTTTTGAATTTTTGTCTTGATAATTGATTTTAAAATTTAACAATCCTTTCCTGCAATTTTTGTTTTCAAAGATAATGATTTTTTAGTTCAACTTATTGTAAGGAATGATATGATGGTTATGTTATTCTCTTGTTTCGAGTTCAACAATAATTTTTAATAAGTCAATTTTAGTTTTGCTCGATTTCAGAATTAAAATTGTAAAGTGGTCAATTTTAAATGATTCTCCTTTAAGTGGAATTCTTCCCAATTTCGTGGTGATATATCCTGCTATTGTTTCATAATCACCTTCTTCAATTCCAAAATTATGTTCTTCATTAAGATAATCAATTTCAACTTTGCCGCTTAAGATATATGTATTGTTATTTATCTTTTTAACAATTTTTTCTTCTACATCATATTCATCTCGTATTTCGCCAAATAATTCTTCAATTAAATCTTCCATTGTAACAATTCCCGCAGTGCCTCCAAATTCATCAACTACAACGGCAATGGAAAATTGTTTATCCAAAAATTCATTCAGCATTTCCAAACTCTTTTTTGTTTCAGGCACAAAAACAACTTCTCTGATTACTGATGAAAGACTTTCCGGCATTTTGAAAAAATCTTTAATCAAAACCATGCCTTTAATGTTATCAAGATTTTCTTCATAGACAATTAATTTAGAATAACCAGATTCAATAAACTTATCAAGAACTTCATCAACGCTGCTTTTTATATCAACGCCAACAATATCAGTCCTTGGCGTCATGGCTTCATAAACTTTTTGTTCTTTTATTTCAATTATTTTATAAATGATATCCGATTGTTCTTCATCAATTTTTTTTGCTTTTGTGCTTTCTTCAATTAAATCCTGAATATCTTCTCTGTCAACAACATTTAGAATTCCTTCTTCTTCCATTTTATTCATGCGGTTAATTACAGAGGATATATTACTTGTGATTTTTGATAATGGATAAATTAGAAACGAAATAATTCTTAATGGTATTGCAGAAATTAAAATCAATAAATCTGCTAATTCAGTACCAATATATTTTGGCATCAATTCACCAAATATTAAAAGCAATGCAGTAGAAATAATAAGTATTTCGAATTCTTCCAGATGTAAATAAGTAAGGAGGTAAAAAGAGATAATCGAAGCAAAAGCAATATTGGTAATATTGTTTGAAATTAAGATTGTAGAGAAAAAAGAATCGGGATTTTTCAGAAAATAATATGCGTTCTTAGCATAGATATTTCCTTTTCTTGCACGAAGCTCAATTTTAATTTTGTTAGCAACAATATAAGCTATTTCAGATGAAGAAAAGAAAGCACTTAAGAAAAGTAAAATTATAAGCAATATTATATCGTTAATCATATTTTCAAATAAATTATTGATAATGTAAAAATTGTATACAATGCCAAATTAAAAATCATTGGTTTATCTGTAAGCAATACTTCAACTATATTTTCTCCTTTATTTTCCTTAAAAGCAAGATACATGTACCTAAAAATTCCAAAAAGCACAAAGATTGTTGTATAAATTAATTTTTCTGTGCCAAATTCTAAAACAGCTCTTGCAGATACAGTATATAGTGCATAAGAAATAACAACTCCAGATGCAGTAACAGAAACCATTTGGTCAATAAAACTAAGTGTGTATTTATCGAGCACTTCTCTTTGTTCGTTAATTTTCTGATAACTCACGAATTCAATTCTTCTTTTCATTATTGCTAAAAATAAAGATAGAAATAAAGTTGTTAATATTAACCAGTTAGAAATATAAACAGAAATTATTAATCCACCGCCAATAACTCTAAGCATAAAGCCAGCAGAAATACAAAATACATCAATGATGACAAAATTTTTCCATCGGATTGAATAAAAAATATTAATCAAAACATAAATTAAAATTACAATTACAAACTCGTTCCATATTAAGAAACAAAGCAAGAAAGTTATTAAGAAGAGAAGAGTTAGAATTAATTTTGCTTCAGAATATGTAATCAAGCCTGCGGCTAATGGTCTGTTTTTCTTTATTGGATGAATTTTATCTCTTTCAATATCCATCAAATCATTAAAAACATAAACCAAGCTCGATGCAAATGAAAATGTTATAAAAGCTACAATAACTTTTGAGAAATAATCATAATCAAATAAATGTTTAGAAAAAACAAGAGGGACAAAAACAAAAACATTTTTCAGCCAGCTTGTTATGCGAATCTGTTTCAGAAATAATTGAATTTTCTTCAAAGAAAAACTCATAATTATGTTCTGCCGAATCTTTTGTCGAATTCTTCTATTGGGATTTTAATTATAATTGGTCTGCCGTGCGGGCAAACATAAGGCATCGAAGTAGCAAAAAGTTTATCAACAAGAATTCTCATTTCTCTTTCATTTAATTTATCGCCGGCTTTTATTGCTGCTTTGCAAGAAAAAGATTTGGCAAGATTATCCTTTACATCCAATCTTTTCTCCTGTTGGTTCTTTCTATACTCATGAAGAATTTCGAGAAGTGTATCAACCTCATGTTCTGCTTTTAAATCTGGTGGTATTCCTGCAATTTCAATTACATTTTTTGATTTGAACTTTATTATGAAGCCAAGATTTGTAAGATAAGGTTCCAAATCTTTTGCAAGCTGATAATCTGCAGGGTCTAATTGAACAGATTGAGGAAAAAGTAATTGTTGAGAAAAAGGAATGTTCGCATCAAATGACTGCAATGCTTGTTCATACAAAATTCTTTCGTGAGCTACATGTGCATCAATTATCATTAATCCACTTTTGATTTGTGAAAGAATATATTTGTTGTGAAGCATCACAATAAAAGGAGTATCAGCTTCTGAATTTTTGACAGAATCAAATTGATGAGTTATTTCAATTTGTTTTGAATCAAATGGATGTTCAACTTCAACTGGGGCAGCAGCTGATTTGATATCGTTATTCAAATCGCCAAATAATCGTTCAATATCTTCTTCATTAAAAATTGGAGTTCTTTTTATTACTTCAGACTGAGCAAATTGTCTGCTGAATGGTCTATCGCTAAAATCTTCTTTCTCAATTGATTTGAAATTTTGAAAACGAAGCGAGGTATCAACTGAACTGCCTCCAAGCTCGATATTGGGAACGAGGTCGTAACTTCCTAAAGTTTTCTTAATAACAGCATGAACAAAAGAATAAATTTCTTTTTCATCATCAAATTTAACTTCCAATTTTGATGGATGAACATTCACATCAACTTTGTGTGGGTCGATTGTCATAAACAATACAAAGAATGGATAATCGCCCTTATCAAGAATGTTTTCGTAAGCTGTGTAAACTGCATGATTAATTATTTTGTTTGTGACATATCTTTTATTCAAAAAGAAGTATTGATCACCTTTGCTTTTTTGTAAATAAGCAGGTTTTGTTATAAAGCCTGTTAAGCTGATATAATCTGTAATTTCTTTTACTTCAAGAACTGCATCAATAATATTTTCTGCAAAAACATTTTTCATTCTGTCATAAATTGAACTTGCAGCAAAATCAAAAATAAGGTCGTCGTCATTATAAAATTTGAAACTAATTTCAGGATGACTCAATGCTGCTCTTTTGAATGCATCCAGAATATGTTTTAATTCAGTTGCATTGCTTTTTAGAAAATTTCTTCTTGCAGGAACATTGTAAAATAAATTTTTTACTGAAACAGAAGTGCCAACTGGGAAAGAATCTTTTTCAACAATTATTTGACCATCATTTTCGATTTTTATGATTGTTCCTAATTCATCTTCTTTTCTTCTGGTTTTTAATTCAAACTGGCTGACAGCAGCAATAGATGCAAGAGCTTCGCCGCGAAATCCAAAAGTTGTAATTGATTCTAAATCTTCTACTGTAGCAATTTTGCTTGTTGCATGTCGTTGAACACAAAGAACCGCATCTTCTTCTGACATTCCGGTTCCATCATCAACAACTTGAATTAAAGTTTTGCCAGCATTTTTTATAATAACATCGATGTTTTTTGCATCGGCATCAATTGAATTTTCAAGAAGTTCTTTAACTACAGATTCAGGACGATTAACAACTTCTCCTGCTGCAATCTTATTGGCAACATTTTCGGGGAGTATTTTAATTTTATTTTTCACTTTTTTCTCACACTTTTTCAATTTGTGATTCTAATATAATGATGAACCGTAAAATCAGTAAACTCTTTTATTGAATTTAATTTCCACTCATTAAGTTCAATTTCAGGGAAAAATGTATCTCCATCAGATGTAAATTTCATTTTGGATAAAATAATTTCATCTGCAATTGAAATTGTTTGTCTAAAAATACTTTCGCCACCAATTATGAAAACTTTATCAAACTTTTTTTCACAATAATTAAATGCTTCTGAAAGCAAGTTAAATGCTAATATGTGAGGATATTTCTTAACATCATGTGTAATGACAATATTAATCCTTTCCTCTAACGGCTTACCAATAGCTTCCCATGTTTTTCTTCCCATTATAATAGGAAAACCTAAAGTAACATTTCGAAAATGAGTTAATTCTTCTTTGCTATGCCATGGTATTTTTCCATTCTTTCCAATAACAAAATTTTCTGAAGCTGCAGCAATAATAATCTTTTTCATTTCATTCTCTTTTCGTCAATAACTAAAATAATTACGATGATAAATTTATAAATAAAGATTCACATTTATTCTGAAGTATCTTAAAATTGCTAATATAATTTTGTTTATGATTTTCAAAACAATTGAAGATTAACATCAAAACTTTGCGATTGATAATTTCATGAAACAGAATGAGGAAATATTTGAAAAGTTATTTCTTGATGATTATAGAATTATTTGCTTAACTTCAATTGAACTAAGAAATAAATTTTTCACCAAGGTTTTTCCAATCCCAATTTAATTAATTTCTCTTCAAATTCTATTCTTTCTCTATTTCTTGCAAGTCGATTTTCAATTTTATTCAGCCAGCCTAAATCTTCAGCAATTTTGAGTGCTTCATCAATTTTATTCTTGATTAATGCATTAATAATTTTTATTTCATATGAAGAGAAAGTAATTGAATTAACTTGATAATCAAGAAAAGCTTCCCATGCTAAAGGACACCATTTAGCAACTATTTCATTTCCTATCACATTTGCATAAGAACGAATTTCAAATTGTGCATGACTATCCATTCTCAATGAAAGAAAATGTAAAAGATTATGCAAATCAATTTTCCAATATGCTTCTGTGTAAGTTGAAAGAGGCAGGTCTTTGCGTGCTTGTTCGCGTGCAACACCTAGTTCTAATCTTTCCTGATAAATTTCTCTTGCAAAATTTTGAAGTTCTTCTTCTCTCTCAGAAAGTTTTTTTCCAATTGATTCATCCAGAAATCCATTGCTTCCCTGCTTATTATCTTTTGCTTGAAGTCTCCACTGATTCGGTTCAGTTTTTTGTGTTGCATCAATAGCAATAGAATATCTTGTTGAATATTCATTCACATTTGCAGTTCTATGACGGATCCATTGCCTCCATGTATCCATAGGAACACGCAGATGAAATTTTATTTCACACATTTCGAATGGTGTTGTATGTCTATTGCGCATTAAATAACGAATTAATCCTCTGTCTTCACTTACTTTTTTTGTTCCTTTTCCATAAGATACTCGAGCTGCCTGAACAATGGATTCATCAGAACCCATGTAATCAATCACGCGAACAAATCCATCATCGAGCACAGGAAATTTTTTACCCAGAATTTCATCAAGTGCAGGCACTCTTACTTTTTCTATCTTTTCAAATTCATTTTGCATTTTTATCCTGTCTGTTAATTTGCTTCAATTAGTTTTAATAGAAATTTGCTTATCTGTTTACATGCAATGTCAATTCCTTTATCAATATTTGCAATAGATTCTTCAGTTGAATCAAAGTATTCAGCAAGTTCTATTAAGTGAATATTTTCATCATCTGGCAAAATTCCTTCTGCTTCGCCACAAACTATATATACTGGAATATTTTTTTGTGCAAATTTATTGGCAATAATCATTGAGCCTTTGTTCATCATACTTTGAAAATCAAATTTTCCTTCGCCAGTAATTATAAGATTATAATCAGAATTTTCTGAATTAATCTCAAGATACTTTTCAATAAAATCTGATGCAAATTTTTCTTCGGCATTAAAAAATATTTTGAATGCTGCTGCTAATCCTCCGCCTGCACCACTTAGTTTAGCAATAAATTCTTCGTCCAATTCAAGTTCATGTAAAATATTTTCAAAACCTTTTTCAAGATGAACAATATCGGATTCTGTTGCACCTTTCTGATGTGCAAAAGACTTACATGCACCTTTTTCTCCAAGCAAAGGATTTACAACATCAATAATGGTTTCCAATTTAAATGGAAAATTAACTTCTGGAACAACTATTTTTTCTACAAGCTCAAAATTTTTTGGAAGAACATCAAGTTTATTGTCATTTTTATCATACAGTTCCAATCCAAAAACTTCCATCATTCCAAGTCCTAAATCATTTGTGCCGGTTCCGCCAATTCCAATTATAACATGTTCAACATCAAGTAATCCATTATCAATTCCATCAAGAATTTGAATAAGAAGTTCACCCATTCCTTTTGAAGAGAGTTCCATCGGTTTACGTTCATCTTCCGGGATTTTTTTTAATCCCAAAACTTCTGCTGATTCAATGAAAAGAATTTTTTTTGATTCCCAGTAACCTACGGGGCATAAAAATTTTTCTTCACTGTAAGGATAAGAAATTTCGAAATGAAGTTTTTCTAAACCGAAGTGATATTTACAAACTTCCAGAAATCCATCGCCGCCATCGGAGATTGGCTTATAGTCAAATTTTATTTTTGACTTTATATTTTTCGGAAGATGTTTATCAAATCCATTTTCAAACAGAGTAACAAGTTCAACTGAATCTGCACATTCTTTAAAACTATTTGGAGCAACAAGAACTTTTATTTGATTATTCATTTTTCTTACTTGTTATTTTATTAAATGCATCAATTAAATTTTTCTTTGTTTGAAGTAAATCCTGTGAAATAACTTTAACTTCTCCAAGAACTGGGATAAAATTTGTGTCACCATTCCATCTTGGTACAATATGGAAATGGATATGTTCATCAATTCCTGCACCCGCAGCTTTACCTAAATTTGCACCAAAGTTATAACCATGCGGCTGCATTGTGTAATCCAAGGCTTCAAGAGTTAATTTTACAATTTGCATCACTTCATTCATTTCTTCTGTAGTCAATTGATTAAAAGATGAAATGTGACGATGCGGGATGACCATTACATGTCCACTGTTGTATGGATAAAGATTCAACATTACATAACACAATTTTCCTTCATAAACCTTAAGACATTTATCATCATTGATATTTTCATTAACTGCATTACAAAAGATGCACTCGTTGTTATCTTTTTTTCTAATAAATGATTCAATATATTGAGAACGCCAAGGTGACCAGAGTCTTTTCATTTTTCTCCTATAAATAAAAAAGGCGGAAATAATTCCGCCTCAAAATTAAATAGAAATAAATTATTCTGCTTCTTCTTCTTTTTGTTTTTGATATTCTTCGATAATTTTTGCTTCGATTTCTTTTGGAACTTCTTCATAATGTGAGAAGCTCATTGTAAACATTCCTCTTCCAGAAGTTAAGCTTCTTAATTGTGTAGAATATTTATGCAGTTCTGCAAGAGGAATTTTAGCTTTAATTATTTGGAAGGGGCTTTCGGAATCCATACCTTGAATTTTGCCTCTTCTGCTCGAAATATCTCCCATTACATCGCCCATAAATTCTTCTGGAATTTTAACTGTTACATCATAAATCGGTTCAAGTATAACTGGTTTTGCTTCAAGGAATCCTTTTTTGAATGCTTGAGATGCAGCAATCTTGAATGAAACTTCGTCTGAATCAACAGGGTGATAGGTTCCATCAAACAGAGTTACTTTGACATCAACAACTTTACTTCCAGTTAAAATTCCTTTAGCCATAATTTCTCTTAAACCTTTTTCAACAGCAGGAACAAATCTTCCTGGAACAACACCTCCAACAATTGCATCAACAAACTCAAAACCTGCACCTCTTGGAAGAGGTTCTAATTTTAAATGAACATGACCATACTGACCGCGTCCACCTGACTGCTTTTTGTGTTTGTATTCTGCATCTTCGCATACACCTTTAATTGTTTCACGATAAGGAATTTTTGGTTCTACCAAATCTACCTCAACACCATAACGGTCTTTTAATAATTTTATTGCAAGGTTCAGTTGAAGTTCACCCTGACCAGAAATTACTGTTTGGGATATTTCTGGGTCATACTTGGCAGTAAGAGTTGGTTCTTCCTCGTGTGCAGTATGAAGAGCAGCAGAAATTTTATCTTCATCCCCTTTTGCTTTTGGCTTAACAGCAAAACGAATTACTGGTTCTGGATAAACAATTTCAGGAAGAACAACTGTAAAGTTTTTGGAACAAAGTGTATCTCCAGTGTGACTATCTTTCAATTTAACTACAGCACCAATATCACCTGCTGAAAGTTTGCTCACTTCTGTTCTGTTTCTTCCATTAAGTATGAATAATTGTCCCAATCTTTCTACTTTATCTTTGTGAGTATTAATTAAATCAATGCCTGGAGTAAGAGTTCCTGAATAAACTTTGAATATAGAAAGTTCTCCAACATGCTGTTCAGAAAGAGATTTGAAAATGAACAATACAGGTTCTCCATTGGGGTCACAATTTATTTTTACTTTTGTGCCGCCATCTTTCATTATTGCTTCGATTGGTTCTCTTTCACTTGGAGCTGGAAAATAATTAACAATAAAATCGAGAAATGTATTTGCACCAACACCTTTTGTTGCTGCAAATGGGAATGCAGGAATTAAACCTCTTTTAATAATTGCAGCTTTTATTCCTTTTCTTAAATCATCTTCGCTGAGTGTCCCTTCTTCAAAAAATTTGTTCATTAATTCTTCATCGGATTCAGCAACTTTTTCAATCAATTCTTCTCTTAATTTTTCAGCTTTCTCTTTTAAATCTGCTGGAATATCAGCTTCACTAATTTTCTTAGTTCCTGCAGCATCATAAGTGACCATTTTCATTTTTGTTAAATCAATAACGGAATTAAAATTAATTCCTTCTTTTACAGGAAATGCAACCACAGTTACATCAGGACTCAATCTGTTCTTTGCCATTTGAACAGTATCAAAAAATTTAGAATGTTCATTATCAACTTTATTAATTAGAACTGCTGCAGGGAGATTATATTTTTTAACATATTCCCATGTTAATTCTGTGCCTACTTCAATACCTTCAGCACTTTTAATAACAGAGACTGCAACATCAGATACATACAGACTTGCAATTACTTGTCCAATAAAATCAGGAAATCCCGGAGTATCAATTAAATTGATTTTTGTATTATTCCATTCCATGTTAAGTGCGGAAGCCGCAATTGAAATTTGTCTTTCAATTTCATTTTGATTGAAGTCGGAAGTTGTGTTTCCTTCTTCAATTTTTCCGATTCTATTAATTTGTCCTGTTGTAAATAACAACAGTTCTGAAATAGAAGTTTTACCGCTTCCGCCGTGACCGATTAATGCTAAGTTTCTAATAGCTTCTGGATTGAACTCTTTCAAGATTGTTTCTCCTTACTTTAGAACAATAGTTTATTTTTTCTTAAATGTTTGCCAAAATGCAGATATGCCTTTCACAAAAGCACGCAGATTTTTGATTAAATCCTTTGCAGGATTTTCATCGTTTTGGAATGTTTTAAGCGAAGTGAAGTTCGCAATTTTTTCTTTAACTCTTTTAATAGAACTATCAACTTCGTCCCAATAATCTTCAATACCACTTACAACTTTTGAAGCACGATTTGATACATCATTTAAATTATCAAGAATAGGCAAAGCTTTTTCAACAAGATTATGAACATCTTTTCTTATTGCTTCTGCTTCTTGTAATAAATTTTTAAGAGTAAAAATCAAATAAATGCAAAGACCTGAAGCAGCAAGAATTAGAATTGCTAAAAGAATATCAATAACAGTAGTCATCTATTAAGCTTCTTTTTCAGTTTTGTATGCCTCAACTCCAGCTTTGATTGCAGATTTAAGTCTATCCCCTTCCTTTTCAACTTTTTCTTTTGTTGACTGCACAGCACTTCCAGCTTTATCTCTTGCTTCGCTCAAAATTTTTTCTGCTTCGCTTAATAGTGCGTCTACTTTTTCTTTAGCTTCTGCAACCAATCGTTCAGATTTTTTTTTACCTTCATTAATTAATTGATTGGCTTTTTCCTTTGCAGTTGTTAGGTAACTTTCCGCATCCTCCATAAAATCCTGAGATTTCTTTTTAATATCTTCTCTTAGTTCTTTTCCAGATTTCGGTGCAAAAAGCAATGCGATAATTGAACCAACTGCTGCCCCGGTTAAAAACCCAATTAACAAACCTTTTCCCAATCCATTATCTTCATTAGCCATGGTAACCTCCGTTTTCTAAGTTTTGTATATTGCCAAAATAATAAGCATAGTTCCTAAAATCAAGAAGTAGAAATAAGTAGTTAAATAGCTTTCTGGTCTGAATTCATTACTAATCAATTTAGATGTGATTAGTTTTTCTTTTATTAAATTAGTATAAACTATTAGAAAATATTAACAAGTTATTATGCATTATCTAATTACAGGTGGAGCCGGTTTCCTTGGAATTAATTTAATTAGATTCTTATTAAAAAATAATGAGAATGAAATTACATCAATTGATATTTCTGAATTTAATTATGATGATGTAAAATCTAAAATAAAAATTATTCAAGGTGACATTAGAAATTCAAGTTTAATAAATGATGTGATGAAAAATGTTGATATTGTAATTCATACCGCAGCAGCATTGCCGCTTTATAGCAAAGATGAAATTTTTTCAATTGACATTGAAGGAACAAAAAATTTGTTAGTTTATGCTGAAAAGTATAAAGTCAAAAAATTTATTCATATTTCATCTACGGCTGTTTATGGAATACCAGAACATCATCCAATTTATGAAGATGATAATCTTTCAGGGGTTGGAAATTATGGAAAAGCTAAAATTGAAGCAGAAAAAATTTGTCTGGAATTCAGAAACAAAGGAATGTGCATCCCAATCTTGAGACCTAAAACTTTTATTGGTCCAGAAAGACTTGGTGTATTTGCTCTTCTTTACGAATGGGCAAACGAAGGGAAAAATTTTCCAATAATCGGCAATGGAAAAAATAAATATCAATTACTTGATGTAGAAGATTTATGCGATGCAATTTATAAATGCTGCATCCTTCCAGCAGAAATAGTGAATGATACTTTTAATATTGGTGCAAAAAATTTTCAAACAATTAAAGAAGATTTCCAAGCTGTACTTGATTATGCTGGATTTGGTAAAAAGGTAGTAACTCTTCCTGTTTTACCTTCAATTATTTTCCTAAAGGCTTTTGAAAAATTGAATATCTCTCCATTATACGAATGGATTTATGAAACAATAAATAGAGATTCATTTGTATCTATTGAAAAGGCAGAAAAGATTTTAGGCTTTAGTCCAAAATATTCTAATAAAGATGCTCTTATAAGAAATTTCGAGTGGTATTTGAATAATATTGATATGATAAAAAATAAAAAAGGAATAAATCATACAAGTGCGTGGGAACAGGGAATCTTAAAATTTGCAAAATATTTTTTCTGAGTTTGGATGGTCAATTCGTATAATTGTTATCAGAATAATTATATTTGCACTCAAAGAATAATTAATAAAGGAAAAAGTATGGCAACAAAACAAGATTATCTTCAAAAAATAATTAAGCATATAGACATTAAAGAACATAATGTTGTAAAATTAGTTGATGCAATGGAACATATGGCTTTCAGTGCAAGAGACTTAAACCGTGCAGCAAGAATTTATGACATGATGCTAAGAGATAACGACTGCACAGTAATTCTCACATTGGCTGGAAGTCTTTTTAGTGCTGGACTTAAAAAAGTCGTTTACGATTTAGTATCAAACAATATGGTAGATGTAATTGTATCTACTGGTGCAATAATGGTAGACCAGGATTTCTTCGAAGCACTTGGTTTTAAGCATTATATTGGAAGTCCATTTGTAGATGATAATGAACTCAGAGAATTACACATCGATAGAATTTATGACACTTTTATTGATGAAGATGAATTAAGAATTTGTGATGAAACAACTGCAAAAATATTTGACAGCTTGGAACCAAAGCCTTATTCATCAAGAGAATTATTATGGCATTTTGGAAAATATCTTGATGAAAACGGTGGTCCAAAAGTAGATGATTCTGTTATTTATGCAGCATACAAAAACAATGTCCCGATTTTTGTACCTGCATTTTCAGATTGCTCTGCAGGATTCGGAATTGTTATGCATCAACATAATAATCCAGAAAAGCATGTTTCATTTGATTCTGGAAAAGATTTTTATGAATTAACTCAGATAAAATTGCAAAGCAAAGAGACTGGAATATTTATGATTGGCGGTGGTGTTCCGAAAAATTTCACTCAGGATATTGTTGTTGCTGCAGATATTCTAAAAGAAAATGCACCAATGCATAAATATGCTATTCAAATTACAGTTGCAGATGTTCGCGATGGTGCTCTTTCAAGTTCAACATTGAAAGAAGCAAGTTCATGGGGTAAAGTTGAAACTACTTATGAACAAATGGTTTATTCAGAAGCTACATTAGCCATGCCTTTAATTGCTGGATATGCATATCATAAAGGTGCATGGAAGAATAGAGCTAAAAGAGAACTTCAAAAGTTATTTTTACAAAAAGAAGTTAGTGTAAAATAAAAAAGCAGGCTGTCTAAAAAGTCAAATTCAAAATCGGTTTTAATTGATTTTGAGTTTTATTTCTTCAAAAGCTTTTACTTTTTAGACAGCCTAATTTTTAATTAAAAACCTAACCTATCCATATCAGCTACAAGAGATTTAACTGCATTAACAGAATTATTAAGCAATGAAGTTTCTTCTTCATTCAATGATAATTCAATAATTCTTTCTACTCCATTTTTTCCTAATACTGCTGGAACACCAACATAGTAACCTTGTATTCCATACTCTCCATTCAAATAAGCACATGTTGGCAAAACTCTATTTTCGTTATTCAAAATTGATTTTGCCATTGCAACAGCCGATGCTGCAGGAGAATAAAATGCCGAGCCTGTTTTAAGCAATTTAACAATTTCGCCTCCAGCCATCTTTGTTCTTTGTACAATTGCATCCATAACTTCTTTTGCTTTTTTAGCATCATTATACTTTCTTTCAAGAAGTTCCATAACAGGAATTCCATTAACATTTGCATATCTTACAAGTGGAACCATAGTATCACCGTGGCCACCAAGAACGATAGCATTCACATTTTTAACCGAAACTCCTAATTCCCATGCAATAAAAGTAGCAAAGCGAGATGAATCAAGCACACCAGATTGCCCCATAACGCGGTAAGTTGGAAATCCACTAATTTTCTGAAAAAGTGTAACCATTGCATCAAGTGGATTTGAAATAACAATCACAATTGAATTTGGTGCATAAGTTTTCACATTCTCTGCGACAGTCTTCATAATGTTTGCATTTGTAACAAGCAAATCATCTCTGCTCATTCCAGGTTTACGCGGTAATCCTGCAGTAATAATCACTAAATCAGCTCCTTCGATATCCTTGTAATCATTAGTTCCTTTTACAGAAACATCAAACAAATCAACACCCGCAGCTTCAGCAACATCAAGAGCTTTACCCTGTGGTAAGTCCTCCACGATATCATAAAGCACTACATCGCCTAATTCTTTTTGTGCAATTAGTTGAGTTAAAACACCGCCAATTTGGCCCCCTCCGATTAAAGCAATTTTTTTTCTTGCCATATTTTACCTCTTTGAATAATTAGATTTTCAGACACAATATATGAAGATAAATCAGAATTTCATAACAGAAGATGATTTACAAAAAATAGATTTATTTCAATGTCATTACTAAAACTGTTTCTGTTCCATCTTCAGAAAAGTGATAATATAAATCATCAAGGAATGACTTCATGATGTGAATGCCTCTGCCGCTGTCCTTAAGTATATTTTCGTCCTTTGTTGGATCTGGAACTGAAGTTAAATCAAATCCTTTTCCTTCATCTTTTATTTTAATTATCATCTTTGAATCATTTACATCAATTCTAATTTTTATTTTTTTATTCGGGTCACATTTATTGCCATGAATTATGCTGTTTGAAAGAGCTTCTGAAAATGATAAAGAAAGATTATTAAATTTTTCTGGGTTCATCCCAGATTTTTTTGCTATATCGATTACAAATTCATCCAGAGTTGGAACTATTTCAGGATTACTTTCTACTTCTTTGTAATATGTTTGAACTGACAATCGATTATCTCCTAACTCTCTGGCAAAAATATAATGAGTTATATTTTATCGCAAACAATTAAAAATTATATGACAGCTTCATATTAAAATTTGCAATTTCTCTTTTGTTATAGTTTTCAGTCATAATAAATTCATACCATCCATAAAATCGAAAATAAACTTCGCTTGAAAGAATATAATTAATCTCCAAAACTGGTCCAATGCTTTGATAATCCGATAATTTATTTTTCTCCATCCCTTTTTTGAAATTATATGTAGATAAAGAAAAATATCTTAAACCTGGTCCCACACTTAAGCTGAAATAATTGAAAATAATTTTTGGCTCAACATATTGCTCACTTAAATAACGAAGTGGTTTGCTTGTAAAACTTGACCATTCAAAATCTCCTTGCTCTGATAATTTGATATAACCATTAATCATAAAAAATAAATTTTTCTTTATCATTATCGAAGAAGAATCCCGAAATATAAACTGTCTGAATGAATAACTCTTGTAATTTGGATTTAACTTTTCATAATCGAATACTGTGTAATTAGCAGAAACTTCGGCACTGTTAGAAGTAACAAAATTCCTGAATTTTATAATTCCACCTGACAACAAACGGATTATTCTTTGAACATTATTATTTGAACTCCGCTCTGAAAAAATATAGACAATTTTATTGAAACTGCCTTCTAAGTTCACAAATGTTTTAAATGATGAAGTGAATTTTTTCTCATATAAAATTCTGCCCATACTCAACAGTTCATCTCTGTCATCATAGTTATCCTGACTCGGAGTATCATATTTTAACTTTCGATGAAAAAGACTAAAAGTTAATCTGTCTTTATCAGTAATTTCCAATACTGAATTGAGAGCAAGATTTGCTGTTTGTGATATGTTATTTTTTAATGCTTCCGATTTTTCTCTTTCATTAAAAATTATTTCGCTTAATCCTTCAATTCTTCTTGGCTGATGTTTTTCTTCTCTTTCTGACAATGAAAATTTCAAAGAGATATTTAGATTATCTAATTTGTATTCAGCAGACGAAATAAAATCAAGTCGTAGTTCTTTAATCTTAGAATCAAAAGAACTGCTTGAAATATTTTTTAAGCTGATATATCTCGTGTTTCTTTCAATATTTCTTAAATAAATTCTCCCCTGCACATCAATGTTTAAGTTAGAATTTTGCGGATTAATTCTAATTCTATCTTGCAATAAATAATTGGTTTCTTCTCGACTTTGAATATTATTTACAATGTTAAATTCTGAAGAAGTTATTTCATCAGCTGTGAAATAAAAATCTTTTCTTTGATTGGCAAGATATAATGAAATAGTATTATTAAAACCTTCTTCAAATTTATTATCCAAATCAATGCTGAAATATCTCAATAAATTTTTTCGCGGAGAAACATCTTCATTCTGATATTTCAAAAAAGAATTAACATTAAAATCGCCAAGAAGAAAATTATTTAGTAATAATTCTGAACCATAAATAAATCCCTTATCTTCTTCCCCAATTTGATTATTATAAGAAACGCCGATGAATGGAGACATTTCAAAATTTTTAACTGGATTGTATTTCAAAAAAAATGAAGTGTTCATCAAAGAAGTTTTATTAATTGCAACCTGACGATTATCTGAATAAAGGTTATTTTTAATAAAAATTCCAGCAGAAAGATTTTCTGCAAAATTATACTGTCCCAATAATCTTAAGAATTGTTCATCTTTTATATTTTTCTGTGCAGCAGAAATAATTGTTGAATTAAAATTTTCGTTTAATCCAACAAAATACTTTGAGCCGTTTAAAAAGTATTTTACCTGAGTATTAAATGAATATGTATTAAGCTGTTTATCAACATTATTATTCCACATTTTAAATAAATAGCTCGAAGAAGAAAGTTCTGAACTATCTCTTTCGATTTGAGAGAAAGCTGTGATATTATAAAAAGTTAAAAGCAGAATAACCCAGATAATTAGATTATTTTTTTTTGATGACATTAAGTTCATCAATGTTCATTAAAATTAATTTGGCACATAAGTAAAAGAAAATAAATCACTGATGCTGTTTGGCACATCCTTTTGTGTAAAAGTTAATATTCTCCAGTAATAAGTATTATACGGTTCCAGATAAATATTCGAAAGATTGATTGTAATCAAGGTATCAGTTTTATCTGAGTTGAAATCATATTCATAAACATTACCATAAACGGGATTACGCTGAATGATTAATTTATAATCAGCAGGCATAGAAACAGCTCTAAACTTAAATACATCAATAGAATGTATTACAGAATTGTTAGCTGGGGAAATTAAAATTGGTTTGTTCAATATTACATCAGAAATAGAATTGGTTGGTTCACTTTTCAGTCCGCCTTTATCTACAGCAATAATTGAATATGAATATTTTTTAAGCAATTTCAATTCTTTTTTATCTATATAATAATTATTTGTTGAAGTGTCAATTAAGTTTTCGGGAATTATTTTCACAGTTGTTGCTGTATCTCGATAAATTTCATAATGGCTGATATCTTTATCAATTGATGGACTCCAGTTCAGTAAAATATATTTTTCGTCATCAATATTTCTTGCATTAATTTTTACGAACTGTGGTCTAAGAGGTTTGTAAATATTTTTTGGTTGAGCAGAAACAATTTGACTGAAATTGCTTTCGCGGTGAAATTTATCTACAGCATTAATCTTGTAATAATAGACTGAATCATAATCAAGATTTGTATCGATAAAATAATTATCTGTAGTTAATTGTATAAAAACAAAATGAAGAGTATCATTAATACTTCTGAAAATTGAATATCCATAAATATCAGGTTCATTGTTGGGCTGCCAGGATAATCCCACTTGTCCATCAAAAGCTGCATATACAATCAACCCTGCTGGAACAGCAGGCGGCAATCCATCATCAGTTGATTCAGTAATTTCATTGCGCGAACAACTTAAAAACACAAGTATTAGGAAAAACAAAAAAATGTTTTTAAAGCTTAACACTTTCTCCTCTTTCCGGTATTAAAACTGATTTAAAGCCAATTGACTGAAGATTCGACTTAAAAATTAACTGCTGTTCTTTTTCACCATGAACCAGAAAGATATTTTGCATTCTGCTTTTATCAAACTTTGAACAATAATCAACTAATTCTTTTGAATCGGCATGTGCACTGTATGAATCCATAACAATTACTTCAGCATTAAGTTTGTATTCATCTCCAAAAATTTTTATTACTTTTTCTTTATTTACAATTCTTCGACCAAGTGTATTTTCTGCCATAAAGCCGACAATTAAAATTATGTTGTTTGGATTTTCAACATTATTTGCAAGATGATGAAGTATTCTGCCAGATTCACACATCCCAGAACTTGAAATGATTATGCATGGACCACTCAAACTGTTTAATTTTTTTGATTCTTCTACTTCAGAGATGTATTTAAGTTTGTTAAAGCCGAATGGGTCTTCTTTTTTCAAAATAAATTCACTTATTTCGAAATCAAAACACTCAGTATGCATTCGATACACATTAGTTGCATTGACAGATAATGGACTGTCAACATAAACAGGAATTTCGGGAGCTCTGTTACTTTCAAATATTTTATGAAGTGAATACACAAGTTCCTGAGTTCTTCCTACGCTAAATGCAGGAATTAAAATTTTGCCTTTTTGATTATAAGCTTTTTGAATCACCTGAGCCAGGTCTTCTTCTGCATCTTTTATATCTTTATGAAATCTTCCCCCATAAGTGCTTTCACAAATAAAAAAATCTACATCAGGAATTTTTTCTGGGTCTCTCAAAATCGGCATATTTACTCTTCCTAAATCTCCAGAAAATCCAAGATTAATTATAGTTCCATTTTCATTTATTTTTAGAAATATTATTGAAGAACCAAGAATGTGTCCTGCATCAAAAAATGTAAGCAAGATACCTGGGGCAACTTCAAATTCACGATGATAATTTATTCCAACAAAATGCTTTAATGTCAGAAGTGCATCTTCCTGAGTATAAAGTGGTTCAAAAGGATTTTGTCCTTTTTTCTTTCTTTTCTTATTTACAAATTCAACATCCTTTACCTGAATATGAGCACTATCCTGAAGCATAATTGATGCAAGGTCGCGTGTAGCAAATGTAGAATAAATTTTCCCTTGAAAACCTTTTTTAATCAGTGATGGCAAATTTCCGGAATGGTCAATATGTGCATGTGAAAGAATTACAAAATCAATTTCTTTCGGGTCAAAAAATTCAAAATTCCTGTTTAGTTCAAAAGCTTCTTTTCTTTTACCCTGAAACAATCCACAGTCAAGCAAAAATTTTTTCCCATTAGCTTTAATTAAATGCATTGAACCTGTAACAGTTTGAGCTGCTCCAGTAAATTGTATTTCCATAATTATCTCCGAATAATTATTGAGGAAAATTTTTTGAAAGGAATTTTATGTTCGAATGATTTTATAATTTTTATAACCATAATAAATTTCTTTAGCTGCAGTTTTAATAACCGTTGCAGCTGGAACTGCAAGCAACATACCAATAACTCCGAGTAACTTTCCACCAATAAGAATTAATATGATTATTAATAATGGGTGCATATCTGTACTTTTCGAAAATACCCGCGGTTGAATGTAACCATTATCAATTATATAAACCAAAGCAAACATAAGAACAATTTTAGGAAGCATAGAAAAATTTCCAAGCTGAATTATTGAAATAATTATTGCAGGAATTCCACCTATTACAGGACCAAAGTAAGGTATTAAATGTCCAATACCTGCAACAAATCCAATTGATGCTGCATTATTAATACCGAGAATAGCAAGTCCAATTCCAGCCAATGTGCCTACAATTGCAGCATCAAGAATCCAGCCGCGAACAAATCTTCCAAGTTGAATTGATATTTTTTTTATTACCCAGTAAGAAACTTCGAAATATTGATTAGGCATAATATTGATAATGCCTTTTATAATTTTTTTATTATCCTTAAGCAAGAAAAAAGTAATAAATGGAACAATAACTAAAAGTGCGAGAACTGAAAAGAGGCTGTATAAAATACTGCTTACATTGTTAATCCATCCAAATAATAGATTCTGAAATTCGAGTGAGATTCTATTAATTATATTTTGTGTATTTAAGAATGGAAAAAGTTTTTTAACAAATATTTCAATGCTGCTGAAAACAGATAATAAACTTTCGGGAGTAATTATCATTGCAAGTGTATTCAATTGACTTAAAACTTTGGGAAGCAGATATGAAAAGACTAATAACAATAATGAACTGCATAAAATAAATACCAAAAGTACAGATACTAATCGATTAAAACCTTGTTTTTCAAAAAAATCTACAACAGGATTTAAAATCATTGCTATCAATAATGAGATTATCAGAACAGCGAGTATATCAGAAAAAAGAATAGATAGAAAAATTAAACACAAAAGTAATAATGAAATCCATAAATATTTACGAATATTGATTTGACCAGCTTTTTGTTTCATATCACATTTTGATTAACATAAAATTCACACAAATATAATCATACATAAATTAAAATATGAGAAAAATATCATGTCAACTAAAAAAACAGATTGAATTAACCTATATTTGTATACTAAAAAAATTAAATTAAGGAAAAATTTTATGGCAGAAATTGAATTATTAAAACAAATCCGTATTAAAGCATCTCAAAAAAAAAGAACTATAATTTTACCAGAATCACATGATGAAAGAGTATTGCGTGCAGCAGAAATTTTGACAAAAGAAAATATTGCATCAATTATTACTCTTGGCAATGAAGAAAAAATTAGAAGCGATGCAAAAAAACTTAATATCGATTTGCAGGGAATTAGAATTATTGACCCTGAAAAATCTGATAGGCTAAGTGATTTTGCCAACATCTTTTTTAACTTACGAAAACACAAAGGTGTAACAATTGAGCAAGCAAGAGAAACAGTAAAAAGAGATATTTTTTTTGCAGGAATGATGGTTCGTGAAGGGATGGCACATGGAAGTGTATCAGGCTCAATTGCAACAACAGCAGATGTTACACGCGCAGCAATTTTTTGTGTTGGATTAAAGGAAGGTATTTCAATTCTTTCAAGCTTCTTTCTTATGGTCTATCCTGATAAAGTTTACAGCTTTGCAGATTGTGCAGTAAATCCAAATCCAGATGCAAGTCAGTTAGCTGATATTGCTATTTCTACTGCTGATAATCATAAAAAATTAACAGGCGAAGAACCTTACATTGCCATGCTTTCATTTTCCACAAAAGGAAGCGCAGAACATGAAATGGTTGATAAAGTTCGTCAAGCTACAAATTTTGTAAAAGAAAGAAGACCAGATTTAAATGTTGATGGTGAACTTCAATTTGATGCTGCAATTGTAGAATCAGTTGGGAAGAAAAAAGCTCCTGGAAGTCCTGTGGCAGG
The DNA here is from genome assembly GCF_057554405.1 of Rosettibacter sp. KY25. NCBI lineage: Bacteria > Pseudomonadati > Ignavibacteriota > Ignavibacteria > Ignavibacteriales > Melioribacteraceae > Rosettibacter > Rosettibacter sp. KY25. The sequence goes on along the minus strand of NZ_BAAJAO010000010.1, from coordinate 92,760 downwards.
AAGAGCAAATGTTCTAATTTTCCCAGATTTAAATTCTGGAAATATAGGATATAAAATTGCACAACGACTTGGTAAAGCCGAAGCAATTGGACCAATTAATCAGGGTTTGAAACACCCATTTTTCGATTTATCGCGCGGCTGCAGTGTTGATGACATTGTCAATACAGCTGCAATTGCATGCTTAATGGCTGAATAAAAAAATTATGATGTATTGACGAATGTTTAAATATTTTCATGGAACAAATCAGCTTAATTTGTGAAACTTGCAAGTAATTTAATTAAACTCTGTGGCTCTCCGTGAATTCTCCGAGTGCCTCCGCGTAACTATAAATTTACACAGAGAGCCATTGAGCTGAAATATATTGTTAATTGATATTAAAAAAGACGTCCACTAACAATATTAAATTTCTTTCGATTAAATTTTTGTTCGTCCCATCCAGTCAAGGTTTTCTAATTCGCCAAAATGTTCCTTAAATATTTTGTAGTACAACAATTCCTCTTTAGACCTTAAAAGCCAACCATTTTTTAATTTTTTTTCTTTATTAAAATCATAATCAGAAATTTTTTGATTTGCATATTCAGAAAGTAATTCACTTACACCAGCTCCTTCCCAAAATTTTGCTTTTTTTCTGTTAAACACTTCTTCAGGCAAAATGCCTTTCATCGATTGTCTCAAAATCCATTTTTCAATTCCGTTATAAATTTTATATTCAGCTGGAATTTGTAATGCAAATTCTACAACTTCTGAATCAAGAAAAGGAACATAAGCAAAAACACCAAATGCAGAAGAACATCTATCAACTCTTTGCAATGCAGTATTGTGTAATCTGTTAGTAATATCAATTAGTTCATCATCAAGATTTTCCTTAGGAATACTTTTCAAATATTCATAACCTGCAAATAATTCATCCCCTCCTTCTCCTGAAAAAACTTTATCAACATAATTTGAAGATTCCCTGCCTGCAAAAAAATTTGTAATACTTGATCTCACAAGTAATGCATCAAAAGATTCAAGATGATAAATTACTTCAGGTAAAACTTTTAACATATCTTCGAATGAAACAACAACTTCATGATGTTCAGAATTCAGATAATCAGCCATGTCTCTTGCATATTTCAGGTCAGGTGCATTTTTAATTCCTGCAGAAAATGTAAATAACCTTTTAACATTTTGTCTTGCTAAAGATGCAATAACACTTGAATCTAAGCCGCCTGATAACCAGCAACCTGCTTCATTGTTTTGAATTCTTTTTTCAACTGCAGTTTTTAATAAATTAAAAAGTTTTGCAGCGATAGAATTTAAGTCATCTTTGATTTTATCTTTTTTCTCGAGAGAATAATATTGTTCAATTTGATTATTAATTAGATTGCATCCAGGTTTAAGTTCAAGAATATTTTTTGTAAATCCAATTAGTGCTTTAACTTCTGAAGCAAAATAAAGTGTATCATCAATAAATCCATAATACAATGGAGCAATACCAAGTTTATCTCTCTTAAGGACTAATAAATTTTCTAATTCTTTTGCTTCTGCTAATCTATCGAAACCATCGCTGTCCTTAATAATTTTTTCTGACTTAAATTTCTCAATTAATTTTTCATCATCAGTTATAATTCCAAGAGTTGATTTATCAGTTGAAAATATTTCTTTGAGACATTTCCCCCGATGAGAAAGTTTTTTGAGCATTTTATTTACAGAATCAATTTTATCAGGTTTGTTAATTCCTGCAATGGCTGCCATAATATTTATTATTGTTATAAGTAATCTTTTAATCTTTCTTTTTCAGATAAAATTTTTCCTGTACTTTCATCAATAGCATACCATGCCCCATCAATTAAATTTGTTTTAATTTTACCACACAGATGAGGATTGCCGATAAAATGTGGTGTATCCAGAATTCCAATTTTTATTGCAGAAGCCAGTGTTTTAGCATCAGACCATGGATCATCGCTTAAGTTTTTACCATAATTTTTTAATGCCTGTAGCAAATATTTTGCTTCTTCTTTAAGTTCATTTTTTCTCTTTATAATTATTTCATCCTTTTCAAAATCTGGATAACCATACAAAGAATTTTGGATAACTCCATGAACTATTTTGCAGCTTTCAATTAATTCTTCTGGGTAAACAGCATGGTCTCCTTCACAATAAGCTACAACATGAAGTATATGCGGTTTGAGTGCTAAACTGATAAAAGCTGAAGCAGCAAGTTGACCTTTGGCAATATGTGGGTCAGGTGAAAAATGTGCAATTCCAGCTCTAACTTCTCGAATGATATTAAAATTATCATCTCTTAATTCTTCAATCAATTCATTCTTAGCCATCATTTTTGCAATATCCATTTGCGGAGAAGTTCCTGGTGGTGTATTAAACATGAACTGAGAAACATAATTTTTAACACCAACTTTTTTGGCATTATATGCAGCTAAGAAGGCCATAGCAACAGCAAGGGAATCGTGTGCATCTCTTAAACTCCACTGATGAGATTCATTGACTTCAACTGGAATGCTATGTTCTGCATACCATTTCATTGCTTTTTGATTTTCTTCAATAGAAATTTCAAGAGGTCTTTTTGACCTGCCATCCATCACACTATACCATGTCAAAGGAATTGCAGCCCATGCATTATGAATTGTCTCAACACTCATTTCTGCCCATTTAATTAAATCATTTGTTCCACTGTAACATCGCATCAGTGGGAAATTGCCGCATCGAGAAGCTTCGTATAAAGCAATCAAATCTTCTTTTTTTCTTACTGGAACACCTCCTGCCCCATCTAATTCTGGTTTCATAAGTTCTGGAGTAAAAAAGAACTCTTGTGCATTCTGATCAGTACCAATCGAAATTACATCTAAAACCTGAGCTTCCGAAATCTTCTTTATTCCCTCGATTGTTTCTTTCAAAGTTGGTCTTCCGAAATGGTGTCTAATTATTGGATATGGATATTTCTGCTCAATTCTTTCCAGGAGTGTTTGAGGATAAATTTCATGAATATTTTTTTTATGAATTCCTTTTAGATAAGATTTGACTTCATCAATGCTTTCTGTTCCATCAAAAATTTTTTCAAAAATATTTTTCTTTCTTGCAACTTCTGCAACCGAAGGAGTTCCGCCAAAAATAAATTTTATGTTGTTCAAAGATTTTTCATCAATTCTTTTTTTCAATTCATCAAAAAGATTTTCTGCAACTTCAGGGGTCAATCGATAACTTATCGCAACAATATTTGGAGAATATTTTTCTATTTCATTAAATAATCGTTCAAGAGGAACAGCAGACCCAAGTGAATATGTTTTATAACCTTCAAGTTCTGCAAGTCTAAGAAAATGATTTAATCCACCGATATGAACACAATTCCCAATAGCACAACCAAGAATAATTTTTTTTGATTTCATTTTTGTTCCCTTTCTAATTGTTCTCCAATTGCAAGCAATCTTAATTCTTTTAACGACATATCTTTGATATTCAGTCTTTCAACGGTTCTTCCTTCTTTCCAGTAATCTGTATTTGTTAATATAGATGCAAGATGAATAATTGCATCAATTGTTGGAGTTGAAACGCCAAATTTTTTACCTACAGAAGAAATTGGGACAAGACTTGTTGGAACATCTTCTGTTATATATCGCATATTTAATCTGTTAGGAGCTTTAATTCCACGATAACCTGGATTTGCTTTCATAGCTTCATTAAGATTTTCACCAACAGCATTATAAGCAAGATAAAGCCATTCACGGGCTGTCATTGCTCTAATTCCAAGTGATTCTGCAACTTTAACTCTTTCTTCATCAATTTTCTCAAGGACTTTAGCCACTGATGGTGTAGCTCCCTGATAATAAAATTGGAATTCTGCATCATCTTCTATCCAGCCAGCATTTAATACACACAAAGCCGGATGAAATACTGCCCCAATGTTATCAAAGCTTGTCTTGAAAATATTATCCCCAGGAACAAATTGAGGATAAGCAACACGAACTTTTTTGAGTACTTCTGGAATTAAGTGAGCACGAATTGAAGCAAGCGGTATTGAATTTTTAATTCTGAAAATATGTGCTTGCCCTGGATTAACTGCTCTCGAAGCGTAAATAAAAGTTTGAGCTTCAGCAATTATCACATCAGTTTTGACATTCAATGAATTTAGAACCTGTTTGAATTCTAATGCGCCAAAAGTTCTTCCAGGATTTAAAATTACTATTTGACCATCTTTTAAGAATGGAGCTGAAATTTCTGCAATATAACGATGTGCAGTTGCTGGAACTACTACCATAATAATATCGACATCATCAATTGCTTCTGCAATATTTGTTGTTGCTGTATTCAATATCCCAAAGCCTTCGAGACCAAAATCGCTTTCAATTCTAATTCCCCCTGTAGAATGAATAGCCCAGAGCCTTTCTTCAGAGCGGTTATAAAGATTCACATGAAATCCCATCAAAGCTAAATGGCCTGCCATAGCTAAACCGCCATGCCCCGCACCAATTACTGCAAATTTTGGTTTGTAATCTGCATTTCCCATAAAGCCTCCTTCTATTTTTTGCGGGTAAAAGAATAATCGAATCTGCATGATTGAACAATGAGTGAGTATTAAGATGAATTATGAGTATAAACTTCTATTATAATCAGTTTTCTTTTTTGTTAATAATAAAATTTTCACCCAATGGCTAATTAGCAATATCTGAAATATTTTATTTCTAATTACTTAATTACTTTTCACCATAAATTGTAATACTTATAATTCCAGAGCTGCTATTTAAGAATTGAAGAAATTCTTCTTCTGATAAAAATTTTTTTAAGAGTGATTCGGGGAGTGAAATTTTCTTTTCTCTTTTTATAACAATGTTCTTAAAATTTTTTTCTAAAATTATTTTTAAATATTCATCTTTTTGCAAAGCCCCTGCAACGCAGCCTACATACAACTCAGCAGATTTTTTTAATTCTGCTGGTAATTCACCTTCAACAACTATATCTGATAAACAGAAATGACCGGATTTTTTTAGCACACGATAGATTTCTGAAAATGCTTTTTTCTTATCAGGAACAAGATTCAATACACAATTACTTATTACTACATCTATGGTTTCATTCTCAACCGGAAGATTTTCAATTTCACCAAGTCTAAATTCAACATTTTGAAAACCTAATTTTTCTTTGTTGAAATTTGCTTTTTGAATCATTTCTTTTGTCATATCGATGCCGATAACTTTGCCAGTTTCCCCAACAAAATTTCGAGCAATAAAAACATCGTTGCCTGCACCACAACCTAAATCAAGAACAACATCCCCCATTTTTATATTTGCAAATTCTGTTGGTATGCCGCAACCTAATCCTAAATCAGCTTCCTGAACATAACCTTCGATATTTTTGTACTCATCTCCAATCATTGAATATTGAATGTCTGAACCGCAACAAGAAGATTTTGGTCCACAGCATCCTTGATTTGTTGATTTTGCAATTTGGCTATATTTCTCCTGAACTATTTTTTTAATATTATCTTCCATAAAATTAACTTTCTCTTCTTTTAATAATTTCAAAAAGCAGAACACCTGCAGCAACCGAAACATTCAATGAATTAATTTTTCCCATCAGAGGAATTTTTACAAGGAAATCACAATTATCTGCAACAAGTTTGTGTATCCCTTTTTCTTCATTACCAACGACAAGTGCTATCGGCAGTTTGTAATCTAATTCTGTGTAATTTTTTGATTTATCTGATAAATATGAACCTACAATCCAGAAACCTTCGTCTTTAAGAATTTGAATTGCACGATTGAGATTGTTTACTTTAGAAATTTTTACATGAGAAAGAGCGCCAGCAGAAGATTTTTCTACTGTTTCATTAATTGGGGCAGTATTATTTGTTGTTATAATTATTCCATCAACACCAGCACATTCTGCGGTTCTAATAAGTGCCCCAAGATTATGAGTATCCTGAATAGAATCAAGAAGAAGCAACAATGGATATTTTGATTTTTTTGATTGTTCGATTAATTCATCAAGTTCATAGAATTTATAATTTCTTATTATTGCTGCAACTCCTTGAGTGTTCTGTCCCTGAAAAAGTTTTTCAAATTTTTCTTTTGATAGCTGAGTTATTTTAATACCGTGGCTTTTTGCTGCAGCAAAAATTTGATTGATAATTTCACCATGCTGTCCATAAGCAAGATAAATTACTTCAATATCAATATCAGAATTAATTGCCTCAAGAACCGGCTTGCGACCAAATATTTTTTTCAATTATAACTCCAATTAAAAAGATTCGGGGAAAGTGAATTCTTCTTTTGCTACTTCAAATTTACAAAAGAATCGGTTGTTTTTCTTTTTAGGAATGAATTCTTTAATTAACTTAATTTCTTTATTGAAGATATTAAAATGAAACTCTGCAGAATTGATTGCCCCATCTTGTTTTACAACATTAATTGTGTAATCTCCTGTTAAAGTATCGAGAAGAATTTCTTTTCTCGCTGGTGCAATTTGAGGAACAATATCCATTCTCACTATTAAACCAGTAATTACAAAGTAAAGAACATTTTTTTCATGAATTGTTTCGACAGAAATTTCATAAGTAAAATTTGTAAATTCTACATTAGTTTCAATCAGAAAAGCTGTGAATTGTTTTTTAAGTTTTTGGTCATACTTAAAATATGCTTTGCAAATAAATTCGAGTTTATCTGGTTTTTTCAGAGGAACAGACGCAATAATAGCCTCAGGTTTTTTCTTCCTTGTCTTAGGAATTTTAGGAATCTCTTTTAGTTTTCTTAGAGGCAATTATTTCTCCTTTAGAATAGATAATAATTTATTTATATCATCAATAGGAATATTGACTTGTTCACCATTTGACATATTCTTCAATACAAGAAAACCATTTTGATATTCTTCACCGCCTGCAATCAATGTAAATCGTGAATTTAATTTATTTGCCTCGCGCATTTGAGCTTTCAAACTTCTTTCGAGATAATCTAATTCAACTGTTAAATTTGATTCTCTTAATTTAACTGCAAGATTGAAAGCAAATTCAGAAAGATTTTTTTCAATTGTAACAATATATAAATCTATTGTTTCTTCATTGGCATTCAAGGTTTTTTCATTTTCACAAGCAAGCAAAATTCTTTCAATACCTGCAGCAAAACCAACTCCGGGCAAATCTGGTCCTTCGAGTTCTTTTGAAAGTCCATTATATCTTCCACCGCCGCAAAGTGCACTTTGAGCCCCAACACTTGAACTTATAATTTCAAATGTAGTATGAGTGTAATAATCAAGTCCGCGAACCAACTTTGCATCTATTTCGAATGGAACATTAGCATTAAGAAGAGCTCTTTTAACTTTTTCAAAATGTTCAAGACTTTCATCATCGAGATATTCAATCAACAATGGAGCATTAGCCATAATTTTCTGGTCTTGTTCTTCTTTGCTGTCAAAAATTCTTAAAATGTTTGTTTCAAATCTTTTCTTGCTGTCGTTCGATAATTCATTAAAATAATTGCTGAGATAATCTTTTAATATTTTTTTATAATTTTCTCTCGACTGCGGAATGCCAAGTGAATTTATTTTTACACTTAGATTTTTTAATCCAAGTTTTTTCAAAATATTGAATGCAATAATTATCATCTCTGCATCGAGCAAAGGATTGTTGCTTCCAATAGCTTCTGCTCCAAATTGATGAAACTGACGCAATCTTCCTGCTTGAGGTCTTTCCTGTCGAAACATTGGAGATATGTAAAAAAATTTGTTCAGACTTTGCTTTTTGAAAAGTGAATGTTCAATCAATGCACGAACAACCGAAGCAGTCATTTCTGGCTTAAGAGTTATGCTCGTTCCGCTTCTATCAAGAAAAGTATACATTTCTTTACTAACAATATCTGTTGCTTCGCCAATTCCTCTTGCAAAAAGTTTTGTCTCTTCAAAAATTGGTGTGCGAATTTCTTTGTAATTATATTTTGCAAAAGTTGCTATTACAATCTCTTCTAAGTATCTCCATTTATAAATTTCTTCAGGAAGAATATCTTTTGTTCCGGTTATAGCTTTAATCATCAGGCAGGATTCCAAGTTATTAACTTATTTCAAAATATTGTTTTTCTTCATTGTCGAAGAGTTCATAAATTTCATCAGCTGTTTGAGCTTTAGCAAGGCTTTCTCTGAATTCATCTCTATTCATCATTCTTGATATACGACTCAAAAGTTTAATATGCGGACCAACAAGATTTTCTCTTCCTACAAGAAGAAAAATTAAATTAACTGGCTGACCATCAAGCGCTTGGAAATCAACTGGTTCGTCAAGTTTTCCAAATGCAGCAATTATATCATTAACACTGTTAGATTTTGCATGTGGAATTGCAAAACCTTTTCCTACACCAGTTGACATTATTTTTTCTCTTTCAATTACAGATTGACGCATACCTTCTAAATCTATCACACGTTCGTCATCTTTAAATAAATCAACAAGTTCATTAATTAAATCAAATTTTGTTTTCCCTTTCATCGAAGGAATAATTTTATCCTTTTTAAGAATATCACATATCTTCATGATTCTACCATTTATTGATTTTTCAAATGCAAATTTAAGAAAGGGTATCCCCTTAAGCAATTAAATTAAAATTCTTATTTTCTTGCAGTGCGCTCTCACAAAGAGTAATTTTCACTACAAAAAAAAAGTAAATGGAGTTTTTATGGACATTCAAAACAAAATTGTTTTGGTTTTAGGTGGATGGGGATTAGTAGGCAATGCTGTAATTCGAAAACTTATCCCCGAAAAACCCAAACAAATAATTGTAACATCTCTCAAAAAAGAGGAAGCTGAAGAAGAAGTAGAAAAACTAAAGAAAGAATTTCCAAATCTGCCCGATAATTTTTTAATCCCATGGTGGGGAAATATTTTCGTTCGATATGATTACAAAGACAGCGACAGAATGGAATTACTTGATAATCCTGTGTCAAGAAAAATTATAATGCAAGATATTATGGAAGAATTGAATGATGAGATTTTACAGAGTTCATCAATTTATCATCTTCTTATGGAATTCAAACCAGAGATAATTATTGATTGCGTCAACTCTGCCACTGGAATAGCATATCAGGATGTTTATTCACGTTATTACAGAATCAAAAAACTGCTCGAACAAAAACCATCTGCAGAAATTTTAGCAGAAGAAACAGAAAAAATATTTTGCACGGAATATGTCCCTCAATTAATTCGACATGTTCAAATACTTTACAATTCAATGAACAAAGCAGGGACAAAAATTTATATTAAAATTGGAACTAGCGGAACTGGAGGAATGGGATTAAACATTCCATACACACACAGCGAAGAAAAACCTTCTCGTGTTCTATTGAGTAAATCTGCAGTTGCAGGAGCTCATACTTTGCTTCTTTTCTTAATGGGAAGAACTCCAGAAGGACCAATCACAAAAGAAATTAAACCAACAGCTGCAATTGCATGGAAAAGAATTGATTATGGTGAAATCAAAAAAAGAGGTAAACCAATTGAACTTCTCGATATTTCTATGGACGAAGCTATTCCTCTAAATGGTAAATTAAAATTAACTGAAGACAAAAAATTTAGAACTACAGGTGATTATCTTAAATCTGTTTTCATAGATACAGGTGAAAATGGAACATTTTCTTTGGGAGAATTCGAATCAATTACAACACAGGGACAAATGGAATACGTAACACCTGAAGAAATTGCTGACGATGTGATTTATGAAATTAAAGGTGGAAATACAGGTCACGATATCATTAATGCACTCGACCATGCAACTTTAGAACCAACATATAGAGCTGGATTCATGCAGCATTCTGCTATTGAAAAATTAAAAGAGCTTGAAAGAATTCACAATGTAAACAGTGTTGCATTCGAATTGCTTGGACCACCTCGTTTATCAAAACTTCTTCATGAAATTAATTTATTAAGATTAATCTGTGGCACAATGAAAAAAATTCTTGAAGAAACTCCTGAAAGTTTATCACAAAAATCATATGAATACTTAAAGCAGAATTCAAAATTGAGAAATGAAATTTTATCAATAGGGATACCAATTTTAATGCCTGATGGAAAATCAATTTTAAGAGGAAATGAAATTAAAATTCCGCCTTATCGTGGAGAAAATGAACTTGAAATTACTCCAGAGAAAATTGATTTATGGGCTCATGATGGTTGGGTTGATTTAAGAAAAGAAAGCATGCAATTGTGGCAGCTCAGGATTAAAAAAATAATGGAAGAAGCTGAATCAATTCCGCCGGATGATACAAGTTCAATGTTCGTTAGAACAAAAAAATACTGGAATAATTTCGAACAAATTGATATTGGAAAAGTTGTTGGCTGGATTTTCAGCAAAGAAGAAAAGGGTGAAAGAATGAAAGCTTAATTGCTTCAGCTGAATATTTTTGTAATAATAAAAAAGGCGGCTCAAGTGAGCCGTCTTAAATTTAAAACTGAGTTTATAAAAAATATTTTTAATCTCATCACTTTATTTTACCAAAATCATTTTATTGACCAATAAATTATTTCCTGTCTGCAATGTGTAAAAATATATTCCGCTTGAAAGTTTTGATGCATTGAATTCGATTTTATATCTGCCCGGTTCTTTAACTTCATCAATCAATGTTGAAATTTTTCTTCCAAGTATATCATAAACACTTATTGAGACTTTACTTAAAACTGGTATCTGATAATTTATAATTGTAGTAGCATTAAATGGATTAGGATAGTTTGAAATAGAAAATTTTTCGGGCAAAATATTATTTTCTTTCAAATCTGTTTTTATCCCAGCCGTAATAATTTCAGGAATTTTTTCAGGTTCATCTAAAAAATATTTATATGGAACTTCTAATCTGCATCCTTCAACAGCATAAATATTGCTGCTTATTAAATAATTGTTCAATAAAAATCCTGCACCTGGGATTGAACTGTAATCTGAAAAAACAGCTTTACCTACATTTTCGAAGTAATTATTTTCTACTCTAACACAAGCTCCCATTCTTGTATTGACTGCAGTATTACAATTTTTATAATAATTATTAAAAATGTGTGCTTTACCAAATCGTATGCTGGGCAATCTTGATTCACAGTTATAAAAATAGTTATGATGAAAAGTGACACGAATTACAGTATCCGCAAATTGTTCATCTCCGGAACTTATTAAAATTGATTTATAATGGTCATGGAAAGAAGACCATGAAATAGTTATAAATGAAGATTCATTTTTAATATCAAGTAAACCATCGTAATAATCTGTTCCATGTTCTCTGTCTGAGAAAAATTCACAATGGTCAATCCATATATTTTTTGATTTGCCGTTAATTTCAATTGCATCTTGAGGGGTTACATGAGAAATTGTAATATTTTTAATGATTACATTTCGTGCATTATTAATTGAAAGTTCAATCCCTTTTAAGTATGCAACATTTCCAACTCCCAACAAAGTTTTATCTGATTTTACAGTTATAACATCATTGCCTTCAATTTTGCCGGAAAATTTTATTACATATGGTTTATCGCTGCCAAGATAAAATTTAAGTTCTTCGAGTGAATTTGCTAAAACAGTATCACCAAGTGCACCACCAATAACAGTGTACCGAGTTCCTTTATCATCTTGAACTGTAGCATATCCAATTAAATTAGTATCAGCTTTTGTTCCTAAAGGTAAAAATCTTGCAATAGCATTAACATTCCTTTTTATAGCAAAAGTAAAAATTGAATCTGAGCTTGTTTCTTCGCCTGTCCAGCTTTCAAAGAAATAACCTGCTTTTGGATGAGCTTTTAATGTAATTAAAGTTCCTTCATCATAATAATTTTGAACAGGGAAATATTCTACAATTCCCCAATCTTCATTATTACTTTTGACTGTTAAAGTATAAGAAGGTGTGCATTGCGCAGCTTCTACACCATCACCAATCACTTTGAAATAATCATAATTGCCCAAACCATTTGGTGAATAAGCTTCAATTCTAATTTTATGATAGCCTTTTGTTAAAAAGACCCGCGCAGGATTTGATTCAGTCCATGAATCCCATTTATCACCAGTTCTTGGGAAATAAATCGTATCGATAGCAACATTTCCATCAATCAATAATTTTGCATTGCGTTCCTGTGTGCTACCGCTTACGGCATATCTCCATACAAATGAAAAATATCCAGAATTAATAACATTAATTTCCCAGCTTATGCTTTTACCAACTCCTAAATCTGTATCGGCATAACCTTTACCTGTGTAGCCAGCAACACTTGTTGCTATTGTTCCATCAACAGAACAAAAGCCTAATTCATTTTCCTGAATTATAATTTCCTGTTGAGCAAGTAATAATGTATTTAATATCAAAAACAATGTTAATATATTCTGTTTCATATTTTTTACTATAAAAATTTCTGTGTAAATCCAATTAATCTGTGTAATCTGTGTTCTTCCTTTTACAGCATAAATTTATTTCAAATATACTGCTTTAATAATTTTCGATTTATTATCATAATCTATCTTAACAAAATAGACTCCAGAATTTAAGTTTATTTCAGAAGCATTCCAGTTTATTGAGTATGTTCCTTCTGTTAAAAAAGAATTTAATAATTCATCTACCTGCTTTCCTGTTAAATCATATACTCTAATTCTTACATTATTGCTTTTAGGAATATAAAATTTTATTGCTGTTGAAGGATTAAATGGATTAGGAAAATTTTGATAAAGTTGAAAATCTTTTTTTACAAATTCTGATTCAACAGAATTAATTATATAACTACTTTCAAATGCTCCCAAATCTGGTGCAGTTCCATTAAAAAGTAATCCAACATCTACACCTGCATCAATAAACTGACTGTTCGAACTAAGATGCATAAATTTAATGTCGGGTAAGCTTCCATCCTCTTTTCTTGGACCAAAAGCTTCTGTGGGGTCAAGACTAATAAAGTCATTTTCTGAAATCTGGAAAGGACTTAACCAGCTGTTCTTCTCCTGAATTGCAAAACTTCCAAGTTCAACAGAGCCATTTAGTGAAATACAATTTTTTACAATTAAATTTTGTCCAGCATTCAACTGACGTGTGATTCGATAATTTGCACTTTTATTTCCAAAAGCTGTACAGTTTAATAAAGTCATTGAGCCAGCATTATTGTTCTGGTCAAATCCTTTTACCTTGTTATTAAATGCAAGACAATTTTTAAGTATAAAATGATGCATCAAGTTTAGACTATTGCTGTTATCGCCTCCGCCCATTTTGAAGCCATTTCCATTTCCTTTACTTGTGCTTCCATCTTTACGATATCCGTTATTAAATGTCCAGCAATTCTCAAGAATTGTAGTAATATTATTTGCCCCTCTTAAATAGCCATCCCAGCCGTCATCAGAATTTTGCCATGCTCTGCAGCCATAAAAATAATTATTATTTCCAACAGTTAATTTTGGTGCAAATCCATCAGCATCTCCTTCATCATCTGGGTCAAGATTATAATATGAATCGCAATTAATAATTTTATTATTTGAAGCACCATTACTCAACTGCAAGCCTGAATCTTTGTTTTCATAAAAAGAACAAAATTCAATAATATTGTAAGAACCGCCATTAATTTCCATTCCATTATCACCTGCACCTTTTACATCAAAACCCTTAATATGCCAGTAATTTGCTCTTAAACTTATACCTCTGTTGCTTCCGCTGAAACTCATTGAAGAAAAATCAAGAACGGGTCTTTCGTTTTTATAAGCAAATAAATAGTACATTTTTTCGGCTGTGCCAGATTTTGAAGAACCAATACTAATAGTTGAAGAAAGAGAATAAATTCCACCACGAACATAGATTGTATCACCGGGTTGAGCAATACTAATAGCCTTAGTTATTGTTTTATACGGTTGAGTAAAAGTCCCTGGATTATTATCATCACCATTAACTGCTACATAAATTTGAGCATTAATATTTGATATAAAAAATGATGAAAGAAAAATTATTTTCAAAAAATTCAGATAATGTTTCATTGTTCTCCCAATTCATGATTAAATAAAAAATAGACCAGCTTCTGTCAAAGTAATTAACAAAAGCTGGTCGTAAGAAATTTTAAGTAGGAAATTATTTAGCAAGAATCATCTTTTTTACGCCGACATAATTTTCTGTTTCAAGTTTATAGAAGTAAACACCGGAAGTAAGATTGGAAGCATCGAGAAGAACTGAATGATAACCTGCATCCATTTCTCTTGAAATTAATGTGGCTACTTTTTCTCCTAATGAATTATAAACCGACAAGTTCACATAACTAGATTTAGGAATTGTAAATGAAATTGTTGTAGCTGGATTAAATGGGTTCGGATAATTTTGTTCTAATTTAAATTCAACTGGTAGATTGCTTTCTTCGTCAACAGAAACTGCTGTTTCAGTTTTTCCAATTACTTCAACATAATTCAAACAGAAGTATTTTGTTGTTCCACCAGTTGTAGAATACCATGGATAAATTCTCATTATGAATGACTGACCATCAAGAATTTTTTCCCCAATCTTATGAACACGAACATAAGCAGCACTATCTCGAATGTCATTAAGAGGAGCGGAAGTTGTATCAATTATTTTCTTATTTGCAAATGATGGGTCTCTATCCCAATAAACATTAGCATGCATATAAGCACGAGTTCCATACGAGCCCATTCCATATTTAACAGTATCTACAATTAAATTATTACCGGGTTTCGGTGATACCTTAAATTCTACATACTTATCCCAAGCAGGAGCTGTTTCATTGGGCCATTCAGCACCATCTTTATACCATAGTCTTATAGCAGGGCCAAAACTTGAGCCATTAAAATCACGAACTGTTAAACCTCCCTGAAGACTAACATCAGTGGCTGTAACCTCACCTTTTAAAGTTGTGACTGATAAGTCTACCGTAAGCTCCCACATAACATATGCACGTTGTGCAAATAAATTTTGTATAAACAATAAACTTATAAAAAGTAGAATAGTTATGAGCTTTTTCATATTTCCTCCTATTTGTTAAATGTTATTTCTGATTTTTCATTTCTATTAAAAAGCTACACTTAAAGAAAATCTATTTACACCATCAAAATACTCAGTTGCTGAATACGAATAATTGATATCGAACTTAATTCCTCCAATTGATTGAGTAATGCCAAGACCACCGGACCAGCTAAAGATATCATGATTACTTTCATATCCAGCGCGCAATGAAATCATGTTCATGTAAGTATATTCAACTCCTGCATTTACTCTATCTGTATAATTATTTGGATGTAAAAATTCTGTTGATACAAGAATTGAATGGTCTTGAGAGATATTCTTGTTAATTAAATCCATAATATTCATTCCAAGTCCAACTGCAAATGTAATTGGAAGAGGAGAACTAAAGCTTTGATATCTAACAAAAGTCGAAAAATTTCGCATTGACATTCCTAATCTTAAAGATTCAATACCTGGGAAATATTTAATTCCCATATCAAATACCCACTTATTTGCGTTATTATCACTAACATTCCCTGCAGCATCAACAAACTGACCTAATTGTTGACCAACATATTTTGCAGTTCCGCCAATTGAAAATTTTGGACTTATTTGTTTTACATAAGTCAATCCAAATGCATAAGCTCCAACATTTTTTACATCACCTGTAAGGATATAGTTATCTGGACTTGTGCTTGCAGCATCAACGAGTGCAGTTCCTCTAATTGTTCCATAATCAACTATTAAAAAACTTAAAGCTACAGAACCATAACTTTCACCATTCCAAGCAACAGCACCAGCAAGATATTTTATATCAGCAAACCATTGAGTTGATGATACAAAAGCCTGATATTTTGAATCCATTTCGGTTAAACCAGCTGGATTTGAAAAAACACTTTCAACACCTTTGCTCAAAGCCGTATAAGAATTTCCAATGCCAGCTGCTTTAGGAGATACTGCAATTTGCAAAAAGTTCATAGTAGTTTGACCTGTCTGCTTCAGGTTAACACCACCCTGTCCAGTAGTTTTCATATCAACTTGAGCTTTGATACTCAAGCTGATGAAAGAAATTAGTACTAAGATTTTTATTAAACTTTTCATTAATAAATTCTCCTCTTTTATTAACGAACTACAACAAGTTTCTGATACGATACATTTCCATCTGGCGTTTGAAATACAACAATGTAAACACCACTGGCAATAGTTTGACCACGTTCATTTGTCATATTCCATTTATCAAATCCACTGTCCTGATTATGCTCAATAGTTTTAACAAGGTCTCCTGTTTCAGTAAATATTTTAATTGTAACTGTTTTTGGTAATTCATAAAAAGATATCTGCATGTTAGAAGGATTAGTCCATCCATAGCCTCGTATCTTCGGATCATTGTAATTATATGGATTTGGAACTATAACAATTTTATCAAGCTCATTACCAAGTCGTGCTTCTCCTTTAACTGGTGTATTGTTATAGAAATAAACTCTGCCACTGTAAATTGTTTTACCTCTTTCAGTAGGATGAGCATTTGGGTCATTAGGAGAAATTTTTGCTGCTGCCTGAACATAGTAGAAGAGATTAGCCCCTACACGAATTTGTGTATCTGTAAATGAATGAACAGCTTTTTTATCCGTTGCGTTTGATCTGTAAACTTCCTGATAGTAAGTAGTATCTCTGTCGGATACTTTTTTCATTATTCTGTAACCATCAAAACTGCTTAAAGCTTCTGCTTGTGGATCAGACCACTCAATTGTCACACCTGAACTTGTACCCGTGATCGATACATAAGTTGGTGGAGGTGGAGTCATTGGTGCATTATAATTATGCAAGAAATTATATTTAGCTCTACTTACTGTTTTATGAACTGAATCTATTCCTGTGCTAAACCATCTATCTTTTTTCTTATCTGTTTCTGTTGCACCTGCTGGAAAAACAAAATTACTTGGGAAATACCCTGTAACAGGATTTGGTAAATTTGGAGGGTCTTCTAATGTATTTGTTTGATTCTTTGTATCATTTAACCATTTCTTCCCAACTTCAACTGCTTTCTCTCTGCTAATTCCTGCAATACCTGTTACTTTTACAATTCTAATTTTTTGTCCAGGTGCGAATGTATAAGGTCCATAACATTTAATCATGCTTTCAAAAGTATTTGCTTGAGCACTTATACCTGTTTCACCTCCAGGAGCTTCTTTACCAAGTTCATCCAGATTTTTTCTATGATGACCTGGTCTAACATCTGGACCTGTCATATCTTCACTCTGTAACAATGTTCCATTAATTAAATTATAATAAGAAGCTCCATCAACAACTGGATCATAAGTAGGAGTAAACAATGGTAAGTTGAGATTATTCTGCATATTAGCTACACTTGTAACCATTGGTTGATTCATGTCATCCTGGTCATTGGGGTCAATAGGTCCAGTATAATTTGGTGTTGGATAATATGGTTGTTTTGATGCATGAATTGTTGCCATGAAAGTAAAATCTTTATCTAACAATCTTCCTCCTTGTTGAGTAAGAGGTTGACCTATTCTATCACCTTGAACTTCTGGGTCATCAGATGAATAGCAATAATATACACGCAATGAATCTGTTACTTTAGCTCCATAATAATGATACCATTTTCTTGGTGAATTATTATTTGCATATTGGTCTATTGTAGCAATAGCAGGATTTGTTCCATCTGCTCTTTGCAATTGATACTCACCATCATGAAGAAAGATATAAAAATTGGTAAATGTAATATTTGTATCGTTAGAAAAAGTATAATCAATTACAACATAATTATCATGATATTGCTGAGACCAAGCTAATACTTTTTTCTCAACAGTAACTCCGCAAGAATATTTATTAGTTACTGTTACAGTTTGGTCACTTGTCCCAATACATTTTGAAGGGTCAATAATAACATTACCAAGGTCATTTTGTGGAGGAGTTGTAGTAGAACCTTGAGAAGCAATAGTATAAGTTGGATTTGCATAACGTGCATAATTTTTAAGTGGAACTACAATCTTACCATTAGGTTGGTCTTTACCAATAGGGGAAAATACAGCAGGTTTTCCGTTCCAGTTATCTGTTGCTATAGCAGCAAATCCACCAAAATATCCTTCAGTTCCCTGAAAGCGGCAGCCATAAGCGCTATAATCTGCAAACAGATTTAGATTAGATGAGCCGTAAGTAATTCCTTTGTTACCTCCATTTGCAGCTACAGCACCCCAGATTCTGTTTACACGCACCAAAGCATCGGTTTGTGAATAAACATAATTTGTAAATAATAAACTGATAAGGAATATTATAATCATCCTTTTAGTAATAATTATATTATTCATTTTCACTCCCAATTTTTTAATGTTATTGTTTGACATCTTTTAATTTCCTTTTAGAAGTCAAACCTAATTCCAAACCAGATAGACCTTGCATAGCCATAAGTGAAGATGTCCACATTGGGGTCATTAATCCAGGGTTTGTCTTTTGACCTCATATCACCAATATGGTCTTCCTGAACAACTTCTCCCTTTTTATGCTGAATACCCCATTGGTCAACTACATCCTGAGTATATACATATCCGGGATATAAATAATTACCTTTTGTTTCATCACGTATTGGGTCCCAATATGGATTAGCATATTCTTTAAGATGTAAAGATGCCATATAAGCTTCAAAGTCGGAACCAGAAGCAGAACCATTGCCACCATAAAATGCATAATTATACATAAAGATTTTGTTGTTGAATAAATTATTAACATCAAGATATGCAGTAGCTTTAATAAAACCGATATTAAATGTTTTACTTAATCTCAAATTAACCATCCAGAAGTTAGGCCATCTGAATTCATTGTTTACACCTTCGACATTACGCGGATTATATCTGAAAATTTGTCCAAGTCGCCAGTGAGGTAAAATGCTCAGATTCCAATCACCAAGATAGTAACCCCACTTTGATGGAGAACGCAAATTGATATTTGCTTTAATTTCTGGTACAGGGTCTGGTCTTGAAGGATTTGCATATGCAAAAGCACTTGGGGCATTATTCGATGAAGGGTCTTCAAAGACAGCATTTCTTCCTGTATTACCTCCACTTGCATATGTGTATTGCATGTTCAACCAGCCTGTTAAATATTCACCAACAGATTTTGTAATCTGTAATTCTAAGCCTTGAATGGTTCTATATCTATCGTTTGTTCTAAATCTGTATGTTGGAATCCCAGTTGTTGTTGGTGTATAAGTAAGAACTCTTACTTCGCCTGTAACATCCTTATAGTATCCTGCGATATGAATTAAATATTGATCGAGCAAATTATAATCAACACCTAATTCATACTGAACAGTTTTTGTTGGTTCAAGATTAGGATTGCCTAATTGATAGAGTCCCCCTTTCTTATCATCATATCTAAAGTCATACATAAATAATTCACTTAATGGGGGCAGACTTCTAAAGTGTCCATAGTTAAAATAAAACTTAGCTCGTTCTGTAATTGGGAAAGCAATTCCAAATCTTGGGCTAAATACAAGATGGTCATCTACGGGTTCAAGTAATGGCTTTTTCCCTTCAGCAATCAATTTATTATTTACTTCATTCCATCTTTCCCAAATTATTGACCTGCCTGAGCGGAGTATTTCTAAATAATTTTGTGGTGTCCAGTTAGGAGCTGCAAAAGCATCTGCATTCCATGGGTCACCTGTTGGCCATTTCAAATCTCCAAAGCCATAATAATCCATACGAATACCAATATTAGCAACCATATCTTCGAATGTTATTTCATCCTGTATATATGCTCCAAATGTTCGAGGTTCAACTTTGAAATTATATTCGTACATACTGAGTGGACCTTGATTAGGCCAGTATGACCATCTATCGTTTTTCAAATTAATGTAATTAAATTCTAACCCAGCCTTGATAAAATGCATTTTTGTTATCTGACTTCCGAAATTAAATTTCATTCTTAATTGTCGAGTAAGTGAATTATCATAAAAGCATCCGCCTTTACTGTCAAATCTTTCTGCTAACCCCGGAACTGAATAATATTGGTCAAAAATGAAACCGTCAATTGTATCTTGAGATTGTCCAACATTCAAAATTCTTCTTCCATATGGCATTTCTGTTACAGGAATAGGTCCTAAATGTGTGACAACTGATAAATCTCTTGTTTGAGTTGCATTAATATCTTCTTTAGTTGATTGATAGCTAATTGTAAAATCATAAAATGTTTTTGAACTTATTGCGTGAGTAAGATTTGCACCAATCAAATAATTTTTCTGAATCCATGGCTGCAGCATTGTTGGATACCAGTAATAAATAGGTCCATAGTTTGATCCATAAGCAACAAATAATGGAATATTATTCTCAGGCATTAATGCCCCACGGTCAAGCCCTTGATAAACTGAAGAACCCAAGTCATTAGCTGTTGCTAAATTAGGAATTTCACTATCAGCTCCTCTTGCTGGGTTCATCCCTTTTTGATATGTATAAACACCAGTTAGTTTTAGAGTGATTGCATTAGTAATATTAGATTTTAATGCCAGCATTGTTGAACTGCTAAAATCAAAATCTAATTCGAGCGGCTCGATATAAGATTGTCTTTTAGTTACATTAGAAAGATAAAAAGTTGCATTACCTAATGCTTTGCCAATTAGTGGAACAGGTCCACCAAATCCTCCATCAAAATTAAAATCCCCATATTTACCTTCTTTGTTAGCATGACGTGCAAATAAGTTCATTAAATTCTGGTCAGTAACTTCATTACCTACATTCAGACCTTGAGCATTAAGTTCTCGAATAACTTTGTTTAATTTTTCAAAATCGGGCATTACCATGTGCATCCATGCATCATAGAGATAAAGGTCCACAGGAGTAATTCCTTTATTTTTCCATGCAGCTGGAAGAGATTTGTTGTTAATCTGAATCCATCCTGCAAAAGATGGGTATTGAGTAAATTGCTGCTTTTGATAATTATCAATTATTCCTCTATTTACTGCTTCATTCACACCTATAAATGCAATTTCAGGGTCTAAGTGTGGACGCAAGTAATTATTCATTGGATCGTAAAGTGAAGGACCAAATCTTTTAAGATGAGCAGGTGAACGAGTAAAACTAAATGTTCCATGATATCCATCTGATGTTCCATATTTTGTTGCTACATTAATAACCCCGGAACGAAAATCTCCATACTCTGCACTCATACCTCCAGCTTTGAGAGAGACTTGTTCAACTGCACTTGTAGGTATTAATGATTCTGTTTTCCCTACTCTTGCATTAACGAAAGTCAATCCATTAATAACAGTTCCAGTTTCTGAGGGTCTTCCCTCTCTAATATTTAAATAATCTGATCCAGTAATTCCTGCTTGAGTAGAAATAAAATCCTGTAATGTTCTAACACCAGCAGCTTCACTTAATTGTTTGTTATCAATAACAATCTGAGTACTTGAAACTTCCTTGTGGAGAATATCTCTTTTAGCAGTAACAACAACTTCTTCGCCAACTATTGCTGTCTGCTCGAGTTGAAAATCAACTCGTGTTGTTTGATTTTGTGATACAATGACATTCGTTTGAGTAACTTTATTTGTCCCAACCATCGAAGCTTGAATTGAATATGTCCCTACTGGAACATTTACAATTATATACTCACCATTTTCATCTGTAGCAGCACCCATATGAGTTCCCAAAATAACAACATTAACACCTAAAAGGGGTTCACCGTTACTTTTGTCAGTCACTTTTCCAACAATTTTACCTTGAGCATACATTAAACCAGTAAACATGAACAAAAACAGTATGCTAAAGGTAAATAAATTACCTCGTAGATTTTTAGTCATATTTACTCCTCTATTGTTATTTCAAAGAGTTATTTATTAATGAATGACAAATAACAGATTTATTAATTAAGTGAAAAACTGAAGTATTTATAATTTATGGAACGACAAGTAAATATTGCCTCAAGAAGATGGTTCACAATTAAAATAAATATTAGAGTAGACAGAATCATGTATTATCAATAAAGTAAATGTTTACTTAATTGCTGACTTAACTTGCCAAAATTTGTAATAAATGTCAAGTTATTTTTATATGCTCGATTATTTTGTGTTATTGCTTACATAATTTCTTACATCTGTAACAAACATCTTGGCATTCAAAGCTGCTTGAATGCCAAGTTCCCCATCTTCAAATACTTGACAATTTTCTGGAGGAACATTTAGAATTTGAGATGCATGAATGAATAAATCCGGGGATGGCTTGGGTTTTATGTCATCATCAGCTGTTAGGATTACCTTAAAAAATTTATCTATTCCTATGATTTTCAATTCTTCCAAAACAAGTTTTTTAACACCACCTGATACAACTGCCATTGGTAAAATATCTTTATAGTTATATACAATTTCTACGACTTCTTCAATTGGTTTAACGTGATGAATGTTTTTCAAAAAGTAATCATGTTTTAATCTCACTACTGCTTCTGTATCCAATTTAATATTTTTTTCTTTGTTCAATATTTCGACAATATCACTTTCTCTCATTCCTTTTCTTGAAAAGAAAAAGTCATAATCAAAATCGATATTCAACTTATTCATTGCATACTGCCACGACTTCATGTGCAAAGGCATGGAATCAACAAGAGTTCCATCGCAATCAAAAATTAATGCTTTAGTTTCTGGATAAATTGGAATCTTTTTCATAAGCGGGAAAAATATGAATCGTTCCAGCGCAGTTCTTTCTTAAATTCCGATAAATTTGTTTTATCGTTTATTAGCAAGAATTCAATCCCAGCAATTTCAGAGAAATCTTCAAGATATTCTGAAGTTATTGCTTTTGAAAAAGCTGTATGATGGGCTCCCCCTGCTAATATCCATGCAGTTGCAGAAGTTTCCAAATCTGGTTTTGGTATCCACAAAGCACGAGCTACTGGCAATTTTGGTAATTGCTTTGGTGGATTAATTACTTTTACTTCGTTAACTATCATTCTAAATCTATTACCCAAATCAATAATTGAAGCATTCAAAGCTTCGCCTTCAGCAACATCAAAAACTAATCTTGGTGGGTCATCTTTCCCACCAATTGAAAGTGGATGAATTTCTAATTTTGGTTTTTGACCTGCAAGTGAACTGCAAACTTCAAGCATGTGAGCACCAAGAACCATCATATTATCAGGTTCTAAATGATAAGTATAATCTTCCATAAATGAAGTTCCACCTTCAAGTCCAGCAGACATTACTTTAACAGCTCTAACGAGTGCTGCCGTTTTCCAATCACCTTCTGCACCAAAACCATAACCTTCTTCCATCAATCTCTGAACTGCAAGGCCGGGTAATTGTTTTAATCCATGAAGATTCTCAAAAGTTGTTGTGAAAGCTTTGTAATTGCCATCGACTAAAAAATTTCTTAAGCCAATTTCAATTTTTGCAGCTTCTTTCAGATTGGAAAATTTTTCACCATCTTTTTTCAAACTATTTGCAACTTCATATTTATCAAAATATTCTTTCAATAAATTATCAATTTCATTTTCGGAAACTTTATTTACATATTGAACAAGGTCGCCAAGACCATATCCATTTACAGAATAACCAAATTTAATTTGAGCTTCTACTTTATCGCCTTCAGTTACGGCAACATCTCTCATGTTATCACCAAATCGAACAATTTTAGCTCCCTGTGCATCCTGCCATGCTGCAGCAGCTCTAAGCCATATTGATAATTTATTCTGAACTTCATCGTTCTGCCAGTGTCCAGTAATTACTTTTCTTGATTTCCTCATTCTTGAGCAAATAAATCCAAATTCTCTATCACCATGAGCAGATTGATTAAGATTCATGAAATTCATATCAATAGAATCCCATGGAATATCACGATTAAATTGTGTATGAAGATGAACAAAAGGTTTAGTAAGTATATTTAATCCTTGAATCCACATTTTTGCAGGAGAAAAAGTGTGCATCCATAAAATTAATCCAACACAATTTTTATTTGTATTTGCTTCGAGACATAAATTAAAAATTGATTCCGGAGTTGTAAGAACAGGCTTAAAAACAATTTTGATTGGCAGTTTACCTGACTTGTTTAATCCTTCAACTATAGCTTGAGAATTCTGTGCAACCTGTTTTAATGTTTCATCTCCATATAAATGTTGGCTGCCGGTTACAAACCAGGCTTCATAATTTTTTATATCAATCATTGTTCATACCTACTTTTTTGTTATAATTTTTTTGTCCATAATATGCATTTGGACCATGTTTTCTTTCATAATGTTTTTTAATAATATGTTTTGGAAGAACTTTGATTTCAGGATTGATTATTAGAGTTCCAAATGCCAATTGTGCTACATATTCAAGTATCTGAGCATTTTTCACTGAATCAAATGCATCTTTCCCCCATGCAAAAGGTGCATGACCTGCAACTAAAATTCCTGGTGTTTCCGTAACATCTAATTTTTTGAATCTTTCAATAATTACTTTGCCCGTATTTTTTTCATAATCATTTTCAACTTCTTCTTTCTTTAAAAATCTTGTTACAGGAATATTTCCAAAAAAAGTATCAGCATGAGTTGTTCCAAGGCATGGAATTTCTGTGCATGCCTGAGCAAACATTGTAGCATAAACACTGTGAGTGTGAGTAATTCCACCAATTGAAGGAAAAGCTTTATATAATTCAACATGAGTAGGAGTATCGGACGAAGGACGTCTGTTGCCTTCTACAATTTTACCTTCTAAATCCACAACAACCATATCATTGAGTTTCATTTTATTGTAATCAATGCCGCTTGGTTTTATCACAACAAGATTTTCATTACGGTCTATACCACTGACATTGCCAAATGATTGAATTACCAATCCTGATTTGTACAATTCAAGATTGGCTTCGAGAACTATTTCTTTTAATTCTTTGAGCATATTAATTTTTTAATCTAATTTCATCGCGAATATTTAATAAATCTTTCATGACATTATAAAGTGAACCATGCCATTCTGAGGTTCCAAATGCATCATGCAGCTGACAATATAATGCATATAATTTTTTATAAGTTTTATGATACTCTTCATTAGGATGATAAATTTTACTTATACCCGTCATAGCTGCTTGAGCTTCTTTAATGCTATCGTATCCGCCATTTTTTTTGCCAGCTGCAACAGAAGCAAAAATAGCAGCACCTAATGCAGGAGTTTGTTCGCTTCGAGAAATTTTCATTGGTCTGCCAATTACATCTGCATAGATTTGCATCATCAAAGAATTCTTTACTGCAAGTCCACCGCAATTAATTACATCTTTAATCTTTACACCATATTCTTCAATTCTATCAATAATTTTTAGTGCCCCAAAAGCTGTTGCTTCAATTAATGCTCTGTAAATTTCATGCGGTGTTGTATGCAAAGTTTGGCCAATCAATAAACCAGCTAAACGAACATCAACAAGTATCGTTCTATTTCCGTTGTTCCAGTCTAATGCTAATAATCCAGATTCACCTGGAATTAATTCTGATGCAGCTTTTTCAAGATTAGAAAATTTATCTTCAAGAGTTGAACCATATTTTTCTGGTGTAAGATAATTAACAAACCATAACAAAATATCTCCGACTGCAGATTGTCCTGCTTCAATTCCATAATATTCATTCATTACAGAGCCATCAACAATACCGCAAACACCTTTGATATCGTTAAGAGGCTTTTGATTTTGCCAAATCATAATATCGCAGGTGCTGGTCCCAATAATTTTTACCATTGTCTCTTCTGTAATTCCAGCTCCAACTGCTCCCATATGAGCATCAAAAGCTCCAACTGCAATAGCTACGTTTTCAGAAAGTCCAAGTTTTTCTGACCATTCTTTAGATAAATATCCTGCTAAATTTTCTGCACTGTAAGCTTTTTCATATAATCTATCACGTAGTTTTCCCAAACCATTAGACACAGTTTCTAAAAATTCTTTATCGGGCAATCCGCCCCATTGTGAATTATAAATTGCTTTATGACCAGCTGCACAAACACTTCTTTTAATTTCTTCTGGTTTTGTTTTTCCAATTAGAACTGCAGGTATCCAATCACAAATTTCAACCCAGCTGTATGTTTCATCATAAAGTTCAGGGTCAATATTTTTGCAGTGAAGAATTTTACTCCAGAACCACTCAGAAGAATATTTCCCTCCAATTTTAGACAAATATTGTGGACGAATTTTTTCTGCTATTTCAGTAATAAGTTCAGCTTCTTTAAAACTTGTGTGGTCTTTCCAAAGCCATACCATTGCATTTGGATTATTTTTATATTTTTCTTTGAAGCACATTGGAAGACCATTTTCATCAACAGGCATCGGACTACTTCCTGTTGTGTCGATTCCGATGCCTATTACATTTTCATTACTAAAATCTGAATCAACACTTTTTGCTTTTGCCAGAGCATCTTTGATTGTGTACTCAATTCCCAATAAATAATCAGCTGGATTTTGTCTTGCAAGATTTGGATTTTCTGAATCAATTATTACTCCATCAGTTCCTGATGGATATGCAAATACAGAACTTGCTAATTCCTTGCCGTCTGAAACTCGAACAATTAGTGAACGGCATGAATTAGTTCCAAAATCCAAACCAATTACATACTTATTCATAATGACACCTTTTAATTATCAGCCTGTAAAATAGAGATAAGCAAAAAGAATACATAAGAGAACTATTGCTGAAGCTATTACATCCCATTTATTCCAGCTTGCTCTTGATTCTTTACGATGTTCTTCTGTTACAGTTCCATAAGTTAATCCTTGCAACTGTTCGTATGAAGGTTCTTCAGTTGCATAACTTACTACCACCATAACAATGAGACTGATTACAAAAATTAATAAGCTGTAATATTGGAAGAAAATATTATTAATAATCCACAGAATAGAACCTTCGGGATAATGAAATCCCTTAATTAATTTTACAGGTGTATCAATTGCAAGACGAGCGATACCCAAAGCAAAACCTGTGTAGAGAGCAGCAAGACAACCTTTTGCATTTAATCTTTTATGAAATATTCCTGCAAAAAATACTACAAAGATTGGAGGAGCCAGATAAGCTTGAACACCTTGAAGATAATCATAAAGTCCTTTACCACCACGAATCACAGGAATCCATAATAATCCAATTAAAACCATAACTGCTGTAGCAACTCTACCAACCCATACCAACCTTTCCTGAGATACGTTTGGATGAAGTCGAGAATAAAAATCCATTGTAAACAAAGTAGAACTTGCATTGAAAGCACCGGCTAAAGAACTCATCAAAGCAGCTAATAATCCCGCCACAACAATTCCTCTTACACCAATTGGCAAAACATTAGCCACCATCAAAGGGAATGCTTGTTGAGCATTATCTCGAATTATATTTCCATTTGCATCTAATAATGTTTGTTGAATTGCAGGAACTTTTCCACTTATTGCAAGACCATAAGCAATTATTCCAGGAATAATAAAAATGAATACAGGCAATAATTTAAAGAATGCAGCAGCAATGGTTCCACGACGAGCCTCAGTTTCATTTGGAGCTGCAAGTACTCTTTGAACGATATATTGGTCAGTTGTCCAATACCAAAGACCAATAATTGGTGCACAGAAAAGCATTCCAACCCATGGATAGTTATCATTAAAATACCAAGCCATTCTGCCTGCTTCTTTTACTGGTGCCCATGTTCCCTCAACACCATGTGGAACGAGTGGTTTCCATAAATTAAACATTTCAGGTCCAACAATTGCTTTCAGCTCGCTCCAACCTCCAATTGCTTGCAATCCAAAAAAAGTAACAAGAGCAGAACCAATAATCAAAATAATTGTTTGAAGTGCTTCTGTATAAGCAACTGCACTCATTCCACCAAGAATTGTATAAATTCCTGTTATAACAATTACAAGAATTGAACCTACCCAAAAGCTATCCATTCCCATAAAATTAATATCTGGAAGGAGTACAGAGAAAACTACTCCACCAGCAAAAACACCAACAGCAATTTTAGTTAATATATATGCAACGAGAGAGATTCCTGATAAAACAACACGAGCTCTAGGAGAAAATCTCTTTTCAAGAAATTCAGGCATTGTAAAAACTTTTGACCTCAAATAAAAAGGAACCATAACCCAGCCCAGAACAAGCAGGCACCAAGCATGAAGTTCATAATGTGCCATTGCAACACCATCAGTTGCACCAGAGCCAGCTAATCCAACAAGATGTTCTGAACCGATATTGGAAGCAAAAATTGAAGCTCCTACAATAAACCAACCCAAACTTCTTCCAGCTAAAAAGTATCCATCAGAAGTTTTTTTCTGTCGTTTGATTACCCACCAGGCTAATCCAAGAATTATTAGAAAATATGCGGCTATGGCTAGCCAGTCAATTGTGCTGAGTACTCCCATAATTTCCTCTCACTTTATTTTTGAGATTATTTGACTATAAAATGATAAATAGTTTTTTGAGTGTATTTCTCTCCTGGTCTTAATACTACTGATGGAAAATTTGAATGATTGGGAGAATCAGGGAAATGCTGAGTTTCAAGACATAAACCAGTTCTATAATCATAAACAGTACCATTTTTGCCTTTGATAGAACTATTCAAAAAATTACCAGAATAAAATTGAATTCCAGGCTGGTCAGTCAATACTTCCATTGCTCTTCCACTGGATGAATCATATAATTCAGCTACTTTTCTTACTTGTCCATTATAATTATTCAAAACCCAATTATGGTCGTAACCTTTTCCAAAAATTAATTGTTCATGTTTTTCATTTATTCTTTCACCAATTTTGTGAAAAGTTCTGAAATCGAATGGAGTTCCTTCAACTTTCATTAATTCCCCAGTTGGAATTAATTTATCATTTATAGGAGTTATATAATCAGCATCAATAAATAATTCATGATTTAGAATTGTGTTATTAAATGAACCACTTAGATTGAAATATGAATGATGTGTTGGATTTATAATTGTTGGTTTGTCAGTTTCTGCTGAATAATCAATAATTAATTCATTATTATTATTTAATGAATAAATTACCTGTATTGTTAAATTTCCTGGATAGCCTTGTTCACCATCTTTACTTTGATAAGTTAATTTTAGTGATTGAGATGAATCACTTACAACAGGTTCTGCATTCCAAAGAACTTTATTAAATCCAATTGTTCCGCCATGTAAATGATTTTCTCCATCGTTAATTGTTAGTTGATATTCTTTTCCATCAAGTGTGAATTTGCCTTTTGCAATTCTATTACCAAATCTTCCAACAATGCAGCCAAAATATGAACTTCCATTAATATAATCTTCTAAATTGTCGTAGCCCATAACAACATCGTCGAACTTGTTATTTTTATCAGGCACTTTTAATGAAATAATAGTAGCACCATAATTAATAATTTTTACTTCCATTCCATTCTTATTAGTCAATGTGTAAATAAAAACTTTTGCGCCTGATGGAAGCGTTCCAAAAACTTCTTGATTAATCATTTTTTCCCTCGAATTATTTGTTTTACATGATGAAAATAATAACGCAATCAAAACTGCTGCAAAAATTTTATTCTTCATTTTAGCATCCCCCAAAATTTTTTGGGAATCATTATTATGAATAAATTAATTATCCATACAAGAATTTTTAATAATTAATTTACAAAATTATTAATAAACATAAATCAGATTTTTTCAAAAAATTCTTAATAAAAATTTGAGAAATGGTAAATAATATGAAGCTGCCAAAATTAATTATAGAACTTAACTAAGAATTCTTAAAAATTACTGAGAATTAGATTCATTTCATTCATCATCTTCAATAAAAATTTGATGGGTCAAAAATTGTGATGATTTTTCTAATCGATTTTTTTCAACTAATTCAAAACAGAAACTTTGGTTTTGGATAACCTTTTTCGATTGGTAATGAAAAATCTCTTGACCATTCGTTCCATGAAGCAAAATAATTCCGCACTTTGTTTATTCCAGCAAGTTTCAATGCAATATACATATTTGAAGTTCGTGCCCCCTTGAAGCAATAAACATAAACTTCACTGTTTTCAGTTATCCCATAGCTGTTAAACATTTTTTTTAATTCATCCGGCTCTTTAAAAAAAGTAATATAATTTTTTTGACACATAGTTTTATACCACTCAATCCAAATTGCACCAGGAATTCTTCCCTTTCTTGGTGTAAACTCTGGTCCATAAGGCGATGAACTTACTCCAACCCATTCTGCATGGTCGCGGCAGTCGAGCTTAATTATATCTGAGTTGGATAATGAGTTCAACATTTCATTTTTTGTAAGAATTATTGAGCTATCAACTTTTGCATTAAATATTTTCTTTTGAACATCGGGAATTTTTCTTGTCACAGGAAGATTTTTTGAAATCCAAGCTTGATATCCACCATGAAGAACTCTAACATTTTTATGACCAAGATAAGTCAACAAAAAATATCCTCTGCAAGATCTTCCATAACCATTATCCATTGCATCTTCATACACAACAACAGTTTCATTTCCCTCAATTCCGGCATTGCCAAAAATTTCAGAAAAATTTTTTATCAAAGCTTTATAACCGCCATTTTCTTGAGTAGCGAGATAAGTAAAAATATCATAAACATTTACTGCCCCTGGAATATGGTCGATTAGATAATCTTCCGGCTCTCTTGTATCAATTATAACTAAATCTTTGCTGTCTAATATTTCAAATAATTCTTCAACTTCAATTAAATATTTTTTCTTGATATCTAATTCCAAAATAAACTCTCAAATAATGATGAGTATTTTTAATAAAATTATCGGAAGTTCAATTGAAGATTTTAATCGGGATTATTTTTTGTTTTTTGATAATGCCTGTCAATTAAATTATTCAAAACTTCCTGCAGTTCAATATTCTCTTGTGCAAGCATTACAAAGAGATGATAAATTAAATCCGAAACTTCATTAATAATTTCATTTTTATCTTCATTCTTTGCAGCAATAATTGTTTCAACAGCTTCTTCACCTACTTTTTGAATTATTCTGTTTAACCCACTCTGAAATAATTTTGTTGTGTATGAACCTTCTGGTAATTTTTCTTTTCTTTCTTTGATTAATTCAAAAAGATAGTCAAGAAATTTTGTATTTGATTTTTCATTTCCAAAGCATGAATAATTTCCAAGATGACATGTTGGTCCATCTGGTTTTGCAATTATTAAAAGTGTATCGTTGTCGCAGTCTGTTTTAATATCAACAAGATGCAAATAATTTTTTGATGTTTCTCCTTTTGTCCATAATGTTTTTCTTGTTCTGCTGTAAAATGTAACAAGTTTTGTATCAATTGTTTTTTGAAGTGCTTCCTGATTCATAAAGCCGAGCATTAAAACTTGTCCAGTAAAATTATCAACAACAATAGCAGGAACAAGTCCAGAATTTTTTGAGAAGTCAATAGCGTTTAAGTCTATCATGGTCTTATATTAACATTATTTTCTTTTAGAAATTTTTTTAGTTCATTAATTCTTAATTCGCCATAATGGAATAAGCCAGCAGCAAGGCATGCATCAACATTAGCAATTTTGAATGCATCAAGAAAATGTTCTTTTGAACCGGCACCTCCACTTGCAATAACAGGAATTGTGACAGCATCAACTACTTTTTTTAAGAATTCAATATCATAACCTTTGCGTGTTCCATCGTGGTCCATTGATGTCAATAAAATTTCACCTGCTCCAAGTTCATTTACTCTTTTGCACCATTGAAAACCTTCAAGTTCTGTTTCTTCTTTGCCGCCTTTAATGAAAACTTTTTTTATTCCATTGACAACTTTCACATCAATAGCAGCTACAACTGCCTGCGAACCAAATTGTTTAGCTGCTTGAGTAATTAAATCTGGATTCCTTACAATTGAAGAGTTGAGAGAAACTTTATCAGCTCCTGCTTTCAATAATTCTTCAATATTCTCTAAAGAAGAAATTCCTCCGCCGACTGTAAAAGGGATTCTCAAAACTTTTGCAACATCTTTGACAAGTTCTATCAAAGTTTTTCTTTTTTCTTCGGTAGCAGTTATATCAAGAAATACAAGTTCATCAGCACCTTCTTCATAATATCTTTGAGATAATTCAACTGCAGAACCTGCATCTTTTAGGTTAACAAAATTTACTCCTTTTACAACTCTACCGTTTTTAACATCAAGGCATGGTATGATGCGTTTAGCTACCAATTTTAATTAAATCCTCCAGTTTAATTTTGTTTTCGTAAATTGCTTTTCCTACAATTACTGCAAAGAGATTAATTTGTGAGAGCATTAAAATATCATGAATTGAACCAATTCCACCCGATGCAATTAAATTTATATCCGGAAATTGATTTATTATTTTCTCATAAAGTTCCTTATTGGAGCCGCTTAAAGTTCCATCACGACTTACATCTGTGCACAAAAATGTATCGATACCAAGTTCAGAACAATATTTAATATGTTCATAAATTGAAATGCTGCTTTGTTGAGTCCATCCTTTTATAAGAATTTTTTCTTTGTTTGAATCTATTGCAGCAATAAATTTTTCTTTACCAAATTTATCGATAATTTTTTCGAATTGTGTCCTATTGGTAATTGCAAGAGAACCAATTATAATTTTATCAACTCCTGCTTCAATCAATTTTTTAACCTGTTCCTGATTTCTTATTCCTCCGCCAAATTCAATTTTCAATTTTGTTTTTTCTTTTATCTGTTGAATGATTGAAAGTGTGCTGATATTTCCATCAACAGAAGCTGCAAGGTCAACTATATGAACCCATTTGAAACCAGAAGAATTATATCTTTCAGCAACTTCCAAAGGTGTTGTGTCGTAGTAAGTTGCCTGATTAAAATCACCTTTTCGCAATCTTACAACTTTATTATTTAATATGTCAATTGCAGGAATGATTAACATTTTTCTATAAAATTCCTTAATACTTTTAATCCATTGCTTCCAGATTTTTCTGGGTGAAATTGAATTCCGTAAAAATTATCTTTTTCACATGCAGCTGAAAAATCAATATCATAATTTGATTTTGCTATTGTGTAATCATTTAATGGGACATAATATGAATGAGCAAAATAAAAGTAAGAGTTGTTTTCAATGCCATCAAACAATTTGCTTTGTTTGATTATTTCAACTTTGTTCCAGCCCATGTGCGGAACTTTAACTTTCTTTGTATCGAACATTTCTGTAGTTGTATTTATTATGCCAAGACAAGTTACATTCCCTTCAATTGATTTATCGCACAGTATTTGCATGCCAAGACAAATTCCCAGCAAAGGTTTTTTAATTATTCTAAGCATAGTAAACAAATTTAGAAGGTGCAATTTTTTTACAGCAAATGATG
Source organism: Rosettibacter sp. KY25 (assembly GCF_057554405.1). NCBI lineage: Bacteria > Pseudomonadati > Ignavibacteriota > Ignavibacteria > Ignavibacteriales > Melioribacteraceae > Rosettibacter > Rosettibacter sp. KY25. The sequence continues at coordinate 59,562 of NZ_BAAJAO010000010.1, read as the reverse complement.
CTTCGCCTACACCAGGAAAAATAATTTTTTCACATTTCAGCAAATCACTTTCTTTGTTTGTAACAATGAAATCTGTTGTTATATCGCTTATTGCATTAACCACAGATTGAATATTGCCGGCGCCATAATCAATTACTGCAATCATAATTTCCCTTTAGTTGATGGTAAAAATCCTTTTGCTCTAAAATCTATTCTACAGGCTTCGTTTAATGCTTTTGCAAATGCTTTAAATATCGATTCAATTTTATGATGGTCATTCTTTCCTTCTGCTTTAATGTAGATATTTGCCATTAATCCAATTGTAAGTCCACGAAAAAATTCTTCTGTTAGTTCTGTTGGAAATTCTCCAACCTTTTCTCTTTGAAATTTGCAATTAAAATTGAGATAACTTCTTCCACTCAAATCAATCGCACATTGAGCAATTGAATCATCCATTGGAAGCATGTATCCAAATCTTTTAATTCCTTTTTTATCCCCAAGTGCTTTTCTTAATGCTTCTCCAAGTGCAATTCCTGTGTCTTCAACTGTATGATGTTCATCAATATTTAAATCTCCTTTTACCTGTATTGTCAAATTCAAATTTGCATGTCTAGCAATTTGTTCAAGCATGTGATTGAAAAAACCAATTCCTGTTTCTATTTCAGCTTTTCCTTCACCATCAAGTTCAAGTTTTATAGTAATATCAGTTTCTTTTGTCTTTCTGATAACTTCTGCTGCACGCAAATTTTTAATAATCTTTTCAACTGCTTCTTCGATATTTTTTATTTTATTTTTTGAAATAACAATTTTTTTATCAGAAGGTTTTCCATCAACTCCAATTTCGAGTAAATCAATTTTGTTTTTCACAGAATTAATTTTAATTCCTTCCAGTTTCAAAACATTAAGAACTACCGGATCAATTTCTTCTTTATCTGCAAAGATTTGATACGAATATTCTGATAATTTCTTTAATGAACTTATCAAACCTTTTGCTTTTTTACTTGCGGGATTAAATAACTCTGAATCAATAAAAACTTTTTTCATAAAATCTCATTCAGTTTTTCAAGAAATAAATTGTTTTCTTCGGGAGTTCCAATTGTAACTCTTAAATAACCAGCAAAGTTAAATTGATTACTTCTATCGCGAATAATTATTTTATTTTTTTCGAGATAACTATAAACCTCTTTTGGATTTTCTACCTTAAAAGAAATAAAATTTGAATCAGAAGGCAATACATTTAATATTTTTTTGTTCGATTTTAATGATGCATAAACTCTTTCTCTTTCTTGTAAAATCATTTTAATGTATTGATTTCTTTTTTCGATATTTTGAAGTGCTTTGGCAACAGCTTGTGCAGTAAGTTTACTGATATTGTAAGGCAATTTTATCTTGAAAAAAATATTAATGATTTCTTTTGATGCTGCACAAAAACCGCATCTAACTCCAGCCATTCCCCATGCCTTTGAAAATGTTCTCATTACAATCAGATTTGGCAGTTCAGTTGTGTATTTTATTAAACCTTCATCCTGAGCAAAATCAATATAAGCTTCGTCAACAAGCACAATGAGATTTAATTTTTTTGTTAGCTCAAGAATTTTTTCTTTATCAAGCAAATTAGCCGTTGGATTATTAGGAGAACATAAAAATAAAATTTTTGTATTCTTATTTACTGCTTTTTCAATTGCATTTGAATCAACATTAAAATCGTTTGTAAGAGGAACATTTATCACATCAACATCATTAATATCACATGCAACTTTGTACATTCCGTAAGTTGGTTCACAAACAATAACATTATCAATTGAAGGTTGACAAAAAATTCTTATGGTTAAATCAATTATTTCATCTGAACCAACGCCAAAAAATAAATTTTCAACTGGAATATTTAATAACTTGCTTACACCTTCTCTCATTTGCTTTTGATATGGGTCGGGATAACGGTTCACATTTGTAAATTCATCATCAGGCAAAACCGTTCCAAAACTGTTTTCATTTGCATCAAGAAGAATTCCTTCGCTGTGTGATTGACGCGCAGAAGTGTAAGGTTTCAGTTGAAGTATATTTTTTCTAACCAAATTATTTATATCCATCTTCAATCCTTATTTTGATAGCATTTGCATGTGCCTGCAGTCCTTCAGTTTCTGCAAGTGTTATTACTGTATCTGCAATTTTATTTAATCCATCTTTGGATAATTTCTGAAAAGTAATTGATTTCATAAATGAATCAACACTAACTCCGCTGTAAGACTTTGCATAACCATAAGTTGGCAAAGAATGATTTGTGCCAGAAGCATAATCTCCAGCGCTTTCTGGAGAATAATTTCCAATAAATACAGAACCAGCATTAACAATTTTATTTATGAATTTATTATAATTCTTAACAGCTAAAATCAAATGTTCAGGGGCATATCGATTACTAATTTCAATTGCTTCATCAAGATTTTGAACAAGAATAATTCTCGAATTATTTAAAGATTTTTCTACAATTAATTTTCTTGGTAACAATTGAAGCTGATTTTTCAAATCAATTAAAACCTGCTCTGCTAAGTTCTTGCTGGTAGTTAACAAAATTACTTGAGAATCTTCACCATGTTCTGCTTGTGAAAGTAAGTCAGCAGCAACAAATGAACTGACTGCAGATTCGTCTGCAATAATTAAAACCTCACTTGGACCTGCAGGCATATCAATTGCGCAGCCATCAGGGTCAATGCTTACCAATGTTTTAGCTGCTGTTACATATTGATTTCCAGGACCAAAAATTTTATCAACTTTTTTTACATCCTCTATTCCATAAGCCATCATTGCTATTGAATGAGCTCCGCCTATTTTATAAAATTCATCAACTTCACAAATTCTTGCAGCAAATGCTAAGGCAGGATTAATTTCATTCTTAACAGGTGAACAAACAACAATACGTTTACAACCAGCTATTTTTGCAGGTATACCTAACATCAGCATTGTTGAAACTAAAACTGCACTTCCACCTGGAATATATAATCCAACATTTTCAATTGGGACAGTTTTTCTCCAGCATTTGATTCCCTGCATGGTTTCAATTTTATAGTCATATCTTTTTTGTATCTCATGGAATTTATAAATATTATCAGCTGCCTTTAAAATTGCTTTACGAACATCTTTAGATAATTTTTTTTCTGCATTCAATAATTCATTTTTACTTGCAAGAATATTTTCGCTTCTCAACCCATCAAATTTTTTTGCATAGCTTATTACAGCTTTTTTCCCTTTCTTCTTTACATTTTGAAGTATTAGCCGAACTTGTTCATAAATCTCTGCAGTTTTTATTGCAGGACGACTTAACAACTTTTCAATTTGTTTGCTGTTGAGATTTTTGTAATCAATAATTTTCATAATATCATATTTTCAATTGGTAAAAGTAAAATTCCAGAAGCACCTGCTTTTTTTAATTCCTGATAAATTAACCAAAACTGTTCAGCTGGAATTACTGCATGAACAGCAACCATAGTAGGATCAGCAAGTGGTAATATTGTTGGACTTTTCAATGAAGGAATAATTTTTTCAATCTCTTCGAGTGCACTTTTTGGTGCATTCATCATTAAATATTTTGAAGTTTTGGCATTGAGTGCAGAATCAATTCGAACGAGCAGTTGATTTAGCAATGAATTTTTATTTTCATCATTAACAAGATTTTTATTTTTAATCAGAACAGCTTCCGAAGAAAAAACATCAAAAGATTTTTTTAGTTTATTTAGTTTTAATGTATTGCCTGTTGAAACGAGGTCGCAAATAACATCTGCAACACCAAGTGATGGTGCAATTTCAACTGAACCGCTGATTTCTACAATTGTAGCTTTGATGTTATTCTCATCAAGAAATTTTTTCAAAAGATTTGGGTAAGAAGTTGCTATTCTTTTTCCATTTAGTTCGGAAATATTATTCAATGTTTTATTCTCTGGTATTGCAAGGGATAGATTACATTTGCCATATCCCAGTTTTCTAATCACTTCTACATCAGCATTTCTTTCATACAAAACATCTTCACCTACAATTCCAATATCAGCAACTCCATCACTAACATATTCAGGAATATCATCATCTCTTAAGAATAAAATATCAAGTTCGAAATTTCGGGTTGTTATTATTAATCTTTCAGAATAGTCTTCAATATCTAATCCGCAGTTTCTTAATAATTGAAGAGATTTATCAGTTAATCTTCCTCGTTTTTGTAAAGCTAATTTTAAATTTCCATTTAACATTTTTTTACTCCATATAATAAAAAACCCCGACTAAGCGCCGGGGTTTGTTCATAAAATTTATTTAATTAATTTAAAGTATACCGGCGCTTCTATTAAGAAGTAAATGATGATGATGGTTAAGATGGTATACTTTTGTTTTCATTTAAAATTCCTAATTTTGATTGCAAATCTAAAAAATTTGATTTAAGAAACAAAAATATTTTTTAAGAAATGTATTGCTACTTCGTTTCGGATTTACACGGTACAACTGATAAATATCAAAAACTATTTAATTCAATCCTGATTGAAAAACCTGATATAGTTTTGATTGGCGGTGATTTACTTCCTCATTATACAATAAAAAATTTTGTTGCTACTTTTTTAAAACCTGAGCTGGATAAATTGAAACAAAAATTAAAAGATAAATTTCCTCAAATACTGATTATACCAGGCAATAACGACCCAAAATCTGAAGAAGCGCAATTAATCAATCTCGAAAAAGAAGAACTCTGGATATATTTACATTTTAGAAAAATAGAAATCAATAAATATAAATTTTTCGGCTATGCTTACTCGCCCCCTTCTCCTTTTTTACTAAAAGACTGGGAAAAATATGATGTAACTCGAAATACTGGGATTGGATGTATTTCTCCTGAACATGGAATACGCACTATAGAAATACCAGATTCAGAAAAGAAATACTCTACAATTAAGAATGATTTAAAAACTTTTGCAGATAAAGAAGAAAACACTAATACAATTTTTTTATTCCATGCACCACCATACAAAACAAATCTTGATAGAGCTGCACTTGATAGGAAAAAAATTAATAATGTTGAATTAGATGTTTACGTGGGAAGTAAAGCAATTAGAAATTTCATTGAAAGTTTTCAGCCGTATTTAACATTGCATGGTCATATTCACGAATCTTCAAGGTTAACAGGCAGGTGGAAAGACAAAATTGGCAACACACATTGTTTTAGTGCGGCGCATGATGGGAAAGAATTAGCAATTGTAAAATTTCACTTAGAAAATCTTGCTAATGCCTATCGTGAATTAATTTGACTTCGATTTTAATTTAAGTGGATGAGCTGCATCAGATAGAGCATTAATTTTTAATGCAAAGCTTGTTTTATTTTCAATATCATCATCAGTAACATAATGAACATCAAGCAAGCCATCTGTTTTGTAACCTGTTCTTAAATAATTAATTTCGCTTAGGCATAAGCTCCAGCCTTCGAACCATAATTCCAATTCATATCTTTTGCATTTATCTTTATCAATGTGAACAAGCAAATCTATATCACTGCCTGGTCCTGAGACAGCATCTTTAGTACTTCCAAAGACATAAATTCCTTTGACACCAAATCTTTCACCATCAAGTTCTGATGCAATTTTTTCTGCCATTTTCATTCTCCAACGCCAATGGTCGCTTGGATGATATTCAACACTTTCTTTAATTTCTTTTTCAATTTGAATGTCAATAGAAGGATGAACAAACATTGCAATGGCTTCATCAAGTTCAGCATTCATTAAAATACGTAAAATCATTCCTTCAGTTGCTCGAACAATGTCAATCACTCGAATTGTATCCTGCATGTAATAATATTCAGGCAATAAATTTTCAAGAATATTTTCTGATTCTGTTAAAAATTTTTCATTAAATATAATTCCTTCATCATCAGGATAAAGTGGTAAATATCTTATGTTGGACTCTACCAAATCCTGAAAGAAATGTGTACCAAAAGATACTTCAGGGATATAATTGCCTTTCTTTCTTGCTATTTCAATTAGCATTGCAGTATTGTTAATATCAGAGTAAGTAACACTAACACCAAGTTTAATATCACCACGACTGCCCCATCTGCCAGGTCCCATTAAAATAAATTTTCTTTTTGGAAGAAGTTTATTAAGTCTGCTAACAACTCTTCCTACTTGAAGTAATTTGTTTTTATCAGAAATCTCGTTGTATTTAATTGGGTCAACATAAACAATGTGAGTTATTTCTGGCACTTTACCATTTGATACAAATTTTTTTGCAGTAAATAGAATTTTTTCTTTAGGAACATCTTTAGGAATTATATCACCAGCAATTTCTCTGGTTTGACTTTGAGGACGACATTGTAACAAGTAAAAATCTTTTCCATCAGAAGCAAACTCTATATCAACAGGATTTTTCATTTTTATTTGTAAAGTTTTCAATATCATATCAATCTTTTTTAGGAAGTCTGTTTTCAAAAAAAGTCCATCAAATGTAACCACATATTCTTTTGATGGGTCATCAAATTCAAAAGCCATCGGTTGACGAAGCATATTGCCTTGAATGACTGAAAAGACTAAGTCAAATGAAGGATAATTATTATTTGTTTCTTCAAGAAATTTTTTAATAGAAATAGTTTCAAACTCATTTGTTTTTAGATTAATAACATCAATCTTTTTGGGTGAATATCTTAAAATTTCTTCTGGTGATACATTAACTCTTAAATTTGGTTGAGTAGGTGAAATAAGAACTGGATAATCATCACTTAATCGGTCTACTGCACGAGTTCCTAAACCAGGAACTAAGCGAACTAATCCATCTTCTCTCTTTATTCTTGGTGACCAACGAAATTCATTATGGCTGAAAGCAACTCCAGCAAATGCAGGAAGGAAATAGTTTCCAACGCGTGTTCCAACAACTTCTTGAATCATAATTCCCATTTCTTCATGAAAATCAAGTAATCCTCTTTCTGCACGATACTCGATTGGATCGGGACCAAAGGTCGATGCATAAACTTCTGCAATTGCATCCATTAATGCAGCAAGCCTCTGCTGTTTTGTTCCCTGATTTGCAAGGAATAAACTTTTATACTTTCCAGAAAATGCAGCATCCATCTGGTCTTCAAGCAAACTTGAACTTCTTACAATTAACGGTCTATCACCAAAATCATCCAATGCCATTGATAAACCTTTAACCATATCCTGTGGGAATTCTGAATTTTTAAAAAGTTGAACAATGTGAGGATACTCAATTCTAACTTCATCAATATCCTTATATTTTTGTTCTAATACCTCTTCTAAGTTATTATGTTGCATAAAATTAAGCACTCCATCTGAAGCAATATACCATGTTTTAGGAACCTTAACATTTTTCAGTAAATCATTGTTTTCAGCTTCCTTTTGAAGAATATGGGATGCTATAAATAATCCAGCACTTTTACCACCAAGTTTTCCATGACTTCCTGGAGGAAAAATCATTTTGTCTATAAGCTTATAAAAATCTGTAAGCTTTACATATTCTTTTGCTATAGAAATAAAGCTAAGCTGGTCAGTAAAAAATCTTCGGAGCAAAGATACTCTTAATCCTTTGATAGTCGAGGGTGGCAATTCAAATTTTTCTGGAGCAAGATGATAATATTTGCGAATTGCATCTGCTATTTCTGTTAACGAAGTATCCTGATTATCAACTACTTTGATTAATGCACTCGATTTATCTTCTTGAATCCATTTTTGAATTTTATTCAAGATTACTTCATCAGGCAAATGGTCATCAGCAAGCCTTTGTATTCTTTCCACATATTCATCATAATTAATAATTCTTTCTACTTTTGTTGGTTTATTCTCATCTGTAAGTTCTTCATCTCCCAAACCAATTTTTACTCGTCTTGAAATATTAGTGTGTTTCATTAAAAGTTCTGCTTCTTCAATTCCTTTCCAACATAATAGATTAAGAAGTTTTCTCATCAAACTCATAAATAAATTTGGGTCTGTTTTTCTTATCATATCGAGAACAATTTTCCATTCACCTCTGATAGTTTTGCCAACTTCCTGTCTTGCAGTTTGAAGTTCTTCATATAAACTTTTTAATTTCTGATGAAGAATAAAATGCCCTAATCTTTCTGCCACTGTTTTTAATAATTTTTTTTCTTCTTCTAAAAAAGGTGTGCCTTCATCTGTTTTAAATTCTTTTGTATAATAAACAAATATTTTTCCTACTAACTGTTCCTCAACAATAATATCAGTAGTGATAAACCATGGTGTTTCTTCGAATTCAATTATTTGATAAACTATATCATTATAAACAATTTTTGCTTGACAATATTCGGAATATTGAAAGCCCTGAGGTAATGCTTCTAATACTGTATTAATTGCCTGACGAAGTGATATTTCTGAACGATTTAAGCTATCTTCAATTTTAAATAGACAATTTAATACTTTCGTTCTTTCCATTAATAAAATTTCAATCTCATTGTTTCTATTTTTCATAATTAATAATGCCCTTAAAAAATTTTTTTATTATATCACTTTAATTCTCGTTAAAATAAATCTCTTTTGTAATTTATTAAAAAAACAGGTTCTTAGAAATAGAAATATTTAGGAATGCCTCAGTGTAAAGTTTTTAATAAAAAAATATCAGGAATGGACATTAGGTAAATGTCCATTCCATGAATAAGGAAATAAGTTTATACCCAACCTCTGTCTTTGCATGCTTGAGCAACTCGACTTACAGCTATTATATAAGCTGCATCACGCATGTATAAATTTTTCTTTCGTGCGAGTTCGCTTACTGATAAATATGCAGAAGTCATTTTAACATCTAATTTGCTCAGTACTTCGTCACGTTCCCAGTAGTAATTCATATTAGACTGAACCTGTTCAAAATAACTGCAGGTAACACCGCCAGCATTGGCAAGAAAATCAGGTATCAAGAAAATTCCTCTTTCTTGAATAACTTTATCTGCTTCAGGAGTTGTTGGACCATTTGCCCCTTCGACAATAATTCTAACTTTATTGCTTATCTTAGTAACATTATCAGCATGTATCTGATTTTCAAGAGCGGCAGGAAGAAGTATATCAACATCCTGTGTAATCCATTCATCACCATTTAAAACTTCATATCCTAAATCCTTAGCTTTGGTTTTATCAATTCCTCCAAATTTATCTGTAATTTTCAAAAGCTCTTCTTTATCTATTCCATCTTTTTTTCTAAAAGTGTATGAACATTGGTCTTGTTCATCCCAGCTTGCAACAGTAATTACTTTTCCCCCCAATTTAGTATATAACTCTATTGCATATTGAGCAACATTACCAAAACCCTGAACCGACATTGTAGTGTCTTCAATCTTAATTCCCATTTCTTTTAGAGCTTCTCTCAAAGTAAAAATAACTCCATATCCTGTAGCTTCTGTTCTACCTAATGAACCACCCATTCCAACTGGTTTACCAGTTATAAATCCTGGATACTTACCGCCATAGATAGCTTCATATTCATCAAGCATCCAGAGCATGTGTTGTGCATTGGTCATAACATCTGGAGCTGGAACATCATTAACTGGACCAACATTTTTAGCCATTTGTCGAACCCAGCCGCGGCAAATTTGCTCTTGTTCTTTCATGCTTAAATGATGAGGGTCGCAAATTACTCCTCCTTTCCCTCCTCCAAGTGGAATATTAACTACTGCACATTTCCATGTCATCCACATTGCTAATGCACGCACGGTATCAATTGTTTCATGTGGGTGAAATCGAATGCCGCCTTTTGAAGGACCACGTGCATCATTGTGCTGAACTCTGAATCCTCTAAATATTTTTGTTGTTCCATCATCCATTTTTACAGGAATACTGAAGTGATATTCTCGTAATGGATATCTTAGCAGCTGGCGTGTAGCCTCGTCAAGATTTAACATGTCGGCTACTTTGTCGAATTGTGCTTGTGCCATTTCAAATGGATTAAACTCTTTTGATTTCATAATATCCTCAAAATTTTTTATTGAATTTATCTGCCATCATCAATTATTAAGATGATGACTTATTTTATTTTTCTTATGAACGAAAAATAGAGAGAGAATATCATAAAGCAAAATGAATAAAAATTGTTGGCTTTGTTTATTAACTTCTATTTTTAAGAACGAATAGAAAAATATTTTAAGAAAGTTATGTCATGTAATTTTATTTCTTAATTATTATCGAGAACTTTTTTAAATACCTAATTTTTCTCAAAGAGAAAAAAATTTTTTAATTAAAAAAAATTTATGGACATGATGACTTTATTTAAGTCATTTCTTAGTTTGGATTTTTTCCAAATGAATTCTATTTTGTAATCAAATAATCTCCTGTATATCAAACTTTGGAGAATAATATGAAAAGAATTTTTCTATTAATGTTCTGTTTCTCTTTCGCATTTTATCTGGAAGCTCAGAATTTAGAGTATCCAAAAACAAAAAAGATAAATCATATTGACGAATATCATGGAGTGAAGATTGAAGACCCATACCGCTGGCTTGAGGATTTGAATTCTGTAGAAACAAAAGAATGGGTTGAAGCACAGAATAAATTAACGAACAGTTACTTAGCAAACATACCTTTCAGAGAAAAAATCAAGAAAAGATTAACTGAATTGTGGAACTATGAAAGATACAGTGCACCATTCAAAGTGGGAGATTATTATGTATTTTCAAAAAATGATGGCTTGCAAGAACAAAATGTTTACTACATTCAAAAAGGAATTAATGGTGAACCAGAAGTTTTAATTGACCCAAATAAATTTTCAACAGATGGTTCTGTTTCACTTTCAGGAATCTTTTTTTCTAATGATAATAAATATTTAAGCTATGGGATTTCAAGAGGCGGTTCTGATTGGCGTGAGTTTTATGTAATGGAATTATCTACAAAAAAATTACTTGACGATAAAATTATGTGGTCAAAATTTTCTGGCAATGCATGGTATAAAGATGGTTTCTTTTATGCTAAGTATAATGAACCAAAATCAGGCGAAGAACTGAAACAATCAAATCAATTTCAGAAAGTCTATTATCATAAAGTAGGAACACCTCAAACTCAGGATGAATTAATACTCGAAGACAAAGAAAATCCTAAAAGATTATTTGGAGTAAATGTAACAGATGATGAAAAATATTTAATAATTTCTGTTTCTGAAGGTTCATCATCATACAATTTATTATGGTATAAAAATCTTTCCAATAATTCTTCAATTGTTAAATTAATCGATAGTTTTGATGCTGAATATACTTTCATTGATAATATAGACGACAAATTTTTGGTGCTTACAAATTATCAAGCTCCAAATAACAAGTTGATTTTAATTGACCTAAAAAATCCCTCAAAAGAAAACTGGAAAACAATTATCCCTGAGTCAAAAAATGTTATTCAAAATGTTTCTCGAATCGGAGGAAAATTAATCGTAACATATTTGCAGGATGCAAGCAGCAAAGTCTCTGTTTTTACTGAAGATGGGAATTATCTTTATGACATTAAACTTCCAACATTAGGAACAGTTTTTGGTTTTTCCGGAAAAAATAAAGATACGGAAACATTCTACACATTTACATCTTTTACTTATCCTCCAACAATTTATAGATATGATGTTCAAAACAATAAATCTACTCTCTTCAAAAAATCTAATATAAAATTTAATATGGAAGATTACGAAACGAAGCAGATATTTTATGAAAGTAAAGATGGGACAAAAATTCCATTATTTATTGTGCACAAAAAAGGATTAAAACTAAATGGAAATAATCCAACATTGCTTTATGCATACGGAGGATTTAATATATCACAGCAGCCAACATTTTCAATTCCAAGAATTCCTCTTTTAGAAAACAATTTTGTCTTTGCACTGGCTTGCTTACGTGGAGGAAATGAATATGGCGAAGAATGGCACAAAGCAGGAATGTTATCTAATAAGCAAAATGTTTTTGATGATTTTATTGCAGCTGCAGAATGGTTAATAAAAAATAAATACACTTCACCAAACAAACTTGCTATACAAGGAGCTTCGAATGGAGGTTTACTAATTGGTGCAGTAATTAATCAAAGACCTGAATTATTCAAAGTTGCATTCCCTATGGTTGGTGTAATGGACATGCTTCGTTTTCATAAATTCACAATTGGATGGGCTTGGGTTTCGGAATATGGTTCAAGCGATAACCCAGAACAATTTGAATACTTATTGAAATATTCTCCTCTACATAACATAAAAAATGCAGAATATCCAGCCACACTTGTTACAACTGCAGACCATGATGACCGTGTATTTCCTGCTCATTCATTTAAATATATTGCAACTCTTCAAGAAAAAAATACAGGGGAAAATCCAACTTTAATTCGCATTGAAACTAAAGTTGGACATGGTGCAGGCACAAGCACATCAAAATCAATTGATCTCTATACGGATTTATGGTCATTTATGTTTTATAATCTTGGAATAATTCCAAATTATTAATCAATAAACTTTCTTCATCAAACAAATATAATGCTATGAGGAAAAGAAAAATAAGGAAGATAATAATTAGCATTGTTGGAAGTATTTTATTAATAATTGGAATTATAATGATAATTGTGCCAGGTCCAGCTTATTTAATTATACCTGCAGGATTAGGGATGCTTGGAACAGAATATCAATGGGCAAAAAGAATGCATGAAAAAATAAAGGGAATATTGAAAAAAATATTTAGTAAATAAAGTAATTCTGGATCCAATAATAGACATAAAAGAACTTACCTTAAAAGCCATTTCTTCTATGTATCTTTAATGAAACTTTAAAACTCGGAATTCGGTTATTATATGTAATTCATTAAAATGAGATAAGTATGAGAAAAGCAATTTTATTTATACAACTATTATTAATACCAATAGAAGTGTTACCACAAAATTATGGTGAAATTAAAGGATATGTTGTAGAAGCTAATACAAGATTACCTTTACCATTAGCAAATGTTATTATATTAGAAACTAATATAGGAGCATCTACAGATTTAGAAGGAAAATTCATTATTAAAAATGTTCCTCCTAATATTTATAGAATAAAAGCATCAATTATAGGCTATAAGTCTGTTGTTAAAACTGATATCATAGTTAAGCCCAATTCATCAACTCAAGTTAATTTTGAACTTATCCCTGAAACAATAGAACTTGAAAATGTTGTTGTTCAAGCAAATTATTTTGATAAAAATATAATTGAACCTGTGAGCTTAAGAAAATTATCAAACGAAGAATTAAGAAGAAGCCCAGGTGGATTTGAAGATGTAATCAGAGCTTTATCGGTTTTACCTGGAATATCTCAAGCAGATGCTGGAAGAAACGACTTAATAGTTCGTGGTGGAGCTCCTTCTGAAAATTTATATGTTGTTAATGGTTTTGAAATACCAAATATTAATCATTTTGGCACGCAAGGTTCTACAGGTGGACCAATAAGTTACATAAACCTTGATTTTGTCAGTGAAGTTAATTTTTCTACAGGTGGATTCTCTGTAATGTATGGTGATAAAATCTCATCTACTCTAAATATAACTTTACGCGAAGGAAATGATAGTAAATTAAAAGGAAAAGCAACAATTTCTGCTACACAGTTTGGCTTAAACTTTGAAGGACCAACAAATAACAATTCATCTTTTATAATTTCTGCAAGAAGAAGTTATTTAGATTTCATTTTCAAAGCTGCTGGATTTTCATTTGTTCCCGAATATTATGATGTTTTAACAAAATTTGATTATAAAATTGACAATGTTAATTCAATCAACTTTCTATTTATCGGTGCATTTGACAAAACAAAATTTTTTAATGATAATCAAGAAAAAATATCAAATAATTCAAGAATTTTAGGAAGCAATCAAACACAATATTTAGCTGGCTTGTCATATCGTAGAGTTTTTAGTAACGGTTTTATGAATCTCAAATATTATAGAAATTTTACTGACTTTGATTATATGCAAAAAGATACCTTGTTGCAACCAATATTCAAAAACATTTCCAGAGAAGAAGAAAATAATTTTCAACTTGATGTTGTTCATAAATTTTCAAAAAAAATTGAAATGAATTTTGGGGCTGTAACTAAATTCATAGAATTCAACTCTGATGTGTATTTCCCATCATTCAAAACTACTTTTGGTGAATTTTTACCATCATTATCTATCAATCAAATAAATAATTTTATCAAATATGGAACATACATAAATTTCAATTTTCTATTATCACCACAATTATCAACTAATTTAGGTTTACGATATGATTATTTTAATGGCATAAACAAAAAAAATTACCTCAGTCCTAGATTTTCTGCATCATATTTCTTCAATGATATTTTTAGCTTTAATTTTAGCGTAGGAATCTACAGACAATTTCCATCTTACATTTGGCTAATTTCAAATAATCAAAATAAAAATTTAACTGCAATTAAAACTAACCAATATGTATTTGGAATTAATTATTTGCTAAGGGAAGACACAGAATTGAAATTAGAAGCTTTTCTTAAAAACTATATTGATTACCCTGCAAGTGAATTACGAAAATATCTTGTTTTAGCAAACACTGGGGCTGGATTTTCAGGAAGTGATGATAATTTTTCATCATTCGGACTTGACCCCTTAATCAGTGCAGGCAAAGGTACTGCAAAGGGATTAGAGCTATCGATACAGAAAAAAATTTCCGAGATTCCTTTATATGGAATTTTCAGCTTGACTTATTCAAAATCGGATTTTATTGCTTTAGATGGTATCAAAAGAAGCAGTAGTTATGACCAGAACTGGATAATAAATATTGCTGGTGGATATAGATTTAATATGTTCTGGGAATTAAGCATGAAATTTAGATATGGCTCAGGAAGACCATATACCCCATATGATGAAAACGGTTTACAAAGTGTTTCTCATTATAATTCAAGAAGATTAAAATCTTTTCATTCTTTAGACTTAAGAGTTGATAAAAGATGGTTAGTTAACAGCTGGGTACTTATTACTTACATCGATATTCAAAATGTATACAACAGAAGAAACTTAAGCGGGATAAGATGGGATCAAAAAACAAAATCGGTAGACGAAACTACTTCAATAGGTATACTCCCATCTGTGGGTATATCACTTGAGTTTTAGTTATTTCTTGGTCTTGTATTTTTTATACAAATCTTCCTTCTTTAAAATCATTGGAATTATTTTTTCAATTCTTTGGAGTTTTGTTTCTTGCTTTTTTGCTTCTGCAATGTAATCAATATACTCTCTTTTACATGACAGAGATAAATCCTGAAAAGCATTGTACAACTTTTTATTTTTTCTGAAAACATTTTTTAACTCTTCAGGAATAACAAGTTCTTTAGATTTCTCCTTCTTAATAATTTTACCTTGATTAAAGTTATTAATAGATTCTGTTAAATAATCAACTATTATTTTTTTATTCTCAATTATTTCATCGGGGGTTTTGAATCTCCATTGTCGCAACACTTTTGTTTTGTCCTCTTGAGCATTTATCAATTTCTTATACTTATCATTTAATAAAGCTCCTTGATAAAACCATATAGCAGAATAATTTTTAAAAACAGCAAAACCAGCCACATTCTTATTATTATATGAAAAAACTGGAACACCCCACTTAATTGCTGCTGTTAATCCAATTTTCGTTGTTATTTCATATAATAAATTAAAAGCTTTTACCCATGTAGGATATTTTATAATATATTCTTCTATTGAATTTATTTTTACCATATTAACCTCAGTATATTTTTATAAAAATTTTTTAATAAAAAATGAGAACTCGCTTCCCTTTCCCAATTCACTCTTTACTTCTACTTTGGAATTGTGTGCTTCTACAATGTGTTTAACAATAGCCAATCCTAATCCTGTACCACCCATTTCACGAGAACGGTTTTTATCTACTCTATAAAATCTTTCGAATATCCGATTTAAATCTTTCTCGTCGATTCCAATTCCTGTATCTCTTACAAAAATTCTAACTTCTTTTTCAAATTCTTCAACCCCGATTTCTACTTTGCCAACCTCAGTATATTTTATTGCATTGGTAATTAAATTATTCATTACTTGTTTTAATCTTTCTTTATCACCAAATATCTCAAGATTTTGATTTACAGGATGCAATATTAATTCAAGATTTTTCTTTTCTGCATATTGCTTCATTTCACTTACAATATTTTCAAGAAATGGCGCAGCTTTGAAATATCTTAGACTCATTTTCATTTGTTTTGATTCAATCATCGAAATATCAATTAAGTCGTTCAATAAATTGTTAAGATTGATTACATGTTGATTAGCTTTTTGTAAAAATGTTCTATTGACTTTCTTATCATCAATTGCGCCGTCAAGCAATGTTTCGATATAACCCTGAATAGCAAAAATTGGTGTTCTTAATTCATGAGAAACATTTCCTAAAAATTCTGTCCTGATGCGTTCTAATTTCTTTAAATGATTTATATCATTCCTTGCTTTCAAGAACATCTTACGAATTTCATCTTCAAGTTCAGATAAATTTTTTGGTAAATGAATTTCTTCAGGCGATAAATATTGATTCCTTCTGATATCATTGATTGTTTTAATTATAACTTCATTTTCTTTCATTCTCTTTCTTGCTAAATATACCATCAGCATAAAACTCAATAGAAATGTAAAAACAGATAATAAAATAAACTGAGATTTATTCAGATTAGAAATAAAAAGAGTTAATAAAAACAGGGAATAAAAAATTATGAAAGGAATTAAGTAATCAGAAACACTAATTAAAAAGCGATAAGTTTTTTTAAATATTTTTGAATTTATAACCAACTCCTTTTACTGTTTCTATTAAATCTGCATGTTTGCCAAGTTTCTCACGAATTTTTCTGATATGAACATCAATCGTTCTTTCAACCACAATAATATCGTTCCCCCATATGTCAGATAAAATTTTTTCTCTGTCAAAAACTTTTCCCGGATTCGAAGCAAGGTAAGCAAGTATTTCAAATTCTTTTCTTGGTAGAATTATTTTTTTATCATCAACAAAAACTGTGTATTCATCTCTATTAATTTTTATTGGTCCAATTATAATTTCACTTTTAATGCTCTCATCTTTTTTTGCAATTTCTGTTTTTCTAAGATTTGATTTAATTCTTGCTATTAGTTTTTTGGGAGAAATTGGTTTTTGAATAAAATCATCTGCTCCAATATTTAATCCATGTATTTCATCAATCTCGGATGATTTAGCAGTCAAAAAAATAATTGGCGTATGTTTGTGATTTTCATTACTTCTAATTCTTTTGCAAGTTTCGTATCCATCAAGTTTTGGCATCATGATATCAAGAACAATTAAATCAGGATTTTCAGAAAGTTTTGATAATGCCTCCATTCCATTGTAAGCTGGAATTACTTCAAAGCCTTCTGCTTCGAGATTGTATTGAAGAAATTCGATTATGTCTTTTTCGTCGTCTACCAGTAATATTTTTGCCATAATTATATTTTAATTTCTTTGCCTGATTTTGCTGATTTATAAATTGTATCAAGTAATTTCATTCTAATTAATGATTCCTCACTTGATGATATCGGTTGTATATTTTCTCTCACAGATGCAATAAAATGTTTTATTTCATTTTCATAAGATTTTCTAAAAAGATTTGTGATATTTGTTTTTGATGGAGTATAATCAATGTTAGTTGATTCAATTCTTTTATAAACTCTAAGCGGATTTAAATGTGCAGTTCCTTTTGTTCCATGAATAGCCATATTAAAGCTGTCGGTTTCTGAATGAAGTTCCCAGCTTACTTCAAAAGCAATAATCTGACCATTTTCAAATCGAATAATACCTATTGCCGATTCCTCAATATCTTTCAAAGTATGATTGAAAGTTTGAACAGAAACAGAATCAATTTTATCATTATTGAACATCCACAAAGCCAAATCGAGAAGAACAATACCAAGGTCAATAACCACACCGCCGCCTGATTGTTTTTTATTTACAAACCATTTTTGTGCACTGCTTTTTTTTCTTAACCAGCTGCATTTTATATAAAATAAATCTCCTAATTCGCCGCTGTTAATTATGCTTTTCATTAACATCGCATCTGGCCTGAATCTCAAATTCATTCCTACCATAGCAATTTTTTTATGCTTTTTAGCAGTGTTATTTATTTCTTTTGCTTCTTCATAATTGATTGCTATTGGCTTTTCAATTAAAACATTTACATTTGATTTCAAACAATGAAGTGCAATATCTGCATGAGTAGAAGTCGGTGTAGCAATAACAACAGCGTCAAGATTTTCATTAGCAATCATTTCTTTATAATCTTGATATTTCTTTGCAGATGGATACTTTTCTCCAATAGTTTTCAATCTATTCTTATTTATTTCGCATAATGCTGCAAGTTCTGCATTTTCAAGTTTTGATAAAATTGGGAGATGCACAAGTTGTGCAATGCTGCCAAGTCCAATAATTCCAGTTCGTACTTTTTCCATCAGGCTACAATTCCATTTTTGATTGCTTTTTTATTGATAAACTTTAATACTTGATTTGCTATTCCTTCAGGGTCAATGCCAAGCAGTTGATGTAATTGCTGCTGAGTTCCATGTTCAATAAATTTATCAGGCAAACCTATTCTTAAAATATCATTCTTGTAATTTTTTTCTGCAAAATATTCAAGCACACCAGATCCAAATCCTCCTGTCAAAGTATTTTCTTCGAGTGTAACAATTTTATCAAAACGATTTGCAATTTCATCAAGTTTATCTTTATCAAGAGGTTTAATAAATCTCATATTTATTATTTCTGAATTTACTCCATGTTCATTCAAAATTTGAGAAGCTTTCTTTGCATATTCAACCATAATTCCAACTGCAAGAAGAGCAATATCGTTTCCATGCTGAATAGTTTCGCTCTTACCAATTTCCAATTCTTCAAATTCATTCTTAATTGTTACACCAAGTGCATTACCTCGAGGATAACGAATTGCGATTGGACCTTTTTTATAATTTATTGCTGTAAACAACATATTTCTTAATTCAGCTTCATCTTTAGGAGCCATTATAACCATGTTTGGAATTAATCGAAGATAAGACAAATCAAAAGCTCCGTGGTGAGTTGGACCATCAGCACCAACCAATCCTGCTCTATCTAGTACAAATACAACATGAAGATTTTGTAAAGCAACATCATGAATTATTTGGTCAAATGCTCTTTGCAAAAAAGTTGAATAAATTGCAACAACAGGAATTATGCCTTGAGTTGCAAGTCCTGCTGCAAAAGTTACAGCATGTTCTTCAGCAATTCCCACATCAAAATATCTATGGGGAAATTCTTTTTGTAAATAATCCAATCCTGTTCCATCTGGCATAGCTGCTGTTATGCCAACAACATCGGGATTTTGTTTTGCAATTTCAACAAGAGTTTTTCCAAATATTTCAGTGTAAGATGGAACTGCAACAGATTTTTTAACTGTTTCGCCAGTTATCTTATCAAATGGGATTGCAGCATGTAATCGCTGATCATGTTTTTCTGCAGGGGCATATCCTTTTCCCTTTTCTGTCAGAACATGAACAAGAATTGGTCCCTTAAGATTTTTTACATGTTCAAATATTTTTATTAATTGAGAAATGTTATGACCATTAAGTGGCCCAAAATATCTAAATCCAAGAGCTTCGAACAACATTCCAGGTGTAACAATAGCTTTTATTCCATGCTCAATTCTTACAGCAGCTTTTCTTATTCTATCTCCAAATTGGTCGAGTTTACCTGTTAAGTCCCAAATTGCTCCTTTTAATTTATTGAATTCTGGATGAGTAATAACTTCTGTAAAATAATTAGATATTTGCCATTTATTTGGTGCAATTGACATTTGATTATCATTGAGAACAACAATCAAATCACTTTTAATCAAACCAGAGTTGTTCATAGCTTCATAAGCCATTCCACCGGTCATTGCACCATCACCAATTACGGCAATTACTTTTTTATCAGTATTCAAAATATCTCTTGCAACAGCAATACCTAATGCTGCAGAAATCGAAGTTGAAGCATGTCCAGCACCAAATGCATCATATTCACTTTCACTTCTTTTTAGAAATCCACTTATTCCATTAAGTTGTCTGATTGTTTTCAATAAATCTCTTCTGCCAGTAATAATTTTATGAGGATAAGCCTGATGACCTGTGTCCCATACAATCTGGTCATAAGGAGTATTAAAAACTTTATGCAAAGCAACTGTTAATTCCACTGCTCCAAGTCCTCCACCGAAGTGTCCACCAACTTGAGAAATTACATCTATCATATATTGTCTAATTTCATAACAGAGCAATTTCAATTCTTCAAGTGAAAGATTTTTTATATCAGCTGGGGAATTAACATTAAAAAGAATTTTGTATTGAGATTGGTCAATCATAATTCGGTCCCATTTTGAAAATTATTTTTTAAATCTGCTTCAAATTGTTTTTTAAGTTCAGTTACTTTGAGTTCTGCTTCTTTCAAAGTTGTATAGCAAAACTTTGCTAGATTAATTCCTTCTTCGTAAAGTTTGATAGATTCTTCAAGACTAACTTCGCCTCTCTCAAGAATTTCTGAGATTTCTTGAAGTCTTTTTAGCGAATCTTCAAATGTATTTTCTTTCTTTTTACTCATTTATTTTTATTTCTCCATCATAAAATTTTAATTGAACAGGTTTTTGAATTGATAATTCTTTTAATCGATGAATAATTTTTTGATCCTGCTTAATAATAACAAATCCCCTCTTTAATATTTTTTCCACATCGAAAGATTGAATTTTGCTGTTAAGCAATTCAAGATTATTTCTTTCTGACATAAGTTTACTATCAATCAAAGTCTGAAATTTAAAAATAGTGCTGTCTAAAAATTGAATCTTATTTTTAATATTATCCTGAGGCAGACGAAAACCATAAGAAGAAATTAATTGATTAACCTCATACCTGTAATCTTCAATAATTCCAAGCATATTTTCTGTGAAATAATAGGAAAAATCATTTATAAAGGCAAAAAGTTCATCAATGTTTGGAGTTGCAAGTTCCATTGCAGCTGAAGGTGTAGGAGCTCTTAAGTCTGCAACAAAATCTGCGATTGTAAAATCAATTTCATGTCCCACAGCACTAATGATTGGAATTTTTGAATTGAAAATAGCACGAGCAACAATTTCTTCATTAAAGGGCCATAAATCTTCAAGAGAACCGCCGCCGCGTCCAACAATAATTGTATCAATATCATCAAATTGATTGAGTAACTTTATGCTTTCTACAATTTCCTGTGCTGCACCTTCTCCTTGAACACGGCATGGAGCTATAACTAACTCAACAAGAGGATATCTTCTTGCAGCTATACTTTTCATATCCTGAAATGCTGCACCATCGATTGCTGTTACAATTCCAATTTTCTTAGGAAATTTTGGAATTGGCTTTTTATGTTCAACATCAAACAAACCTTCAGCTGCAAGCTTTTGTTTTAGTTTTTCAAATGCAGCCTGAAGTTCTCCAATACCAGCAGGTTTCATCGAACGAACATCAATTTGATAACTGCCTCTTGGTGGATATACAGTTATTTTTCCGCTTACAATTACTTTCATTCCATCCTGTGGAGTGAAAAAGACGTAATTGTTCAAACCTCGCCACATTGTGCAGCTGATTTGAGCATTTGCATCTTTCAATGTGAAATACCAGTGACCCGATACATGAGCTTTAAAATTAGATATTTCACCAATTACATTTACTTCAGAATAACTTTCTTCAAGCGTAACTTTTATAAGATTTGTTATTTCACTTACAGATAAAATTGTTTCTTGCATGTAAATTAATGCGATTAAATTTTTCTAAAAATTAATTGAAAAGAAATTAGAATATAATCCTATAGAGATTTCATGAAAATCTGTTCCACCTCTGTCCGGCTGAAAATTATATCTGTATCGTATAAAAGCTGTAAAAACATTTTGTATCTGGAACAATCCCAATGATAATTCTGGACTTATTCCATTGTAACCTTTTAAATCAGTAAAATAGTTCAATCCAGCAGAAATATATTTTATAAAGCTCATTTGAATAATCTGCTTATATCCTGCTCTCAAAAAATTTTTTCTATCTGTGTTAAAAACATATGCATATTCTAAACCAATATAACCAAATGGATAATTAAAACTTCCTTTATAAAAAGAAAAGACTGGAATTTCTTTTGTTAAACCAAAATAATCTTTATTGTTTTTAGAAATATAAGTTGGTGAAGGTAAGCCAAAAATTATTCCTCCAAAACAACACACCTGAAATAAGTTCACATTTTTTTTGTAAGCATAAATAATATTCTGGGGAACATCTAAATCATATAATTGACTTTTAGATTCTACATTATTTTTATCGTATACTAAAATTCTAAATTGGATTGAATTCTTATTGCTGATAATGCCGTCAAGGTCAACTTCAATTTTATGATTCTCATTCAATTTATCTGATACAACAAATTCTTTTTTGTTATCAAAAATTAATTTTGAAGTGCAGCTGTCGCTGGTATAAAATGACAAAGTAAATTTATACGGCGGTTCAGGTGTTATGTAAGAATCAATAACAAATATGTCAATGTTTCCGCTTGAAGTTGAATCTATTTGAGCTTGTATTGAAAATGCAGTTAAAACCAGAAAGAATAAAATAATTTTGTGCCTCATATTTATCATAATTTTTTCAAGGCAAAATTAAGATATTTAGAACAAAGTTTTATAACTAATTTTAAGTTCTTTGTTAATTCAGCTTTTAAGTATATTTACTTTTATAAAATTTATTTTATTTAAAAAATATTTAGCTAATTATTCAATCAAAACAACAGGTGAATTGTGAAAATATTAATTACAAATGATGATGGAATTGATTCCACCGGGATATCAGCTCTTGCTGATGAAATGAAAAAAATTGGAGAAGTTACTGTAGTTGCTCCACGAACAGAACAAAGTGCAGTCGGTCATGCCATTACAATGAAAATTCCATTAAGAGTAACAGAATATTTCAAAGATGGAGAATTTTTTGGTTATGCAGTTGAAGGAACTCCAGCAGACTGCGTAAAAATTGGAATTCGAAACATAATGAAAACTAAACCCGACATTGTAATTTCTGGAATTAATAATGGTTCTAATACTGCAATTAATATAATTTATTCAGGGACTGTTTCCGCTGCAAGAGAAGCAGCTATCATGGATGTTCCTTCAATTGCTGTATCTGTAACAAGTCACGCAGCAAAAAATTTTCAATTCGCTGCTAAAATATCAAAAGCTCTTTCATTATTAGTTATGAAAAATGGATTGCCAAACGGAACTTTACTTAATGTAAATGTTCCCGACTTACCAGAAAATCAAATTGCAGGAATTAAACTAACTCGTCAGGGAAAATCGAAATGGGATGATATTTATGAAGAAAGAATTGACCCTTATGGTAAAAAATATTATTGGCTTACAGGAAATTTAATTGAAACAGACAATGACTTAAATACAGACCAATTTGCAATTAAAAATAATTATGTTTCAGTATCACCAATACATTTTGATTTGACAGACTATAAAACTTACAATTCAATGAAGAGCTGGGAAATAGAAAATCTAATGGAAATTATAGATAAAGGTTGATAAATGCCTGCTAACAGCTTTCATATAACTGCAGAAATTAATTTTTTCTATTTAATTGCTGGAATAATTCTGCTAATATTTTATTCATATTTTATTTATAAATATACAATCCCAAAAGTATCAACCTTTATAAAAACATTTTTAGTAATTATAAGAAGTATTTCTATAATACTTTTACTGGCATTAATTTTTGAACCTGTTCTTACAATCAGTTACAAAAAAATTATTGAACCCAAAATTTTTCTTTTTACAGATAATTCAAAATCAATCGCAGTTAAAGATAGCATCCAAAGAATTTCTAATAATATTGAGGCAATAAAAATATTAACATCTGACCAAAAGAAGAATTTTAATATTTTTACTTTTGGAATCTCTCCCAAACCTTTAGCAGTTGATTCGTTAAATAAAATTAAGTACAACGAACCGCTTACAAACTTTGATAAGTTAATATCATTATTAAAAAATTCTGATGATAATATTGCAGCTGCTGTTATAATAAGTGATGGAATAATAACTGATGGCAGTAATCCAATTTATGAAGCAGAAAAATTAAACTTCCCAATCTTTACTGTTGGAATTGGAGATAGTTCTGTTAAAAAAGATGTTGCTGTGCAGGAGGTGCTTTATAATCAATTCATTTATGCAAATAAAAAAACAGAAATTGAAGCATTAATAACACAAAAAGGATTTGATAACAACACTATTAATGTATCCTTGTTTGAAGAAGATAAGTTAATTGAAACAAAAAACATTAAACTCAGTGAAACAGGTTTTAACAAAGTTAAATTTGATTACACACCTAAAAATTATGGTGAAATAAAATTAAGCTTGTTAATCTCTTCGTTTAAAGATGAGGATAATTTTTTTAATAATAAAAAAACATTTTTTATAAATGTATTAAAAGACAAAATTAAAGCTGTTTTAATTGCTGGCAGTCCTTCCCCAGATTTATCAGCGTTATCGAAAGCACTTGAAAGTAATGAAAATATTGATGTGATAAAAATTGTACAAATAACACAAACTAAAATTTGGAACAACAATTTCAATAAAATTGACAGTGCAGATGTTTTAGTATTAATAGATTTCCCGTCAATAAATACATCACCAGAACTTGTTCAGCGAGTATTTTCAAAAATTGAAAAAGATAATAAACCTTTCTTGATAATTATTTCTTACAATACCGATTTGCATCAATTAACTGCTTATGAAAAATTACTCCCTTTTTCTATTAACAACATTTCGAACAGTTTTATTGAAATTACACCAAGTATTTTCAGCAGTTCAATTAAGTCAATCTTTTCAAAATCTTTTGAAGAAAATGAATGGGATAATTTACCTCCTCTTACGAAATCAACATCTGAATTGATACCCAAACCTGGCAGTGAAGTAATTGTCAAAGGAATTGTAAAAAACATTTCATCCAATATTCCACTGATTATTTCAATGAATATTGGAAGACAAAAATCATTTGCAATTTTAGCTGGAAATATATGGAGATGGCAGTTATTAAAAGCTGAAAAAAATCCTTATTTCTTTTCTAATTTTATAAACAATATAACTAAATGGCTTAATACAGCTGAAAGACAAAACCAATTTCTTGTACGAACAAATAAAAAGATATTTTCTGCTGGTGAATCAATTGATTTCATTGCTGAGTTATATGACAATACATTTACTCCTGTTGATTCAGCAAAAATTAATTTGACAGTTTTTAATGAAAACCAAAAATATAATTTGATATTAGAGAAAGTTAGAGACGGATTATTCCAATCAACACTTGAATTCAATGCTAAAGGAGATTATACCTATGAAGCATCAGCAGAATATGATGGAATAAAATTAAAAAGTAATCGTGGAAGATTTTCTGTTGTTGATTCAGAAATTGAAAAATTAAATACACAAATGGATGTAAATTTCTTAAAACAATTAGCTTATGCATCGAAAGGATATTTTTATCATTTGCAAGAAATTGATAAATTAAAAAAGTCATTAAACCAAATTCTTAATTCATCAACAAAAGAAAAAACTATTTCTTCTGAAATAAACTTACGAACAGACAAATGGCTGCTGATTATAATTTTAATATTATTTTCAATTGAATGGTTTATCAGAAAAAGATATGGAATGATTTAAGAGAATCATTTTACAAATAAACTTTTCAAATGAAGTTCATAAAAGAAATTTTAGATTTTTTCTTCCCAAGAATTTGCACAGCATGCGGAATTAAATTAAAAGAGAATGAAAAATTTATCTGTATTAATTGTCTATTATCAATCCAAAAAACAAACAAAGATTTATTATCTCAGGAATACAAACGGAAATTTGAAGAAGAAAATATTATAACAGATTTTCTTTCACTTTACATTTTTGAAAAAGATAAAGCATTACAATCATTAATTCATGACTTAAAATACAACGGGAACATCAAAGCAGGAATTTACTTGGGTGAACTTGCAGGGGAAAATTTTTGCAATGAAATTTTAAGTTGGAAACCAGATTATTTAATTCCTGTTCCACTTTATCATCTAAAAAAAGCTGAAAGAGGTTATAATCAATCATATTATATTTCAAGAGGAATCAGTAGAGTAGTTAAAATTTCTGTAGAGACATCAATCTTAAAAAGAATCAGATATACGCAGTCACAAACAGAACTAAATTTAGAAGAAAGAAAAGCAAATGTAAGCGGGGCATTTACTTCTAAAAAGAATAAGCTAATAAGAAATAAAACATTTCTGCTTGTTGATGATGTAATTACAACTGGAGCAACAATTTCCGAATGCGGAAAAGTGTTGATAGAAAATGGGGCAGCAAAAGTTTATGCCTTATCTATTGCCTTAGCAGGTTAATTACATTTTCTCTGGAGCAGAAACCCCTAGAATTTTCAATCCATTCCTTATTACTGTTTGAACAGCAACAATCAATGCTATTCTTGCTTCTGCTAAATCTTTTGGGCTACCAATTATTCTGCACTCTGTATAAAATTTATGAAATAATGATGCTAATTCTTCAAGGTAAACACAAATTCTGTGCGGCTCAAAATTTTCTGCACTCAACAACACTTCATCGGGGAATTCATATAATTTCTTCAAGAGATTTTGTTCTTCATCTTTTGTGAGCAGTTTAAGATTTTCTAATGACAAATTCAGATTTTCATCTTTTGTCATTCTTAGTATTGAAGAAATTCTTGCATGAGCATACTGCAAATAAAAAACTGGATTTTCATCAGATTGTTTCTTGGCAAGTCCAATATCAAAATTCAAATGACTTGAAATGCTTCGCATATTAAAAAAGTATCTTACAACATCACTTCCTACTTCATCAATTAATTCATCGAGTGTTACATAATTTGCTTTGCGGGTTGACATTTTAACAACTTCACCATTTTGCATGATAGTAACAAATTGATGAATCAATACTTTTACTTTGCTGATATCATAACCAAGAGCTTTAAGTCCAGCTAAAACATCAGGATAAGTTGCATTATGGTCTGAACCAAATAAATCAACTATTAAATCATAACCTCTTTCAAATTTTGTAATATGATATGCAATATCAGGTAGTCTATATGTAGGTTCACCTGTTGATTTGACAATAACTTTATCTTTTTCATTACCCAGTTCAGAAAGTTTCAGCCAAACAGCATCATCTTTTTTATAAGACAAATTTTTTTCTTCAAATGTCTGCAGAAGTTTATTGATTCTTCCATTTTCATACAAACTATTTTCGTTATAATAATTATCAAAATGAATATTAAGCCTGCTCAAAGTTTTATTAATGTCATCAAAAATTTCTTTTTCGGCTCTTTGCTTAAAAATGCCTTCTGGATTTTCATTAATTAATTTATCTCCATATTCATCATAAAGTTTTTTAGCAATATCTTTAATATAATCGCCTTGATAATATTCTTCAGGGAATTCAATATTATGACCAAGCAATTCAAGATATCTCAAACGAACGGAATCTCCAAGAATCCGCATTTGTCTGCCGGCATTATTGAAGTAGTATTCTCTCTCAACTTTATAACCAATCCATTCGAGTAAATTAGCAACAGTATCTCCTGTTACAGCATTTCTTCCGTGCCCGACTGTTAATGGTCCAGTTGGATTTGCGGATACAAATTCTACTTGTGCAACTTTGCCTGAATATTTATTCGATTTGCCATAGTTATCTGATTTTTCGATTATCTCTTTTATTACGTTGGTTACATATTCTTTTGTGAAATAAAAATTTATAAAACCTGGTCCTGCAATTTCTATTTTTTCGATAATAGATTTATCATAGTCCAGATTAGAAATAATTTCATTTGCAATTTCTTTTGGATTTTTCTTTAATGATTTTGCCAGCAACATTGCAATATTTGTTGAATAATCACCATGTGTCTGTTGATTAGGAACAGTAAATATTAAATCGACATTTTTTAGATAATTCAGCTTTTCTGAAAGTTCACTAAAAATGTTATATAAATAATTTTTCAATTATTTCTCCGTTTTCTTTTTTGATGAATTTTGAGATTTTCTTGTTGTGAGTTTTGGTTTTGGTTCTTCTTCATCTTCAACAGGAATAACTGGTGCATCGCCCCAGAGTTTCTCAAGGTTATAATAATTTCTTGCTTCAGTTCGAAAGATGTGAACAATAACATCAAAATAATCCAATATAACCCAGTTTAATGTTTCATAGCCTTCTCTGTTAAAACATTTAATACCTTTCAAATTCAATTTCTCTTCTACTTCATCAGCAATAGCTTTAACTTGTTTATCCACCTCAGCAGAACAAATAACAAAAAAATCTGAGATAGTAGAAATTTTACGGATGTCAAGAATTTTTATGTCGTAGCCTTTCTTGTTTAATATCAATTGAGCTATTTGTTTAGCAAATTTTAATGAATCCACACTTACCTCATTTTAATGGTTTTAAGTTATAATAATCTTTTCCAATTACAATTGAAACATCAAGAAAATAATTTTCGTTAAGCTGTTGAATAACATTATCTCTTTTAACTCCTAAAACTTCTGCAACTTTATAAGCATTAGCTTTATTGCCTGTTCTATCAATAACTATTGTTTCATCAATGTCATTATTAATGTAATTGCCAATATTAACAACATCAAAGCCGTTGTTTCTAAGAAAATCTGTAAATCTGTCTGCAACGCCAGCAACATTGCATCCATTCAATACTTCTACTTGAATAATTTCTGAAGGTAACTGTTCATCTTTGTATGAATTGGTTTTTGCATCTGAAATTTTAATATAAAGCGAATAGACCATAAAAATTATAATTGCAAGTAGAAAGAAATTGGTAATGTTCAAGAATAGATTTATTGAGGAAGATTTTAAATCTAAATTCTTTTTTGATGATTTTTTCGAATTATTTTTTTCCAATTGCTGTGTGTCTAAATTAAATCAAAATATCAATCCTAAATTTAATAAAATTCTATCTCTATTTATCATACTCAAAACGCTCAAACAAATCTCTGTAATAAAATTGTGAATAATAACCGTAAGGATAATAATAAGAAGGAATATTTCGATACTGAAACATAATTGACATGTTTTCAGAAGGTTTATAATTTATTTGTGCGCGGCTCAAATATAATCCATTGATTTTATTCGAGAATTCTTTTCCGAATGAATTATAAGGAGAATTAACAAGGCTTATATCTGCCTGAATATTCAGCTGGTCATTTATCTTAAAAAACATGCTGTTAGTATAAGTAGTCAAAGCTAAACTGCCTGCTGCTCCAAAAGTTTGATAAGAAATATCGAATGTATGGTTCATTCGAAAATTATCTGAATTAAAAAACTTAAATAAACTTGATGAATAATTTTTAATGATACCGCTCTTTATATCATAATTACTTGGTTGATCTTTGAACTGGGCATTCAATGTAGTTGCAAAAACCACTAAAACTAAAATTAATTTTTTCATTGCAGGCTCCATTTTTTGGCTTTTAACAATGAATCAAAATTTTTGTTTCTTTGTTAATCGCTATAGCAATTTTATCATAACTTTTATAAAGTTTCAAGTCATATAACAGTCAACAGATTATTTAATGCGCACAACCATTTCAATTTCTACAGGTGCATTTAATGGCAAATCGCTTACACCGACCGCACTTCTTGCATGTTTTCCTTTTTCTCCAAAAACATTAACTAAAAATTCCGATGCACCATTAGCAACTTTCGGCTGAGATGAATATCCTATTCTTGAATTTACAAATACTGTCAACTTAACAATTTGTTCAATTCTATCAAGACTGCCAATTAAAGATTTAATTGCGCTAAGACAATTTACAGCACAAAGCTGAGCACATTCCATAGCTTTTTCTTCGCTTACTTCATAACCAACTTTCCCTTCGGCAATTAATTTCCCATTTTTAATTGGAAGCTGCCCCGATGTATACACTAAATCACCAATTTGATTTGCTGGAACATAAGCTGCTAATGGTTTTGGTGCATTAGGTAAATCGTAACCTAATATTTCTCGAATTTTTTGTTCATACATTTTTACTCCTCCTTAATTTTAATGCAAATATATTGAAAATATTTTTTTGATTTATTCAAAATTTTTGAGTTAGCTTTTTATCTAACTCATTACTTATCTTTGCAACAAAAAAAGGCAATAATATGACAGGTGAAAAATTCGAAGAATTATATAATATTATGAAAAGATTAAGAAAAGAATGTCCATGGGATAGAGAACAAACGCACGACTCTATAAAGGCTGCTACGATTGAAGAAACTTACGAACTTATCGAGGCAATTGATGAAAAAAATTATAAAGAAATTAAAACTGAACTTGGAGATTTACTTCTTCACATTCTTTTTCATTCAGTGATTGCAGAAGAAGAAAATCATTTTAATATCAATGATGTAATTGATACAATTAGAGAAAAACTTATTCGCCGTCATCCACATGTTTTTGGCGATGTTAAAGTAAACGGCACTGAAGATATAGTAAAGAACTGGGAAGAAATTAAATTATCTGAAGGAAGAGAATCAATTCTCGAAGGAGTTCCAAAAAATTTACCAGGACTTGCAAGAGCATATAGGTTGCAAGAAAAAGCTTCTAAAATTGGTTTTGATTGGAGCAATAAAGAAGATGTATGGAAAAAAGTAATTGAAGAAATAAATGAGATGCATGAATGCGAAAAGAGTGGTAATCATAAAAAATTAGAAGAGGAGCTTGGAGATGTTTTCTTTGCACTTACAAACTATGCAAGATTTCTCGGAATTAACCCAGAAAATGCGTTGAGAATAACAAACGAAAAATTTATTGCAAGATTCAATTATGTTGAAAATAAAATAAAAGAAAGCGGAAAAAATTTAACAGATTCTTCACTTGAAGAGATGGATAAATTCTGGGAAGAAAGCAAAACAATATTGTAATTTATTTTATTCGGTTTCTTTGATAATTAATTAATGAAAACACATTAAACATAAGCAGAGAGCATATAAAATTTCTGCTCTCTGCTTTTGAATTTTTTTAGTAATCAAATTTAATTTAAGTTGTTGATTGCTCTGGTATGTTTTTTAATACATTAACTAATGTATTCCAGAATTTTTCAACAGTGCTTATTTGAACTCTTTCATCAGGAGAATGAGCACCGATTATTGTTGGCCCAAATGAAATCATATCCATTTCTGGAAACTTTTCTTTAATGATTCCACATTCAAGTCCTGCATGAATTGCTTTCACATGCGGTTCGGTTCCATATAAATTTTTGTAAACATTTTTCATTATTTGAAGAATTTGAGAATTTACATCCGGCTTCCAGCCTGGATAACTGTCCTTTTGATGAACTTCTGCTTTGGCTAAATTGAATACTGATGAGATTGCATTTGATATATCATGTTTCTCAGTTTCTACTGAACTTCTTTGGCTTGTAATTACTTCAACAGTTTTGCCTTTAGTTTTTACCACTGCTAAGTTTGATGATGTTTCAACAAGTCCATCTATATCTGCACTCATCTTAATTACACCATTTTGAATTCCATATAATGAATTAATCAAGTTTACTGCAGAAGCTTTATCCATAACTTTTGAGCGGTTTTTTATTTCTGATACCGTAACATTCAAATTAGGTTCAACAGTTGACAGTTCACTTCTAACAATATTATTATAATTTTCAATGTAACTAATAACATCATTTAATACTTTCTTAGAAATTCTGATAATAGAAAAACATTCACGGGGAATTGCATTATGTTTGCTGCCGCCGTTTATACTTACTAATCTTAAACCAAATTTATAATTTAATTCATGAAGTAAACGAGCCATCAATTTTATTGCATTACCTCTTCCTGTATTGATGTCCAATCCTGAATGTCCACCTTTCAATCCAGTAATTTTTATTTCAAGTGAAGAAGTATTTGCTGGAATTTCAGAAGGTTTGAAAATAAATTTTGCAGTTGTTGTTTGTCCACCTGCACAACCAATATATAAATCACCTTCTTCTTCTGAATCCAGATTAATTAAAATTTTTGCATTAAGAAAATTTGGTTTTAGAGCTTGTGCTCCATTCAATCCTGTTTCTTCATCCAGAGTAAACAAAGCTTCAAGCGGCCCATGTTCGATGTCGTTCGATTCGAGAACTGCAAGAGCTGCTGCAACTCCAATTCCGTTATCAGAACCAAGTGTTGTCCCTTTTGCTTTAACCCAATCACCATCAATGTAAGGCTGAATTGGGTCTTTATCAAAATCATGCTTAACATCAGCATTTTTCTCTGCAACCATATCAAGATGTCCTTGAAGTACAACTGGAATTAAATTTTCTTTTCCAGGTGTTGCATTTTTACTTATTACAATATTTCCAAATTCATCTTTTCTAAATTTCAAGCCATTCTTTTTAGCCACTGAAATTACATATTCAGCAACTTTCTCTTCTTTTCTGGAAGGATGCGGACGCTTGCAAATTTCTTCAAAATGATTCCATAGAAGAGATGGTTTTAAATGACCTAATATTTCTCCCATAATTTTTCTCCTTTAATTTCTTCAAATGTGATTAATCTTTGTTCATATAATTGTGTTAAAAATTTTGTTAATCTTTCTTCAACAGGTTGGATTTTGGAACCGTATTTTTTTGAGAGATTTTCTGCAATCTCTGATACTCTCTTTTTCCCATCAATTTCAAGCCACGCAGCAGAGCCTAATTCATCAAGTTTTAGTTTTATGTATGGATTCTTCAATTTCGGCATGATGTATTTCATACTAAATTGACTGGTAAATTTAGGAATCTGAATAGTTACCAAATTGTTTTCATCAGCATGATATTTCATTAAATGAACTGGAGTAAGCTCAAGGTAATTTGCTTTTTTCAGTTTTTTTCTTCGTTCAAAAAAATTCATATTAATTTGTTATTGTGATTTAATCTTATACTTCTAAACCAAAATTATGAAATTATTGCATCTAAAAAAAAGAACGTGAATGTAAATCTTTTTCTTACATCCTTAAAAAGATGTTCAAAGATATTATCATTTCACTAAAACTACTTTTTTCATCTGGATTATTTTTGAATTTGATGTAAAAATTATAACATAAACTCCACTTGAAAAGCAAGCAGGAATTATAATTGTTGGTTTACTTGCTTCAATATGAGTTTCAAAAATTTTTTCTCCAAGAATTGAATAAAGAAGCAAGTCACCTGAAATTGATTTTTTATTATTTATTTTGATAGCATAAACTCCATTTTCAAAAGTATATTGGAAATTAATTTCTTCTTTATTACAATTTTCGCTTATTCCAGCAAGATTATAATTTATTTCAATTGTATCTGAAAAGTGAAAATGCCCATCAATATCAATTTGTTTCAATCGATAAAAATATTTTCCTTCATTAATTAAAGTTGAATCAACAAAAAGATAATTTTTGGGTGCGTTTGAATTTCCACTACCGCTAACAAATCCAATTGAGTTAAACATCATTGAAATATCTGAGCGTTCAACATAAAATCCATAGTTATTTACTTCAGTTGCTGTACCCCAGCTTAATAATACAATTCCATTTGACACTATTGCATTAAAATAAACCAGCTCAATAGGAAAGATATGATTCTGAGCAGTTAAACTGGAAATGCAAATTAACATAAAAACGAAAAACTTCATTTAATAACAGCCAGCTTTTGAATTGTTGATTCTATCTTATCTTTTTTCTTTACAATGATTTTATAAAAGTAAACCCCATTTGCCACAATATTTCCATCATCATCTCGTCCATCCCAATAAATTTTATTAAGATTAGTTGTTAGTTCATAATTATAAATATTTATTTCTTTTATTAATCTTCCGGCAACAGTATAGATTTTGATTTTTAATTCATCTGGAATCTGAGTAAGAACAAAAGTAAAATAAGTATAACTACTGAATGGATTAGGAAAATTGTATGCATTTTTTATTTCTATTTCAGAGGTAACTACAAAATACTTTTCATAAATTGGAACAGCCATAAATTTTCCAGAAGCATCCTTCATAAAAACTTTTAAACTGTGTTCCCCTTTTTCAAAATATTTATAATAAGTAATTACCATCTTCTTATTAATTGTATCATAATTTATTTTGCTCAGATTATTGAGCTCGGAATATGGAATTATTTTGTTATCAAGAATTAATTTGAATGTTGTAGTATCGTCATGCATAAACCAGGAAGGATAATTTATTTCTATTTGAATATTAGTTTCAGGTTCTACATAATCCCAATCATCTATCTCCATTCCATTAAATTTTACTTTAACATCAACAGCAGTAATTGAAGTGATTGTATCTTTCTCTACATAAAAAGTTTTTACAATTGTGTTATTATTTTCAAATAATTCTTTTACTTCATTTTTATTATCTATTGTTAGAATAAAATTAAATTTCCCATAACTATCAAAACTATTTATATATTCATAAGAAAATGAACTGTAGCTTAATGGTAGTAAATTATCAACAAGAGTATCTTTCAAATTAATTATTGAATTATCAGGCTTAACAAGCTGAAGCATAATATTAAAATTGCCAGAGTTCGATTTACCAGCATTAAAAATCTTTGTATGAAAATTAATTTTTTCTCCTTTTCTAATTGTATCTTTTTCTAACCATGTAGTTTGATAATTAGCAACTAATTCAGGAGAAGATGAATAGTAAGCTGAAAGAGACTTAATGACTGGACTTTCTTTCTTTTCATCAGCAAATAATTTTGCAATTATTTTAATACCCGAATATTTTTTTGCATCAAGTTGACTTAAATCTACTGAATCAGAATATGAAATAAAAGTTTTCAATGTGTCAAATTCATTATTAGCTTTTATTCCAATCGGCATTAAAACAATTTTAGAATTGTGAGGCTTGTAAGATTTGATTATAATTTTTTCCCACTTATTTGAATTTACTATTTCAGGAAAAATTAAATATCCTTCTTCGAACATTAGATATTTTGAAATTTCTATTTGAACTGATCCTCTTGTTTGTTTTTTGTAAGCCTCAGGAACAGAACCAGTAGCTGCACCTTTTCTTCCAATAATACACCATGAATCACGATACTGAACACTATCAATATAAAAGCTGCCCAGACTTTTGATTGCATTTCGAACTTTTGAATTCATACCACCAAAAATATTTTGTTGTGCATCTGCGCACACTGTCATAGCTACTATTGTACCCTGAGATAATGATTTAATAAAATTCACCAATGAATCTGCTGCTCCTGCATCTGGCACTAAAAAATATTTTATTAATTTTGGCTGAAGTGATATTGAATCAATAATTGCAGCAGCAATGCCCCAGTAATATGTTGAAGGCAATTGTTCATTATTATCATACAATATTGAACCATAAGAACCATCCAGCCATCCGGCTGATTTTACAATCAATGAAACATTTCTGCTGTTTAACTTCCAACACTTATTTTGATTGTCATAAATAGTATTTGAATAAAAAAATTCTGTATCATTACCTACTTGTTCATTAATAAATATCTCAGCACTATCATTGATTTTCTGAAAAGAATATACATCTGAAAACTGATTTGAATTATTATTCAACCTTATTCTAAAAAAATATTTTTTATTATTCTCTAATTGATTTAATGGAACTTTAGTAATCAAAATACCAATTGGCTGCACAATTTCTAATGGATTTGAGAAATCAGGGTTTTCATCAAACTGAATTAAAATTTCATCAGCATTATTTTGTTCTTCAACCGGATTCAAAATCAACAATGTATCTTTAACTATGCTGTAATGTTTTGAAGAAACTAATGGCATAAGTGAAGTTGAATAAACAAAAAATTTTATCTCAGCATTATTATCATCTTCGTAGATTTCATTAATAGAATTTTGGGTATCTAATTCAATTTTTATTTTGTGTTCTCCTGCATGCCCTTTTATTGGAATATTAAAAAACAAAGTATCTTCATTCATAGGAAGATTAATATCAATTAATTTTTCAAACAAAACATTATCTTTGAATAGCTCTTCAATTTTTATTGTGACCTTAGAATTATTATATAAACCATAATTTGATACATTAATTTTAACCAAAGCAGAATCCATCTGGTCATTTATATTGGATGAAACCAGTTTGATTTTAGAATTATCAACAAACAAATTTGGTTTTGAAGGTAATGCAAGATTAATGATTGGGTCGCCAAGCAAAAGATTACAATATGTAAAAACACGATTAACATCATTAAAACCATCTTCGGTAAGCTGCTTAATTTTTGAAGCAAGATGTGCATAACCAATCCCTTTTAGTGAATCTTTCAAAAATATTTCATAAAAATATTTTGGAAATCTTAATGAAGTAGAAAGATAACCCCAGCTTGAATTACCGAGATATGCTATTGCCTGTCCATTAACAGATTGACAAATGAACAATTCTCCAAATGCATCAACATCAGGTTCTGCAAATTTTGCTGTAGAACAACCAAAATCTGTGATTAATGGAAATTTATCTGGATATTTATTTTTCAAATGTTCAACTTCAGTAATTCCATTATCCCAAGTTCTTGTTCCGCTGTGTCCAATGTATGAAATAAATAGAGCACCTTCATCAATTATTTTTTGAAATTCTTCACTTGAATAAGGACCAAAGTTTGTTTGTGGTGATATTGTTTTATAAAAGTGTGTGCCGTTCCCAAAATAAGGAGGTGATAAGATATAATTTTGGTAAAGTTCATCATTTACATTTTTAATTTCCTGGAGTTCTGATTGTCTTGTTGTATTTCCACCGCTGAAAAATAAAAATGTCTTGTTGAATTTATCATACTTTCGTGAAATATATTTTTGATGTTTATTCATGTAAAAGATAACTTGTTCATCATTATTAGCTGGAATTCTTCCAACATACATTTGAGGAACTGCTGTTGATGAGCTGTCCCACATTACATACCAAATATCACTTACAGGGAAACCAAAAGATATTACTAAATTTTTTCTTTGATTCATATGTGAAGATGCAGTAACATTTTTGTAATCATAATTTGCATCCCCAATAATTGTTAAATAAGATGGTTTTGGATTTCCCCAATTTTCATAAGCAGAGATTAAAAAGTTCTTTATTGCATTTACATCTATCTGCCCATAAGAAAATTCATCGTAAATATCTTCATCATAAATTAACTCGGTTTTCACATTATACGAATCGCTAATAAATTTTTTGTAACTTTCTGCAGAATTCGATAATGATTTATTTGTGACTATGATATAATCTGCACTTCTTGAATTATCTCTCAGATTAACAAAATGCTTTTTGTATCTGTAAATTGGTTCTGCAACATTTTCAGCTTTAGTAATAAAATATTTGTCGCCTCCTTTTACTGTATCAATTATCAATAAATTCTTTTTGTCATTTCCAATCAATAAATAATTATCAATTTTTTTGAATGTTGGATGAATTTTATAAACAATTAAATTATTTCTATCGCTCAAAATGTTTTCTACTTTTATTACTCTTACTTTTTTTCTTATTGTGTCTGGAATTGTAATTAATAATGAATCATTTATTGCAATATTTTTTCTCAAATATTCTATATCTATCCAATCAATTAATGATTGATGAAATGAAACAGATGTTGGTATTCCAAATATTTTTATTGTATTCGTTCCATTTTTCAATTGCTTAGAGTGAAAAGATGAAATAAAATTTACTGTCTCTTTGTAGTTATATGTGATTGTATTCTGGATTGTTGGGCTGTTTAGACCTATCCCGATTTTATGTGTATTATAAATTCCCTCAGGATTATTGGCAACATCAGCTGAATAGCTAATCAATCTTGTAAATATTTTTACTTCAGAATTTTCAACATAATTGCTTGCATTAAAATTAATATTTAGAGAACCTGAATTTCCTATCACTAACCATGTATATAATTTATTCTCCTGCCAGAAAGGCAATTGAACTCTGGGTTCAGTTGGGTCGTAATACCAAAGTCTCTCATCTTTCTCAAGATGTAATTTTACAAGATGATAATCGATTGTGTCTGTAATTTGTCCATAATGTGAATTATTAATTTCAATTCTTTTCCCTTTTTCGTCTCCCCATGTAATCCATAAATTTGTAGTATCATTATATAAATTCATGTAGTGAATGTAATCCTCTCCTTTGTTTACAACTTTTCGATAATCTTTGCCGGAATAATTTTTTTCACAATAAAATTCTATGTAATCATTTTCGTTGAAAGTATAATCTTCATCTCCTTTAACATAAATAGGAATTTCTTTCCCCTCTCGAAAGATTTTAATTTCAGCAGGATTAATTAAATGCGGATTAATACCATGCTTGAGAAAATAATCAAAAGTTATTCTGTAAATATTATCGTTTGCCACAGATATTTTTATGTATTGTTTTGAATAATCTATCCATCTGTCACTTGAATCAGAAAAAGCATATTTGTTTTTAGTACGAAATTCTTTTGCTTCATCATAATTAACAATAAGGTTTTTCAAAGATTCATCGAATAATGATGATTCATCACTTCTTATGAAATCTGCTTTATAATCTTCATAAAGCAATTTTAACTTACATTCTTCAATAAAGTGTAATGTTCTCTCGTTAAATGAATAACGATGTGTATTAATTTTTATAACTGCACAATAAAAACCTCGCACCCATGTATAACCAATAATTTCATAATCTTCTTCTGGATAAAAATCTTTTATGGGATTGATCTTGTTTTGATAATTTTTATAGAGAATTAAATTATTCTCGTCGACTGGCAATCTATTCAATGTAATATCTACATCACGAATTTGTGAAACAATTTTATCTGTTAATTCAACTTTTACTTTTGATTTCGGAGGGATTGCAACAAATAATGTTTTTGATGGCAGTTTAGGTTTTCCCGGATTTGATTCATCTTCATTATAAATAAAATTAATTTCTGAATTATTCTTGATTTCATAAACATGCTGATTAAATTTAATGTTCAGTTCAAAACCATTTTGAATTTTCTTCACATTAATATCTTTTGCAAAAAAAATTGAATTAAGTAAAACAAAAAGCATTATTAAAAAATTATGCTTTTTCATAGTTAAGCCCTCGAATAATATTTATATAACGAGACGCAATTAAATAAAAAAGAAATAATGGTATGCCTGTAAAATATCTATAAAATAATCTGTTCGGCTCTTTAACAACACGATACAACCATTCAAGTTGTAAATTCTGAATATACTTTGGCGCCCTTTTTTTTATTCCAAAGTAGTAATTAAAAAAGTCACCGACGCATATACAATTAATTTGAGGTAAATGTTTTTTCAATTCTGCTGCAACAAATTCTTGCTTTGGTTTGCCCATGCCGATAAAAACAAATTCTGCATTGGAATCTTGTATAAGATTGATAATTGATTGTAATTCACATTTGTTAAAAAATCCATGATGATAACCAGCCAGCCAAAGATTCTTTTCGCAGCATTTGTTCTCAACAAATTCCTTGTTAAAATCATAACCGATTAAAAATATTTTTCTTTTTGTCTTTATCAGCTTTTGAATAAGCCAATTATAATAGTCGGTACTTGTAATTCTGTTTGCATCTTTTCTTAGATAATTCAATGCTAAAAACATTCCTATTCCATCTTGATATATGTAAAAATCGTTTTGCATCAGTAAGCAATATTCATCATTATTTATTACATGATTGAATGCGTTGAAATCAAAGTAGGTAAGAAGTATTCCTTTACTTTTGAAAAGCTTGTTTAGTGTAAAGTTTATTAAATCTTTTCTGCTTAATATTAATTTGTTAAATAATTCCATAGGCAGTTAAGAATCATTTAACATAGACAAATAAATTTCATAAAGTTTCTCTGCATAAATTTTATAATCAAAGAAAGTATTAACTTTTTCATGTAAATTTTCTGCGAGCTTTTGTTTTTGAACCTCAGACATATTTAATGCTTTTTGAATTGCTTCTATCAATTTTTTTTCATTTCCTGCATCGAACATAACAGCATGCTTACCATCTTCTAAACTTTCACTATTTCCATCAACATTTGATGCAATCAATAATTTTTTATTAATGCCAGCTTCAAGAACTACAAAAGGACAGCTTTCAATAAGTGATGGGACAACTATAATATCAGAAATTTCATAATACATGGCTACATCATCACAAGGTTTGATAAAAATAATTTTATCACTTTTGTTAAGGATTTTTCTCTTAATATTATCTTTTGCATCTGTAATCATTAACAGATATAAATCATAAACTTTTGATACTTCTAAAAATGCTTTTACCAAAACATCAACACCTTTTTCTTTCGAATATCTCCCCACAAATAAAATTATTTTGCTTTGGTCATCTATTTCTAAGTTACTTCTGTTAATTCTCTTCTTTCCATAATTATTAGATTTATCAACTGGATTATAAAATTGAATAATTTTTTCTTCTGAGACATTATAGTTGTTAATTAGATTTTTTCTTACTGTTTTGCTCACAGCTATAATTTTATCTGACTGAAAACTGAGATTCCTGTAACCATTAACAATGCTGTGAACTGTTGTAATTGTTTTTATTTTCTTTCCTGTTTTTTTGAATATTCTTTTTTTAATTATGTTTGAAATTAATTCTGGATACCGATGATGCGAGTGAATTATATCAATGTTATTTGATAAACAATATTCCTTAAGTTGACATGAGTTTGGAATTAGATAAAACAAATTAGTCATACATTTTTTGAAATCAATGATGTGAGGTTTTATCCCAAGTGAATTGAGTCTTTGCAGAGCATCTCCACCATTTGTTATAAAGTACAAATTTATTTTTGGGATACAATCAACGGACAATTCTTTCAGCCCTCTTAATAATAAATAAACATATTTACTTACTCCACATACATAGTTAAAGTATGGAGAGATATGTAAAATGTTAATGTTATCCCTCATTTATCAAATTGTAATAATATTTCTCAAAATAACTTTTGAAATTGTTCAAATTATATTTTTGTATAACTTCTTGTTTGCCATTTTCGCCTAATTTTTTGCATAAAGATTTGTTATTCAGCAATAAAATTATTTTTTCGACAGCTTCTTTATAATTATTATGATTAAAAATAAATCCACAATTGTTTTCTTCAACAACTTCTTTTATTCCTCCTGCATCTGTTGCAATAATGGGGATTCCACAAAACATTGCTTCCCATACCACAAATGGCATTCCCTCTCTTTTTGATGTCAGTATCAATAAATCAAATAATTTTATATAATGAATTGCTTCTGGTATAAAGCCAAAAAATTTTACATTTCTCATTGATAAAGAAGATGACAATCTTTGCAGTCTTAATCTTTCCTCCCCATCGCCTATTATTACCAAGAATACATTGTAATTTCTTAATTCATATAAAATCTTTATGATACATTCAACATTTTTTTCTCTGTTTAATCTGCCTGCATAACCGATAATAAAATATTTTTCTTTTAAGTGATTAAGTTCTTCAATTAAAAAATTATTAATGTTTTTGTTTGAATAAATTGGTAAGTATCCATTATAATAAAAATCAATTTGGGTGAATAATTTTGTTTCATGTATTAAAATGTTTCTACTTTTTTTGGAGGGAACCAATACTTTTACATTATTAAATCTGCTTACAAATTGATGAATAATTTTATAAATAAGCTTTTCGATTATTGTGTTGTAATCATTTTCAATAAAACTACCGTGATAACTAAATATTAACTTTTTCCTTAAAAATAAATTTATCAATCCCGCTATAATGTATGGCTTCAGCAAATGAGCATTTATAATATCAACATTTTCTGATATTATAATTTTTGTTAAATAAAAGAATATTTTGATTGAATACTTTTCATTTAAAAGAGGAAGTGAATAATATTTAATGTTGTTTTCTCTAAAAATTTTTTCAACAAAAAAATCACCATGAAAAACAACAAACTGTTCATACATTTCATTGTCAAGATATTTTAATTGAGCATAAATATGCCGGAAAACTCCATCTTCTTTAGCAGTAATGCGATTAACAATATGACAAACTTTTATTTTACTCTTTTTGAAGTCTTTCATACAAACTCATATAATTATTTACAACATCAGACCATCTTAATTGATAGCAAAATTTTCTTGAATTTTCAGAAATGTATTCAAATAATTTTTTATCATTATATAATCTTTCAATAATTGATTTTAGCTCATTATAATCGTTATACACAATTCCATTCACATAATTATTAATTAATTCCTTAACACCTGTCTTATTGCTTACTATCACAATTTTACCAGCTGCCATACATTCAAGAGCAAGTAATGAGAAAGAATCAAATGCATTGCCTTTTATTAAAATATGTTTGTCTTTAAGAAATTTTGCTAAGTCTTCCTGATTCAAATAACCTTTATAAAAAACTTTTAAATTATTTTTTGAAACAACATCTTTCACTGAATCTCCAATAACAAAAAGTTCTAACTCTGTATCTTTTA
The DNA here is from genome assembly GCF_057554405.1 of Rosettibacter sp. KY25. Lineage (NCBI taxonomy): Bacteria > Pseudomonadati > Ignavibacteriota > Ignavibacteria > Ignavibacteriales > Melioribacteraceae > Rosettibacter > Rosettibacter sp. KY25. The sequence goes on along the minus strand of NZ_BAAJAO010000010.1, from coordinate 17,123 downwards.
TTTCAAGTAATGAATCGTAAATTTTCTGTAAATCTCTGTCAATATATTTTGAAGAATTATAGAAAATTAATTTTAATGGTTTCGAATTAGTTACAGGGGAAGGATTAATAAAAAATATTTCATCGATTCCATGATAAATTATTTCGCAATTTTTATTTGAAAGGTCATAATATTCTGAAAATAAATTCTTCAATTGTGCAGAAACAAATATCAAATAATCTGCTTTTGATACAGCAAGTTTTTCAAGAATACTTAATTTTAATTTTTGTATACGATTAAATTTTTGTTTTGAATTTTTCATTTCATAATGGATGGAACCATGAAATGTTATGATAATTCTTATCTTCAAAAAATATTTAAGCAGAAAAATAATTAACTGATAATTTTCTAATGTAACGATGTGAAGAATTACTGGTGATTTTTTAAGAAGAATAAAAATTAATCTAACAATACCAACACAAATTACATTATTTTCATTTTCTGATTTAGAAAAGCCAAAAATTCTGTTAAATACATTTGCATTGAATTTATTTTTAAAATAGAAATCACAAAACAGAACTTCACAATTTCTTAATGACAGAAAGTAAAATAATCTTTTAGCAATTTTTTCAGGTCCGTTTAAAATTTCTGTATTATTGAAGCGCCCTGTAAGAATAATTTTATGCATTAAAATTTACCCTCAAAAATTTTAATGCAGGCTGATTAAATAATGATAAACTTATCAAGTCATCATATTTAATCAGCCTTAAAAGTTTTCATAAATTACATTGAAACAGGAGGTGGAGCAGGTTCATCTGCTTTGCCTGCATTCTTAACAGGAATTTGAATTAAATACCATGCTATAAATACAAATACCAGCAAGCTTACATAAAACGATGGATAATCAAATATTGAGAACAATTGTATTTCAAAAAATGCGAATGCAGCAAAGACAAGTCCTATAAGAGCTTCGCCTGCAATTAAGCCAGCAGCAACAAGTACGCCTGTATTTTCAACTCTTGATTTTTGTGCATCATTAAATTGCTTTTTAGCACTAATTCTTTCTACAATACCTTTAATAATTCCGCCAATAAAAATTGCAAAAGTAGTTTCGAGCGGTAAATACATGCCAACGGAAACAAGCATAGGGCTTCGCACCTGCATCAAAATAAAACCAAAGCCCATAACCATACCAACAATAATTAGTGGCCAAGCCATATCCCCTTTAACAATTCCTTGAGAAAGCAAAGCCATTAGTCCAGCTTGTGGAGCAGCTAATTTGGCACTTCCAAAACCACCTTCATAAGGTGGAACAGCCATTTTGCCTGCATTAACATCACCTTGATGCAAAATTAAAAGTGGAATAAACATAACAGCAGAAGCAAGAGCTACACCAAGGATATCACCAACTTGCATTTTCCATGGTGTTCCGCCGAGTATATGTCCAACTTTCAAGTCTTGAAGCATTTCCCCCGCTACAGCAGCAGAAACACATACTACTGCAGCTACTCCTAAAACTGCAGCAACACCTTGTTTGCCAGTCATTCCAAGGGCGACCATCAAAAGAGCTGCGACAATTAAAGTGGAAAGAGTCAAACCACTAATTGGATTATTACTTGAGCCTATGATTCCAACCAGATATCCTGAAACTGCAGCAAAGAAAAATCCTGCTATAATCATTACAAGAGTTGCAACAAGAGCTGCAAAAATATCCTGAGCAAAATAATTATAGATTAAAAAAGTCATAACAGCGGAAAAAGCAATTCCAATCATAATCCATTTAAAACTTAAGTCCTGGTCAACTCTTTCAGTTGTATGTTCACCTGCTGCTGCTTTTTTTACATCACTAATCGATCGTTGAATTCCAACAGCAAGACTTTTTCTCATTCTGAAGAGTGTGTAACCTGCACTTACAAGCATTCCACCAATTGCAATTGGACGAACAATATATCTCCATATCATTTGTGACCAAATAATCCAATCATTATCTGAAGGATTCATTCCTGGATGTGCAGATTGATATTGTTGAATTAATTCAGGAGAAAGAAAATATAAAATTATTGGCACAAATAAGCCCCATGCAAGCAATCCACCGCTGAAGTTAAGTGATGCTAATTTTGGACCAATTATGTAACCAACACCAATGTATGCAGGACTTACACCAGGCGAACTAAGTAAAACTCCTCCTTGTGCAGTTGCAGAACCAGCAGATTTCAAATTTATAATTGATTTTGAAAATCCAACAAATTTTTCCCATGTAGTAGCAAAAAATTTAAGTTGACCAAGTGATTGAATTACAGCTCCAACCCCCATTGCAGTAAATAAAAATTTTGCTCCAGTTCCACCTGCTCTTCCAGCTTTATGAATTTCAGAAGCTGCTACTGATTCAGGAAATGGCAATTCTGCATCTTCAACCATAACTCTTCTCAAAAGTGCAACGAACATAATACCGAGAACTCCGCCTACAAACATAATTGCAGTTGAAATTAAGTAATTACTCAGAGTATCAAACTGTACCCAGATACCTGCAATATAAAATGCAGGGAGAGTAAAAATTGCACCAGCAGCAATTGATTCTCCAATAGAACCAACAGTTCTGGCAAAGTTTTCTTCGAGTATTGTTCCTCTCATTAATTTAAGAAGTGCCATCCCAATTACTGCAGCCGGGTAGGTTGCAGCTATTGTCATACCGGCTTTTAATCCAAGGTATGCATTTGCGGCACCCAAAACAACAGACATTATTAATCCGATTACTAAAGCTCGGACTGTAAATTCTGCCATATTTGTTTCTGAGGAAACAAAGGGGACAAATCGTTTTTGTTCCGACATGCCTTTCTCCTAATTATGATTGTAATGTTTTTATAAAAATAATTATGTATATGACTATGAGCAACAAATAATTTCTAAAAATTCATTTTTCTCATTCCAATATGGCAAATAGCAAAATCATATTTTACAGGGTCATCGGGGTCAAATCTTCTTAGGTTTTCTGTTATCTCTTCTGCCATTAGCCACGTTGTATTTTTTCTTTTTGTAAGTCCAAGATTTCTACAAATTTTTGCTACATGAGTATCAACAGGAATTACAAGTTTTGATGCAGGAATTTCATTCCATAAACCAAAATCAATATCATCTTTTCTTACCATCCATCTTAGAAACAAATTCATTCTCTTACATGCACTTCCTTTCAATGGGTCTGGGAACATAAATTTAATTCCTGCACTTACATTAAACCGAGAATTAAATATTCCAAGCATATTCTTTGAAAAAAATGAAATAGAACTTTTTAGATTTTTTTCTTCATTGAAGTAATACAACAGAAAAAAATATTTTAACGATTGATATGACACATAAATTTTATTCAATACATAAAAAAATTTTGAAATATCATCGGAAGTATAAAATCGATGAACAACTTTTTTGAAAAATATCTTATCGGTCGAATAATTATAATTAATTACAAATTCATAAGGTTGGTGATTCATTATTGAATGGATTTCAATAAGAGTTTGATTTATTTGTTTTACATTCCCATAAGCAAAAATTGATGAGACTATGCCAGAAATTTCTATATCAAAATAATTTTTATATCTATGAAGAAATTCAATCGGGTCAGGTGATATTTTCCCTTTATCAAAATATTTGTAATGATATTCTAACTTCTTTTTCAGATTCCGAATCAAAATTTTATTTTGCATTACGAATGATTTCAATCATTTCTTTAACAGCTTTTTCGACTCCAACAAAAACAGAACGAGCAATAATTGCATGTCCAATGCTTACTTCGTCAATATCCTGAATTGCAACAAGTTCTTTCATATTGATATAATTCAAACCATGACCTGCATTTACACCAAGTCCTAATTTTTTTGCGTGTTTGGCTGCAATTCTAATTTTTTCTAATTCATCAAAAATATCTTCTTCGCTTATAGCATTAGCATAGTGTCCTGTATGAATTTCAATAAAATCTGCATTAATTTCTGCAGCAGCATCAATTTGATTTAAGTCAGGTTCAATAAATAATGATACTGCAATTTCAGCATCGTGAAGTCTTTCAATTGTTTTTCTTAAATGATTGATATTATCAATAACATTAATACCGCCCTCGGTTGTAAGTTCCTGTCTTTTTTCTGGAACAATAGTAGCCAATTCAGGCTGCACTTCACATGCAATTTCAATAATCTCATCAACTGCAGCCATTTCAAGGTCAAGTTTTGTTGTGATTAATTCTCTAAGTAATCTAACATCTCTTTCATTAATATGTCTTCTGTCTTCTCTCAGATGAACAACAATTCCATCAACACCATATTGTTCTGCCATTAATGCATAAGCAACTGGATCAGGTTGAACTTCTGCACGAGCATTTCTTAAAGTAGCAATGTGATCTATATTTAAGCTGAATCTCATGTTAATCCCCTATTATTTTGATGTCAAAATTAAAAAAATATTTGATATCAAATAATAAATAAGTATCTATTTCGAGGAATATATTTAAGTGCAATCATAATTTCATTATCTCAAAAATAAAAGTGCAACTCCTCCTACAGCTAAAAAGGCTCCAGTGATTGCAATCCATGTTAATTTTTCTTTATAATAAAATTTTACAAGCGGCAGCATAATTATTGGAACTGTTGACATAAGTGTAGATGCAATCCCAACTTTTGTATGTGAAACAGAAATGAGACTGAATGTAATTCCAAAGAAAGGACCAATTACTGACCCAATCAAAGTATAAGTTAATGCTTTACTGTTATTTCTAAAAACTGCAAATGGATTTTTAATTTTTGTTATAAGAATAAATAATGGATACATTAAAACTACAGAAGAAAATATTCTAATAAATGCTGCAACAAAACCATTGATATCAGATTCATTAAAAGCATTTTTGGCAAAAATTAATCCTACAGCTTGACCAACAGCTCCCATCAACGCATAAAAAATTCCAGTATAATCAATTTTATAATTTGAAGTTGGTTTTTCCTGACGATTTAACACAACAATACTAATTCCAAAAATTGTTATTAGCATTCCAATTATTCCTATAAAAGAAATTTTTTCACCAAGAAAAATGAAAGCTAAAAGTGCAGAAATTCCCGGCACAGAAGCCATTATAAGCATGCTTAATCTTGCCCCAATATTTTGAAATGCTTTGAATAAAAATGTATCTCCTATTACAAGTCCAATTATTCCACTTAAAACTAAGTTAATAATTTGTGATGATGATAAATTAATCTCTATTTGGAAAATCAAAATTGTTAAAGCAAGACAAATTGTTGCTATGATTAATCTTGTTACATTAACATAAAATGAACCTACTCTTACAGAAGCTTCTGTAAATACAATTGAAGTTCCGGACCATAAAAGAGCTGTAATTAGTGCTGCAATTTCTCCTATCATTTATTTCCTCGAATTTCTGAATATCTATTTTTAACAATTTCCCACACATAATCTGTTGATAAAGCTTCCATAGCTTTTTTCTCATCTTCTTCTGAGTAATGTTCCAAATCAAGAGGTGATTTTATGTTCACATGCGAATCACCATAAGCTCCCCAATCAATTGGATGTGAAGAACCAAGTAAAGCTATGGTTGGAGTTTTTACCGCTACGGATACATTCATCGGACCAGTGCAATTTGAAAAAAACATGCTGCAGTTTTTTATCATTGCTGCAAGTCTGCCAATTGTTTCTGTCGATGCAGATATAATTGCTTTATCACCAATTTCTTTTGAAACATATTCAACTAACTTTTCTTCTCCTTTGCCCCAGGTTAATAAAATATTTGCATCAAAATTTTTTACAAGCCTTCTTCCAATTTCTGCAAATCTTTCTGGCATCCATGCTCGAATTGGTTTACTTGCCCCAGGGTGAATACAAATTGTATTTGTTTTTTCTAATTTATTTTTTTCAAAAAACAAATCAGCAAATCTTTGGTCTTCTTCTGAAATGTAGACTACAGGATTCTCATCAGAAACATTGCATCCAATTGCTTTCACAATATCAAGATTCCTATGAATTTCATGATATCTACCTTTTGGATGTCCCAATTTTAGCGTATACAATCTCATTAAATTTTTTGGACCACTACTAACTCTTTCTTTTGCTCCACTTAAGTATGTAATTAATGCTGCTCTTTCTGATGTCCATCTTAAGTTTATGCCTAAATCAAATTTTTTCTTTCGAAGTTTTAGAATAATTAATAATTGCTTAAATGCTGAATCTACAATTTTATTTCTATCAGTATTAATTATTATATGTTCATCAACTAAAAATTTTGGTGGAATAATTTGAGTCATAAGTTTATTTGTTAAAAGTGTAATGTGTGCGTGCGGAAAATTTTCTCTTACAGTTTTTATTGCAGAAGTACTTGCTACTAAATCTCCCAATGCACCCCATTTTATTATTAAAATATTCTTTACATTTTCTTTTACCATTGATTTAATATTTCTCCAATTTTATGATAAACTTGTTCAACTTCTATGCTGCTTAAGAAAGATTCATTTTCACTTTTAATTCTTTTCCCTAATAATGAATAATGTCCATCTTTTTGTGTATAAAAATTCCAGCAACTTGCATTATCATCTGGCATTAAAGCAAGAACTGGAGTTTTTAATGCTACAGCTAAATGACGGGTGCCTGTGTCATGTGTTAACAAAAGTGAAGATTTTTTAATTAATGCAGCCGTATTTAAAATGTTTTCCGAGTAATAAAATGCGATGTCATCAATTTCGTCTAAGATTGAATTGCAAATATGTAAATCGCTTGGTCCTGATATAAGTAAAATTTTTAAGCTGGTATTTTGTTTCAACATTTTTATTAAATCAACAAAATTTTCTCTTTTCCATATCTTAGATGGTTCACTTGCACCTGGGTGAATGCACAGAACTTTTCCTCCATTTAAAGAATTATTTATAAAAAATTCTTCAGCCCATTTAATTTCATTTTCTGAAATAAAAAATTCTGTTTCTTTTGATTTAATATTAACATGAAACGACTCAACAATTTTATTATAATAATCAATGTAACTAATTGTATCTTCCTGCACATCAACTTTTCTGTTAAATAAAAAAGAGAAGCTTTGCTTTCGCGGTGCAATTCTTATCTTTGCTTTTGAAAACCAGGATAATAAGGCAATTCTATCGCCTGGATGCAGAGCAATAACAACATCAAATTTTTCTTTTCTAATTTGAAAAATGAATTTGAAGCCTTCTATAATGTCTTTAAAATTTTTCTTTCCTTTAATTTGTGGATTAAAAGAAATTACTCGGTTAATGTTTGTATTATATCGAAAAACATCTTCAAATCCTTTTCGAACCATAACAATTATTTCAGCATTAGGATAGTTATTGCGAAGTGCTCTTAAAGCAGGAGTTGAAATAATTAAATCACCAAGATATTTGATATTAATAACGAGTATTTTCAAAATAAATTAACCAATAATTGCAATCGTAAATTTAAGAAAGAATTAATTTCTTTAATGAAAAATAAAAAAGGTCACTAAAATTTTAGTGACCTCGAACATTACGAAAAAATTTTTGAATTACATTTGATTCCGTTGTTCGCTGACAATTTTTTCTGTATCAAGTGCTATAACCAATTCTTCGTTAGTAGGAATTCTAAATACTTTCACTTTGGAATCATCTGCAGAAATTAAACATTCGCCTTCAACATTTTCATTTCGTTTTTCATCAAGTTTAATTCCCAGATATTCCATATTTGAACAAACTTCTTTACGAACCATTACAGAATTTTCGCCAATTCCTCCTGTAAATACCAGAGCATCCAAGCCATTCATTGCTGCTGTATAAGCTCCAATATATTTTTTAATTCGATAGTTAAAAACATCAAAAGCATTTTTTGCTTTTTTATTCCCTTCAAGAACAGCTTCTTCAATTTCGCGCATGTCGCTGCTTTCACCGCTTATTCCAATTAAGCCACTGTGTTTATTTAATAAAGTATTAGCTTCCGAAAGAGATAAACCTTCTTTTGCCATGATATAAAGAATAATCGAAGGGTCAATATCTCCACTTCTTGTTCCCATAATTAAACCTTCGAGAGGAGTAAAACCCATAGTTGTATCGATTGATTTTCCTCCCTCAACTGCAGCCATTGAACAACCATTTCCAAGATGAGCAGTAATAATTTTTAATTCTTCGATGGGTTTACCAATTAATTTTGCTGCTCTTTCTGAAACATAACGATGTGAAGTGCCATGGAAACCATAACGACGAATTTTATACTTTCGATAAAGTTCATAAGGTATTCCATAAAGATAAGCTCTTGGTGGCATTTTGACATGAAATGCTGTATCAAAGACACCAACTTGTGGTGTATTTGGCAGATGTTCTTTTGCTGCTAAAATTCCCTTAATATTTGGCGGATTATGAAGAGGTGCAAGTTCAATATTTTCTTTGATTGCATTCATAACTTCATTTGTAATTAAAACTGAGCCTGAGAATGTTTCGCCGCCATGAACCACACGATGTCCTACAGCATCAATTTCTTTTTTGTCTTTGATTACTCCATGATTAGGACTTAACAAAACAGCAATAACATATTCAATAGCAATTGTGTGGTCTAAAATTTCTCCAACAATTCTTATTTTCTCTTTTCCATAAGGAGTATGAGTTAAAACTGCGCTCGACATTCCAATTCTTTCAACCATCCCTTTTGCTAATGCAATTTGAGTAGATGTATCAATAAATTGATATTTAATAGAAGAACTTCCGCAATTAAGAACTAAAACTTTCATGTTATCTCCAATTTTTAAGAAATTATTTTACCTTCAGCGTCATATTTGAAGAAACCTTCGCCAGTTTTTTTACCTAATTTTCTTTCACGAACAAGTTTACGAAGAATTGGGCATGGTCTGTAACGAGGTTCTCCTAAACTATGCCATAAAGTTTCCATCCATGCAAGAACTTCATCAAGACCCATTGTATCAGCCATTTCAAGCGGACCCATCGGGAAATTATAACCAAGCTTCATTGCAGTATCAATATCTTTAGCTGATGCAATACCTTCAAGTAAGATATGCATTGCTTCGTTTAACAAAGGCACAATTGCTCTTGTTGTTACAAATCCAGGATATTCATAAACTTCAATAGGGGTTTTGCCAATTCGAGCTGCAAATTTTTTAATTATTTCTACTGTTTTATCAGAAGTATCAAGTGCACGAATTAGTTCAACAAGCGGAACTTTTGGAACAGGATTCAAAAAATGCATTCCAATTATTCTATCTTTTCTATTGGTTACTTCTGCAATTTTTGTAAGGCTTAGTGTAGAAGTGTTAGATATAAAAATTGTTTGTGGTTTTGCAATGGCATCTAATTCTTTAAAGATTCTTTGCTTTAATTCATAATTCTCGTCAACAGCTTCGATTACAAGGTCACATTCAGGAATATCATTTCTGTCTGTTGTCCATTTGATTCTTGAAAGAATAGATTTCATTTCACTTTGTGTCATTGCCCAGCGTGCAATTTCTCTTTCCATCGATGCTTTCAAACTCTCTTTGGACTTTTCAATTCTTTCTTCATCTTTTTCAATAATCACAACATCCAAACCAGCTGCAGAAATTGTGTGGGCAATTCCCTGTCCCATTACACCGCCGCCAATTATTGCGACATAATCAATTCTGTCATAATCCTCACTTCTTTGAACGCTGCCAAGTAAATCTTCCAGTTTTAATTTTTCTTCTGCCATAAAAACTTTTTCCTTTTATTTTAACAAAATTACAAAAAAAAGCCGTTTCATTTAGCAAAACCTATACCAGAAGAATTTCTAAATAATTAACTAAAATCGATTAGAGAATTTGAAATTTTTATTAAAAGTAAAAATTAGGAATCAATATTGAGAATTATCGATTAAGAAAAGTAATAAAATATGATGAGTTATAATTTTAATGTGGAAAATAAATTAAGAGCAGGGGAAAGATTTAATTTCTTCCCCTGCTTATAACTTTTTACTGCATATTTTTAACAATTTCTCTTGCGAAATCAGAGCAGCTTAATTCTGTAGCTCCTTTCATCAATCTTGCAAAATCATAAGTAACTGTTTTTGCTTTAATTGTTTTGCTCAATGCTTTTTCAATCAACTTTGCTGCTTTTTTCCAGCCAAGATAATTTAGCATCATAACCCCAGATAGGATAACTGAACCTGGATTAACTTTATCAAGACCAGCATATTTTGGTGCAGTTCCGTGAGTTGCTTCAAAGACAGCATGATAGTAACTCATGTTAGCACCCGGTGCAATTCCTAAACCTCCAACCTGTGCAGCACATGCATCGGATAAATAATCACCATTTAAATTTGGTGTGGCAATAACATCATATTCATCTGGTCTTAATAAAACTTGCTGGAACATACTATCTGCAATTCTGTCTTTAATCAAAATTTTACCTTCAGGAATTTTGCCGTCATAGGATTTCCATAATTCTTCTTCTGTAATTGTAATATCGCCAAAATATTTTTTTGCAGTTTCATAGCCCCATTCTTTGAACGACCCTTCTGTAAATTTCATAATATTTCCTTTATGAACCAGGGTTACACTTTTTCTTTTATTTTCAATTGCATATTCAATAGCTTTTTTCACTAGTCTTTCAGTACCAAACTGACTCATTGGTTTTATGCCAATTCCGGACCCTTTACGAATGTTTTTGTCAAACTTTTTGTTGATATAATTAATTAATGCTTCTGCTTCTATAGAATTGGCTTTAAATTCAATTCCTGCATAAACATCTTCAGTATTTTCACGAAAGATTACAACATCCAAATCTTTCGGGCGTTTGACTGGACTTGGCGTTCCTGAATAATATTTGACTGGTCTAACACATGCAAATAAGTCAAGTTCTTGTCGAAGCGTAACATTCAAACTTCTTATTCCACCACCTACAGGAGTAGTAAGTGGACCTTTGATAGCAACAATAAATTCTTTAATTGCTTCAAGGGTTTCTTTTGGAAGCCATTGATTTTTGCCATAAGTTTTTACTGCTTTCTCGCCAGCATAAATTTCCATCCAAACAATTTTCTTTTTTCCACCATAAGCTTTTTCTACAGCTGCATCAAAAACCATTTTAGATGCGAACCAGATATCTGGTCCAGTGCCATCACCTTCAATGAAAGGAATTATTGGATTATCAGGCACCGAAAGTTTTCCATCAGTAATTGTAATTTTTTCACCTTCAGATGGAACGATAATTTTTTTGTACTTAGCCATGAATACTCCAATTTTATTCACATTATAATTTTCTTAGTGGATATATCAACCAAATATCCAAACCAAAATTAATCAGAATAAATCAAAAACCAAATTGATGATTTTACAAAAATTTATAAAACTTTTTGAAGTGCCTGATAAACTTTTGCAAGCGGCAAACCTACTACATTGTAATAACATCCATTGATTTTTTTTATAAACACAGCTCCAAAATCATCCTGAATCCCATAAGCTCCTGCTTTATCCATCGGGCTTCCGCTTGAAATATATTTTTTAATTTCTTCATCGGTAATTTTTCTAAATGTAACTTCTGTTTTTTCGTAATCAACTATCTTTTTATTCTTTATAACATTACAAACTACAAAACCTGTGTAAACAGTATGTGTTTTCCCACTTAAGAGTTTCAAAATCCTGAATGCATCTTTTTCATCAATGGGTTTTCCAATTATTTTTTTATTCAAAACAACTATTGTATCTGCAGTAATTATAATTCCATCTCTTTTTCTTTTTAATGCCTCTTCAAATTTATAATTGGCAAGGCGCTTTACTGTAGCTGCGGGATGTTCTCCGTCAAATATTTCTTCATTAAGATTGACTGAGAATGCTTTGAAGTTAATACCAAGCTGTTTTAATAATTTTCTTCTTCGTGGTGATTTTGATGCGAGATAAACAGGCAAATTAATTTTCAACATTTTATAAAATCTTTTTGTGGAATTATGAACGGAATAAATGAGAAGTTATTTAACGGAATAATGCTTTTATGCTTCCCCACGTTCTCTTAACACTTGATACACTATGTGCAACTGAAACAGGAGCTGAATAAGTAACTGTTCCGTCATTGTCTACAATTTTTAATCTGTAAGTATAAACTGCATCAGAAGATTTAAATGCGGTTTGGTCTATAAATTCATAAGTTCTGTCGGCACGAGGTTCAATTCTTGCAATAGGAATGAATCCTCCTGATGCTGTTGCTCTTTCAATCACAAAATAATTTAGATTAGTTTCAGTAGAAGTTTTCCACTCAAGTATTACATTTCCATCTTTACTTGTTGCATTAAAATAAATTAATTGCGCCCCAGCGAAAATCACAGAGGAAATTATTGTGATTAGTAATATGTTGAATTTAATCTTCATCATAATTTTTACGTTGGCAATATATCTTAGAAAAATTTTTTTGTCAAGTAATTAAACTAAACTCTTTTGTATCCATCCCAATTTCCAAATAGAAATTTGAGAAATATAATTCCTGCATAAAGTAAAACATAAAATGGAAGTGCAAGCCATGCCCCAATTAAACCTAATTTTAGAATTACACCAAGAAAGAAAGCAATAGGCACAAATACAAACCAATTTGCAATTACTTCTGCCATCATTACAAAAAATGTTTTACCTGCAGCCTGCAGTCCATTAGCAAGCACAACACCAAATGAATAAAAAATCTGGCCAAATCCAGCAATTCTTAATGCAGGAACAGCTGTTTCAATAACTTTATAATCATTTGTTGTAAGAATTAAAACTGCTCTTGGGACAGAAATAAAAATAATTCCCACAAACAGAGTATAAATTGCTGCTATTTTGCTTGTTTCAAAACCATAATGTTTTGCAAGTTTAATATTTCCGCTTCCTAAACTATTTCCTACAAGAGTTTGAACTGCAATTCCAAAACCAAAGCAAGGCATAAGTGAAATTAATAATGAAGAGAAAACAATATTGCTTGCTGCTTGTTCAAGTGTGCCAATAAATCCTGTGATTGCAATAAAACTTAAGAATCCAATAAGAATAAAAATATTTTGAAGAGAGACAGGGAGAGAAATTTTAATGATGGAATTTGCAATATCTTTCACAAATTTGAAATTCCTGAAATATTTGTATCTATGTCGATATGTAGGAAGAAGTGAAACACCAAAATAAAAAAGTGCATCGCAAAAAGTTGCAAGAGTTGAACCTAAGCCCGCACCTGCCAATCCCATCCCTTTAATTCCAAATGCACCATAAATCAAAATGTAGTTAAAAATAATGTTAAGAAAATTTGCGAGCACACCTGAATACATGAAAATTTTTGTTTTGCCGATACCAAAATAAAACCCGCGATAAGATACAGTCATCAAAAAAAATGGGATACCTAAAAATCGATAATGCAAATATTCACCAGCATAAATTCCAACTTTTTTATCAACGGCAAAAAAATCTGCAATATCATTAGCAAAAAGAACTACGAGTAAACTGATGATTATTCCAATTAGAAGAGAAAGAAGTAATGATGTATTTAGAACTTTACCGCATTCCTCATAATCTTTTGCACCATACCTTCTTGCAATTAGAACATGAGTTCCAGTTGCAAGACTTGAAAAAAAACTTACAACTGCCCAAGTTGCAAGCACTCCAATGCCCATAGCAGCAAGGTAATATTTTGCATCTGGAAGGCGTCCAATCATTGCAGTGTCAACGAGTGATACAACCATTTGTGTTGACAAGCCTGCAATTGCAGGTAGTGCAAGCCTTAGAATATATTTATGGTCGTCATTAATAGAAAATAATTCCATGAAACTAAAATATTGAAATAAAATTTTTGATAAAACTTTTTTATTCTTCAAATAATTATTAATTCATTTTCAAAAAAGATTAATTGAAAAGTTAACATTTAATCTAAATTTTACTATTTTTCAAATGACAACGATAAAGCTAAGAGATAATGACAAAGCAAGAAGAGATAAAATATTTAATTCACACCTATGGAATTAAACTTAGTTACATTGCAGAAAAAATTGGAATAAAAACCCAGACATTGAATTACTTACTCAATGAGCATTATCCTTTTGATGATGAACTATACAAAAAAATAAAAGAGATAATTGACGATTATCAGTTCGAACTAAATTTATTTGATGAAGCTTATCAGGAAGATTTTGATTTATTCAATGAAGAAAATCAATTCAGTATTGGAGAACGGATTAGAATTTTTGCAAAGAAGAAATTTGGCAAGCTCAAAAAACTTGCCGATGCAATGAACATATCCCCTCAACAGCTTCAGCAGTATATTAGTGGCAAACGAGAACCCGGAGCAAAAATTTTAATAAAGCTCCTTAGACTTGGTTGCGATATAAACTGGCTTCTTGGCGGAAAAGAATCAATTGAGTCTTACAGAATTTATAAATTAGAAACAAGATTAAGAGAACTTGAACAAGCTGCAGAACAGATTTCTCAAATAATAAAAAAATTAGAATAATTTATTAGCTTTGTAATGCTTTACCATAATTAATCGTAAATGTTGTTCCCACTCCTTTTTTTGTTTCAAGATTAATTTTTGCTCTGTTCAAATCAACAAATTTTTTTACAAGTGCCAACCCCAATCCAACTCCATCATAGGCTCTTCCATAGCCCATTTCTTCCTGAACGTAAGGTTCGAATATATTCTTTAGATATTCTTTGCCTATTCCAATGCCTGTATCTTTCACGCTCACAATAATTTCATCATTTTCATTCTTATCAAGAATAACTTTCACATAACCTTTTTTTGTATACTTAATTGCATTATCAATCAAATTCGAGATTGTTTGAGTAAATGAGTATTCATCAAGATAAAGAAAAACTTCGCCGCAATTATTTTCAAAAGTAAAGTCGATATTTCTTACGGCTGCTGCGGATTTAAATTCTAGAAAAAGATTATTAATTATTGATGTTATATTAACCTTTTTCATTTCAACTGGAAATTCACCAATATGAAGTCTTGAATAATTTAAAATCATGTCCACAGTTCTAATAATTCTTCTGCTTGAGTTATCGATGCTCACAAAATATTGTTCTTCTTCTTCTCCAATATATTTTTCAAATGATTCTTTAATTAAACTTACCATACCAAGAATTCCATTCAATGGTGTTCTAATTTCATGAGAAATATTTGCAATAAATGCATCTTTGAGTTTGTTAGCAGATTCTGCTTTTTCTTTAGCTTCAACCAATTCATCATGAATTTTCTTTAGTTCAGTTATATCTTCAACTGTTCCATCATAATATAAAGTTTTACCATTTGCATCCCTTACTGCACGAGCACTTTCACGCACGTAGATTGTGCTTCCATCTTTTCTTTTCCATGCAGATTCTAAACCTCGAATTATTCCTTCTTTTTCTATTTTCTCAATAAATATTTTTCTTTCATAAGCAGGATGAAATCCTTCATAATTCAAATTTCTTTGACTCAATTCATTAAAAGATGAGTAACCAAGCATATTAATTAGTGTCTTATTTGCAAGTAAAATTTTGCCATCTGGGGTTGTTCTATAAAGTCCAATTGTAGAATTCTCATACAATGAACGAAATCTTTCTTCACTTTCTTGCAGTAGTTCATAAGCTTTTTTTCTTTCTGTAATATCTTCAGCTATTGATAAAATTGCAGTTCGACCATCAGGCAATTTAACTTTTCTTTCTACAAGATGAACCCAAATAGGCTGCTTCCCCTTTTTCAATGAAGTAATTTCCACATCAAGTATTTCTCCTGCAAGCAACCTCTTAATATTTTTTTCAACATGATTAATTTTATTTTCTGTTTGAAATTCTCTAACATTCATTTTTAGTAATTCATCTCGGCTATAGCCCATTATCTGGCAAAACTTTTTATTGACATCAATTATATTTCCATTTACATCTTCAAGAATAATTCCCACTGGAGAGGTTTCAAAAAGATTCATGTAAAGTTCAGCATTAAGATGAAATAGTTCTTCAGCTTTTTTCCTTTCTGATTCTTTCTTCAAAAAATCCAGTGCAAAAGAAATATCCAATGACATTTCTTTAAAAAGTTTTATTTCATCAGCATCAAAGAAATTTATTAATGATGAATACAGAGCTAAAATTCCTACAACTTTTTTTGAAATGATCAGCGGGAAAAACCCAATAGAGTTTATGTTAAATCTTTTATAAACCTCCCAATCAATTGTTTTATTAATGCTGTTAAGAATAACATATTTTTTACTTCTTTGAATTTTGTTGATTATCTTTTTGTAAGAACTTTCTTTCAATAAATTACTTTGTTTGTTAATAAAACTCCGTCTAAATCCTTTGCAAGCTGTAATTTCTAAATTGTCATTATTTATTAAACCAATCCAGCATAAAAGATTAGCTTTTTCATAAGAAAGTTTGCATATCTTTTCAAATAATTTTTTTTGTTCTTTAACTCTAACAATGGTCTGATTAACATCACTTAAAAATGAATAAAGCTTATTGAACTTCTCCATTTTTTCATTCATTAATATTTCGCGGGAAACATCTCTTGCAATTACAAGAACAGCATCTTTCCCGTTATATTTAATTTTATGCGAAGTGATATCTACAAAAATTATATTACCATTTTTTAATTGATGCCTCCATAATCCTGAATGCTGCAAAGCAGGTCTTTTCTTTTTTACATCTTGAAGAAGTCTCGGCACATCTTCTTTTGGTCTTATATCTTTTATTGTCATGCTTAAAAATTTTTTTCTTGAGTAACCATATTTATCGATTGCTGCATTATTCACTTCAAGAAATTTTAGAGTTTTTAAATCATAAATCCACATGGGCAGAGGATGATTCTTAAAAAGCAAATTAAATGTATATTCTGCTTGTGTACCGAAAGGCATATTACCCTCACAAAATTGTTGAGAGATGATAAATCATATTGTTCTTAATTTAATTTCAAAGAAAAACTAATTAATTAAAAAACAATACTCAAGAATTAAAATTGCTCTGGATTGCACGGGAAGGAGAACTATTACGAAATGAAAATTGTGGAGCTGAGGGGATTCGAACCCCTGACCTCTCCGATTGCATTGGAGCGCTCTCAACCCTGTGCTTTTGATATTAACTCTTCTATGTATTTCCTGCTTTTCTTCTTCTTAATTTCTTGTTCTCGATTAAATGCTTCCTTCTTTGTCTCATACTCTTCTACATAAACTAATTCCCA